>DATAED010000312.1:0-8863 GCA_036258195.1 Ktedonobacterales bacterium
GGCGATGAGATCGAGCGCATCGTCGAGATCGACCCGCTGACGGGCGAGGTGCTGGGCAATCGCCAGCGCTTCGATGTTTACCCCGCCAAGCACTGGGTCACCACGCAGGAGCGGCTGAATACAGCCATTGTGAGCATCGAAGAAGAGCTGGCGCTGCGGCTGAAGGAGCTGGAGGGCGAGGGCAAGCTGCTGGAGGCCGCCCGCCTGCGCCAGCGCACCAACTTCGACATCGAGATGTTGCGCGAGACGGGCATCTGCTCCGGCATCGAGAACTACTCACGCCACCTGGCCGGGCGCGCGGCGGGCGAGCAGCCGTGGACGCTGCTGGACTACTTCCCGCCCGACTTCCTGATGGTGGTGGATGAGTCGCATGTCGCGCTGCCGCAGGTGCGCGGCATGTTCAACGGCGACCGCGCCCGCAAACAGGTGCTGGTGGACTACGGCTTCCGCCTGCCCTCTGCGCTGGACAATCGCCCGCTGACGTTCACCGAGTTCCTCGAGCATCTGCATCAGGCGGTCTTCGTCTCGGCCACGCCGGGGCCATTCGAATATGAGCACAGCCATACCGTCGCCGAGCAGATCATCCGCCCGACCGGCGTGCTCGATCCGCTCATCAGCGTGCGCCCGACCGAGGGGCAGATCGACGACCTGCTCGCCGAGGTGCGCCACCGCACCGAGAACGGCCAGCGCGTGCTGGTGACGACGCTGACCAAGAAGATGGCCGAAGATCTGGCCGACTACCTGCAAGAGATGGGCGTCAAAGTCCACTATCTGCACTCCGAGATCGAGACCATCGAGCGGGTGGAGATATTGCGCGACCTGCGGCTGGGCGTCTACGACGTGGTGGTGGGCATCAACCTGCTGCGCGAGGGCCTCGACCTGCCCGAAGTCTCGCTGGTGGCGATTCTGGACGCCGATAAAGAGGGCTTCCTGCGCTCCACAGGCTCGCTGATCCAGACGATTGGCCGTGCCGCGCGCCACATCGAGGGCTCGGTCATCATGTACGCCGACAAGGTGACGGACTCGATGCGCCGCGCGATTGACGAGACCAACCGCCGCCGCGAGATCCAGCATCGCTACAATGAGGAGCACGGCATCACGCCGCGCGGCATCACGAAAGAGGTGCGCGCGCTCTCCGACCGCTTCCGCTCCGAGGAGCGCGATGAGGAGGCCACCGGAGCCGTCGCCATCGCCGACCTGCCCAAAGACGAGATCGCGCGCATGATCAAGACGCTGGAGTCGCAGATGAAGCTGGCGGCGAAGGCGCTGGAGTTCGAGAAGGCGGCGCAACTGCGCGATCAGGTGGTAGAGTTGCGTCGAGCGCTGGTGGAGTGACGACCTCACCCCCCAACCCCCTCTCCCACAGGGAGAGGGGGAGCCGGAAGGGACGTGGAGACGGCATGGTCGCCCCGCGCGTAAACCGTGCCACGGGTTCCCCCTCCCTCGGAGGGGAGGGGGACGGAGAGGTTCCGCTCGCCCAACCCCAATCACACTATCCCAGGAGAGCTTTTGCATGACCAACCAGCAAGAAGACGCCACGTATGACGCCTATCTGCTGAACTATCCTGATGGCTCGTGGCTGGCGCTGGCCGCCGATCTGCCGGGCGCCTATGCCATCGGCGCGACGGCTGACGAGGCGACTGCGCGGCTAGCCACGGCCATCCCCGTCTACTACGCCTGGCTGCAATCACATGACGACTACACGCCCATCATCCACGACTCGCCGCAGGTGATCGTGCGCGAGCGGACGCAGGCCGACGCGCGCGGTGGCGCGTTCTTCGCCGCCGATGCCGAGCCAGTGACGGATGAAGACCTCGACTGGTGGCTGGCCGTCATCGGCTGGGCCTACGACGATCTGGAGGGCGCCGCCCAGCAGGCGACACAACCTAACCAGCGTGCGCTGATCGGCGCGGTCGCGGCGATGCAGCGAGACACGGTGGCGCGGGCCACCGGCGGCTTCACGGGCGAGCTCAACGAGCCAGGCGCCCCGCCTGATCCGCTGGCGAGCCTGAAACTCGCCCACCAGATGACGCTGGCCGCCTTCCGCCGCGCCAACGCCGAGCTGCGCGCCGCCACACGCCAGATGGAGGGGCAGCGCTGGTCGCTGCGGCGTGGCCTGCGCGAGAGCGCCCTGCTGGCCCGCCGCGCATGGGATGACCTGAAACGCAGTTGAACCGCCGATGAGCGCGACCAACGCGACAAGCGAAGTGGTGTGAAATCATGGCCCTGGAGACCTCTGACATCGGCGCGCCTGTGCAACCCGCGCACTACCCCGGCTATCTGGCGCTGCACGCGACAGGTGAGCTGGCCCGCCGCGCCGACGCCGCCTGGGAGCTGCTGCGCTGCTGCACTGTCTGCCCGCAGAACTGCCCCGTCAACCGCATCGCGGGCAAGACCGGCGCCTGCCACTCCGGCACGGACATCATCGTCGGCTCGTGGAACCTGCACCGCCGCGAAGAGCCGCCGCTGAGCGGCACAGGCGGCGCGGGCACCATCTTCTTTGGCGGCTGCCAGGCGCGCTGCTCGTACTGCCAGAACTACTGGCTGAGCCAGATGGGCAAGGGCATTCGCGTGGGGCCAGAGCGGCTGGCCGACATGATGCTCCACCTCCAGCGCAAGGGCGCGCACAATATCGATCTGGTGACGCCCACCCACTTCGTCCCACAGATACTGAAAGCCCTGGTGATCGCCGCCGACAAGGGCCTGCGCATCCCGATGGTCTACAACTGCGCGGGCTACGAGCACCTGCACGTCCTCAAGCTGCTGGATGGCGTCATCGACATCTACCTGCCCGACGCCAAATACGCCGACAACAAAGAGGCCATGCGCACCTCCAAGATGCACCACTACGTCGAGTTCAATCGCGCGGCGCTCAAGGAGATGTATCGGCAGGTGGGCGGGCTGAAGCTGGATGAGCACGGCATCGCCACGCGCGGGCTGATCGTGCGCCATCTGGTGATGCCCGGCGGCCACGCTGGTACCCGCGACGTGCTCACCTGGATCGCCGAAGAGGTGGGGCTGGACATCGGCCTGAGCGTGATGGACCAATATTTCCCGGCCTACAAAGTGGTGGGTGATCCAGAGCTGGGCCGACGGCTCACCTGGCGAGAGTACCGCGAGGCGCTCGACGTGGTGGAGTCGCTGCCCTTCGAGCATCTCTTCCTGCAGGAAGACCTTGCCATGCTCGACGAGACCAGCGACATCTAAGGTAGGCTGGCGGTCAACACCGCCAGCCTACCCCGCGCTACGACGCTTTCGGCGCTTCCATATACCATTCGGTGAACGACTGGCACTGGCCCGCGTCGTTGAAGCGCAGCACCCACAGGTTGTGGAACACGCGGTCGAGCGTCGTCTGCGTCTCGTCGGTGTAGTAGGACGACACCCCGACGGCGATCACCTGATCGCCCTGGATGAGCAGCGGGCGGTATTCGCCGCGATAGGTCCCGGCGCGATCGCGGCTCTCCAGCCAGCCCGCCACGATCTGTGCGCGGCCTCGCGCCACCTCATCTCCGTCGTCCCAAGGATGCCAGCGATACTCGGCGTCGTCGGCGAACAGCGCGCCGATCTCGTCGGGATCATAGGTCAGCCAGGCGTGCGAATAGGCATCGAGCCACTGCCGCGCCCGCTCTGTGTCGATGCTCATGGCGCTCACTCCTCCTCCACTGCAAGCCCAGGACGACTCGCTCGTCTGGCGTCCTGCTGAGACACGATAGCACACGAAACCTGGCCCTGGCCCTCGCTCAATCTGGCCCACTGATTGCTGGCATCGCCGCATGGCGAAATGAGCGCACAGAGCGACGCCGCTCTTCCCGCGCCGGGAGGGGCGGCGCCCTTGTCTGTCATCGGTGTGCGCCTTGTGTCTGCGGTGTGCGCCGCATGTGAGGCGTCAGGCGCTCGCCTGATGGGCGAAGGCGTCAACCCGTGTTACAATAGACGAAGGCGCAAGCTAAGGCGGTTGTGTGTGAGGCGCCACATGTCCCGTACACTCAGGAGGAGCTATGAGCGATACGGCCACATTGAGCCGGCTTTTCGCTACCATCGAGCCTGACCTGGAGATCGTCGATCGCGAGTTCCAGCGACGCGCCAGCTCCGGGCTAGACCTCATGAATGCCGCCGGCGCCTATGCGCTCAGCTCCCCGGGCAAGCGCCTGCGCACCGCGCTGACGCTGCTGTCCGGCAGACTCTTCCACTACCACTTCGAGAAGCTCCTGCCGCTGAGCGTCGCCTTCGAGATGACTCACCTGGCGACGCTGGTGCACGACGACATCATCGATCACGCCGACACCCGCCATGGCATCCCCACCGTCAACGCGCGCTACGGCGACTCCGTGGCGATTCTGCTGGGCGACTACCTCTTCGCCAAGACCGCAGGTCTGATCGCTGATGTCGGCGACTTCCGCATCGATCGGCTCTTCTCCGATACGGTGGCCACCGTCAGCGAGGGCGCCATCATCGAGCTGCGCTCCGCCCGCCACATGGACGCCTCTATCGAGAGCTATCTGGAGCGCGTCAATCGCAAGACCGCCTGCCTGATTGGCGCCTGCTGCAAGGGTGGCGCGACCGTCGGTGGCGCCTCGGATGCGCACATCGCGCTGATGCACGAGTATGGGCTGAATCTGGGCATCGCCTTTCAGATCGTCGATGACGTGCTCGATTACACTGGCACTGCGGCCACCATCGGCAAGCCTGCGGGCAACGACATCCGCCAGGGGCTGGTGACGCTGCCGCTCATCTTCGCCCTGCAAAACGAGCACAATGGCCGCCTCGAACATGCTCAGCGGCTCTTCCAGTCCACAGCGCCAACGGATGAGGAGATCGAGGCCGTGGTGCGCTGGGTCAACGGCACACTAGCCATCGACGAGTCACTTGCGCTGGCGCGACAATACGCCGAACGGGCCAACGCGCTGCTGACCGAGCTGCACGATTCGCCTGATCGCCAGGTGCTCATCGACCTGACCGACTTCGTGCTCTCGCGCAGCCACTAGCGAGCCGATGGGCGCCGCAGATCATCTGAGACCATAGCGAGGTTGATGCAGGCATGAGTTCATCGCTTCCCACGCCAGAGTTGCGCGCGCGCTTCGACGCCGCTGGTGGCAAGCCCGCCTATGTGCGCTCGATGTTCGACCGCATCTCTGGCGTTTACGACCTGATGAACCGCGTCATGACGGGCGGCATGGATGGCCGCTGGCGGGCGTTCGCGGCGCGCCAGGTGGGGCTGCGCGCGGGCGAGCGTGCGCTGGACCTCGGCTGCGGCACTGGCGACATGGCCATCGCCATCGCGCGCAATAGCCCGCCAGACGCGCACATCGTCGGCGTTGACTTCTCGGCAGGCATGCTGGAGGTTGGGCGCGAGAAGCTGGCGCGGCGCGGGCTGAGCGACCAGATCGAGCTGCGTCAGGGTGATGTGCTCGCCCTCGACCTGCCAGACGGCGCCTTCGACGCGGTCAGCTCGGCCTGGCTCGTGCGCAACCTCTCCGACATCCCGGCAGGCTTCCGCGAGATGCGGCGTGTGACGCGGCCCGGCGGGCGCGTCGTCTGCCTGGAGATGAGCCATCCCTACAACCCCATCTTCAACTGGGGCTACCATCTCTACTTCGATCAGCTCGTGCCGCTGCTGGGCAGGCTGATCGGCAACAGTTCAGAGGCGTACAGCTACCTACCGTCGTCGGTGGTCTCGCATCCAGACGCGCCCGCCCTCAAGCGCATCATGGAGGACGCTGGCTGGCGCGATGTGCGCTACTACTATCTGATGGGCGGCGTGGTCGCTGTGCATGTGGCGACCAATCCTGCGGCGACCGCATCAGAACGCTGAGGATGCGGTCGCGCCGCGCGAGCGCGGAAGGAGAGAGAAGCTTCATGGCGACGGCGCCCCACATGCCCGACGCAACCGACGCGGGCGACACTCCAGAGCGCCTGGCGCGATGGGATGGCCCTGCGCTACGCGAGTTGACCGCCGCTGGCGTGCCGCTGCTGGTCACGCCGATTGGCCCGGGCGAGGTCGCCAGGACGCCACTCAACACGCCGCGCGATACCTGGCGCTGGCTCTGGAAAGACACGCTGACCCGCGTCGGGCCGTTTCTGCTGGTGGCTGGTCTGTGGGCGCGCTTCTCGCGCGATGGGGGCGGCGCGCTGGGGCTGCGGCGCGATGGCTGGCTGGGCGATGCGCTGCTGGGGCTGGCGATTGGCCTGCCATTCGCGCAGATCGCCGCCGTCTTCCGCCGCTGGGTCGCGCCAGGCTATCGCCTGCCCACCCGCGCCGACCACACCTTGCAGACCGCTTATTACTTCGCGCTGAACGCCCCCGCTGAGGAGTTCGTCTGGCGGGGCATCGTGCAGACGCTGGCGATCCGTGGCCTGCGGCGGATTCCAGGCGTGCGGCGCGTGGCCGGGCCGCTCGGCTGGGCAGGCGTGACGGCCGGATTCGGCGCGTTTCATCGCCTCGGCGGCTGGAGCTGGCGCGCCATCGCGGGCGTCACCTTCGCGGGCGGGCTATTTGGCGCGCTGTTTGCGCTGCCGAAGCGTAAATCCATCCTGCCAGCGATCATCGTGCATGGATTCGCGACGGCAGGCTTTCTGAACTGGGGCGACGCCGCCCAGCATGCGCATAGGATGCGCCGGTTGCGACGCCGCGCCGTCTGAGCCGTCGCTGAGCCAGGCGCTCAGCATGGTACGGACATACCATCGGCTTTGTACCGACAGTCAGGCCATGTTATTGTGGAGCGGCGGTCGCGTCTGTAGACGTAGGCGCCACATGGCAGGAGCCATATCGCATCTCGCCACTGACGCAGGGGAGCGTCTGGCGCGAAACCTCCGTGTGATGAGAGCGATCGGCCAGCGCCGATACGAAGAAACTGAGAGCTGAAATAACGATGAGGCAGTCCGTACCGGCCGTCAGCTACGACTCCGCTCGCACACAGCTACAGGCGCTGGTTGAGGCGCAAGAGGTCTGGCGCTATCGGTCGCTCGTGCGCAATCTCGTCTCACGTGACCTGAAAGTGCGCTACAAGCGGTCGGCGCTAGGGTTCGTCTGGGTGACGCTGAACCCGCTGCTGACGACTATCGTACTCTCCATCGCCTTCTCGTATCTGATCGGCTCGTCGCAACCATATTACCCCGTTTTCGTGCTGGCAGGGCTAGTCATCTGGAACCTCTTCGCCCAGGGATCCGTGGCGGCGATGTCGAATCTGGTGGGCAACGGCTCGACGCTGCGGCGTATGTACATCCCTCCCAGCGTCTTCGTCATCTCAGCGGTGGGCAGCGCGTTGGTCAACCTGGTCTTCACGCTCATCCCGCTGGTGCTGATCGCGCTGGCGATGCGCGTGCCGTTCCACCTGACCTGGCTCTATATCCCAATCGCCTGTGTGCAGGTGACGATCTTCACGCTGGGTGTCGGCCTGATCATCTCGACGATGTCGGTCTTCTTCAACGACATCTACGAGATGTATCTGGTGCTGATTACCGCGTTCAACTACCTGACACCGGTGTTTTATCCGATCAACATCCTGCCGATCTGGCTCCAGCGCATTGAGGTATATAATCCCATGTATCTGTTCGTCTCGGCGGCGCAGACGGCGATTGTCGGCTCGACGGTGACCGTTGGTGGTACGCTGGTGCAAGGGCGACTCGTCGGCGGTACCTCCGTCACGCTCCCACCGGCGATACCTGATCTGAAGGTACAGTTGATCACCTGGGCCTCGGCGTTCCTCGTCTTCACTATCGGCTGGCTGCTCTTCACGCGGACGGAGGCGAAGTTTGCTTACCACTTCTAACTCGTCAGATTCTCCCGACTCCCCGCGCGAGAATGGAGCCAATGGAGGCCATGGCGCCAATGGCGCGCACGGCGGCAGCGAGCGCAAGCTGAGCGGGAACGCGACGTTTGGCGCGCGGGGCAACCGCTTCGGCGCCGCCGCCACCCAGGCCGGGCGTGGCGCGCCCACACTGGAGCCGTCGTCCGACGACGCCATCCTCGTCTCGGGCGTCTCGCTGCGCTATCGCATGCCTACCGAGCGCATCTCCTCGCTCAAGGAGCAGGTCATTCGCACCATCACCCGCCGCACGGTGGGCTACAACGAGTTCTGGGCGCTGCGCAACATCAACCTGCGCATCAAATTCGGTGACTCGGTCGCGCTGGTGGGACGCAATGGCGCGGGCAAAAGCTCACTGCTCAAGGTCATCGCCCGCGTAATCGCCCCCACCAGCGGGCGCGTGGTGGTGCGCGGCAACGTCGCGCCGATCATCGAATTGGGCGCGGGATTCCACCCAGAGCTGACCGGGCGCGAGAACATCTTCCTGAATGGCGCGATGCTGGGCTTCTCAGAGCCAGCCATGAAGCGCAAGTTCGACAGCATCGTCGATTTCAGCGAGCTGGAGGCGTTCATCGACTCGCCGATTCGCACGTACTCGTCGGGCATGACTGCGCGCCTGGCCTTCGCCATCGCCGCCGAGGCCGACCCCGACCTGCTGATCGTCGATGAAGTGCTCTCGGTGGGCGACGAAGCCTTCCAGAAGAAGTGCGAGACGCGCATGGTCAGCTTCCGCGAGCGTGGCTGCACGATTCTCTACGTCACCCACGCGCTCGATATGGCCTACAAGCTCTGTGAGCGCGCCGTGTGGATCGAAGAGGGACGTGCGATCTACAGTGGCCCTACGCCGAAGGTCGTCAACCTGTTCCGCGAGAGCATGGAGTTCGAGTCGTCGCTCTCGGCCACCCAGAAGCGCCAGGTCGTGAAGGTGGAACGGTGATGCGCAAGGGCTGGCTGGTCGGCGAGCGGATGGGCAGGGAATGGCCGTGATACCGCACATGCGCCAGCCCAGGGCGGACAACTCCGCGCCGCCGTCAGCGCCTCCCACGTCCTACGCCCCT
>DATAED010000313.1:0-4620 GCA_036258195.1 Ktedonobacterales bacterium
GGCCAGAGAAGCTCAATGACCTCAGCCGAATAGAGGTCGGTGTTGACCGCCGGGTCGACGGTCTTGATGTCGGCGATGCCGCCAATAGACTCTTTCAGTATCTGCTCAACATAATACGGCTGACCACACGCGCAGGTGTAGCCGCCCGGTTGACATGCCGCGAGCAGCATGGCGAGCGCTGCGGCAAACGCCAGCAGCAGAGAACGTGTGGCCTTGTGTGAGCTTCGTCGCATAGAACTTCAGCTTGGCTCGCTAGGCGCGGCTCCATGTCTGGATCGCGACCACCCGACGCTGCGTGAAGCGTCCACACCTGTGCGTGCGAGCAATGCCCTGCGCAGCAAGCGGCTATAGCTGATACGCTGTGTCGAGACCACTCCTCACAGGGAGTTTATAGTAGCCCAGGCGCCCGCTGCGCAGGCAAGGGTAGAGAGCCTGCGCGCCAGAAACTCCTTGCTCTGGCGCGCATCGTCTGGGCTGGGTTCCCCCTCCCCCCGCAGGGGGAGGGGGACAGGGGAAGAGGTCGTCCTTATACCAGCGCGCCGGTGCGGGCCAGCGCGCGGATGCGCTCCGCCGCCTCGGCCTGGTTCAGCCCCCCCTGCTGGAACTGCGCCAGCACATCATCGAGCGCGGCCTGGCCAGTGGCATGGCCATCGGCCAGCGCGCCCGCCTCACCGGTGGTGGCTGGCTCGACCTGTGGCCGTGGCGCGCGGGTAAACTGGCCCTCACGCGCCGCCAGCCAGAGATACAGCCCGCCCAGCGCCAGCCCCACGATCAGCGCAGCGCCGGCCTGGCGTGCGACATCTTGCCAGTTGGGCAGCGGCACACCCAGCGTCGCCGTGACGACAGAGTAGATCAGCGTCGCAGCCGAGCCTGCCGTCACCAGCGCGCCCGCCGCCAGTAGCGCCAGCACGAAGCCACGGCGCGGCCCCTTGATGCCCTCAGCGCGGCTGCCCGCGCCCAGCCACAGCGCTAGCGGCACATAGGCCAGCCCGGCGATGACTGTCGCGATGGCCTGATGCCAGTTCGTGTCGGTGGGCTGGCCACCAGGGAAGTAGTGGATGAATGCGCTATTCAGCAGCATCCATGCCCCCACCCAGAACGGCCCCGCGAAGATCGCGCCGCTCACCGCGCGCATCGTCAGGCGCGTCGTCGGCTGATCCAGCGGCTCGTGCGCCTCGCTGCGTGTCAGCCGCCAGCCATAGACCGCCAGCGCCAGCGCCGCGAAGACCAGCGTGGGCGCGGCGTTGTACTGGTTGAAGTAGTCGGGTTGTGCGCCAGCGGTCGCCGTGACCAGCCGCAGCAGATACTCGACGATCCGCTGGAGGCCCACGATCAGCGCGATGACTCCGGCGGCGAAACCCAGCAGCAGGAAGACCGGGCGGATGAGCGTCCGCTGGAGGCCCGCGCGGAAGAGGTAGACCAGCCACACGACGATCACCAGCACGGCGGCGGCCCATACCCCGATCAGATCAGAGCCGACACAGGTGGGCAGATAGAACCCATTGAATGGCTCCGTCGGCTGCGTGGCCACACAGGGAATGGCGCCGCTGGCGTTGCCGATCAGATTCTCGGTGCGATACACGGCGCTCGACAGGTACGAGAGCGTGATGAGCGCGAGGATCAGCCCCAGGCCATCGATGCGCAGCCGCTGGAAGACCAGCGCGGCCCCGCGCGTGGGCGTCGCCCGGCTGCGCTCCCAGGCCAGCGCCAGCGTCAGACCCAGCGCGCCGATGGCCCCCGCCAGCGGCGAGGCTACATCGTTCTGGAAGGTGAGGTCGAACTGCGAGAGCGCGGTGGCCCCCGCGAAGACTGCGACCAGCGTCGAGGCGAGCAGCGCCAGATTCAGCGTGAAGGCGCGCACGCCGCTCTCGCCCGGCTTCGGATCGCTGGCCATGTCGCGGCGCATCAGCCAGTAGTGCAGGCCGCCCAGCCCCGCGACGATGATCAGTGTGACTAGCGCCAGCACGACACTTTGTGTGACATCGGCTCCCGATGTCGCCGTGCCATACTTGCCATGCAGCGGCGTGAGGCGCAGCAGTGTGCCCAGCAGCCCCGAGACGCTGAACGTCAGGAAGACGGCCAGCGCGATGGTCACGACATAGAGATACGCGCGATAGAGTCCCCTGGCCATATGAGTCCCTCCTCCACCACGAGCGTCGACGTCAGGTGGATGCGACAAGCGCGACGAGCGGGGATGAGATGATGAGCCAATATCCCCCGCCTGACTGTTATACGTCGCTGAGGGTTGTTGTGGTAGTGGCGCAGCGCGCAAAAAGCGCCCGGCGTGAGCGAAAATACTCCGTTCTACGCAGGGCGCTCAGGGGTGGCCGCGGGGAGGATCAGTTCAACGCTACGGGATGATAGCCATTTTGCTTTTCGCAGATGTGGCCCTCGCTCATCGGGCGATTGCAGAAGGGGCAGCGCGGGCGACCCATCAGCATCAGGCTGTTGATGCTGGAGCAGAGCTGCTGGGCCTGCTGTCGCGTGAAGAGCACCGAGAAGAGCGGCTCATCACCCTCGCGCGCGAAATATTCGCCATCGCGCTCGACCACCTCCAGCGGAGTCGCGCGCAGCAGCATCTCCTCGTCGTCATCGTCGTAGCCCAGTTGCATCGGCCCCACGATGAACTCGACATCCGGATTATTGGGGAAGTCCGATGGCGCGCCGGGTGGTGGAGTGGGGTCGGCCTGCGCCTCAGCGCGCAGGGTCATCACGCCGGTGGTCTGCGCCAGCACTTTCTCGATGTGCGTGCCGAGGGATTCGAGCTGGTCGCGCTCCAGCCAGAGGCTGGCCGACCCGCGCCCGCTGCGCACGAAGATGCGAAAGCGTCGCGCCCCCGGCTCGCCGATGGATTCGGCGTCGAAGACTTCAGCGCGTCCAAAGTCGTAATATTCGTCACCCATAGCTGGCCTCGAATCTGTGGGCGTCGGGTGGTCGCTGGCGATGGGCGCTCAGCAAGCCCGATGGCGGCGGCAATCCTGTGTACTATCGCACATATCCGCTACCACTACCTACGCTGCACGGGTGCGCAGGTTGGCCCCGGCGCCGGGAGCCTGCTCAGGCTTCTTTCAGGCTTCGCTCAGCGCGCCGCTGTGGCCTGCCCTGGCATATGCGCGCGCGCCGAAGACGCTGACGACGCAGCCCAGCGCCAACGCAGGCAGCCCCACCAGCAGCATCGCGGGCGCCAGACGCTCGCCGAGCGCGGTGGAGAGCTTGCCCACCGCCCACGAGGCCCAGATGTCGCCCAGCAGGTGCGAGAGCAGCATCGTCACCGCCAGCGCCGTCGCCCGCAGCGCGGGAATCGTCACATCCGGGGGTATGGCCGTCAGCGCGGCGTTGGGCAGATTGAGCGTGAAGGTGGTCAGCGTGACGGCGATGAGGAACAGCGGCAGCGAGCCGGTCAGCAGCATGGCGCAGTAGCAGGGGATGGCCAGCGCGAAGCCGATGGTGATGGCCACCACGCGGCCACCCGGCAGCCGACGATTGAGCCAGTCGGAGAGCTGGCCGCCGAGGATGGCGCCCAGGAAGCCGCCAAGCACCAGCGGAAGCCCCAGCATGAAGGAAGCGTGCGCGGCGCCCAGGTGAAATGGCCCATGCTTCTCGCGTACATAGAGCGGCAGGAACGTGATGGCGGGCGTGATGACGATGAACGACAGCGCCTGCATCGCCACCACAAACCAGATCATCGGGATGCGCAGAGCCGAGCGCACCTGTCGCGTCAGTCCGTGCGCCTCCTCGCCCAGCGAAGCGCGGGCGGGCGCCGACTGAGCGGCGTGCTCCTCGCTGCGCTCGTCGCTAACGGCCTCGTCGGGATGATCGTCGGGATGATCGGCCATGCGCCAGGCCAGGGCGGCCAGCGCCAGCCCCGGCAGCGCCGTGAAGAGGAACGCCGCCCGCCAGGCGAGGTGGGCAGGCAGCCACGCGAACAGCGCGCCCGCCACGACGAAGGCCAGCAGCGCGCCAAGCACCTGCCCCACCTGCCAGCGCCCGATGATGCCCGCGCGCCGCTGCGGCGGATAGTAGTTGACGAGCAGCGCCACGCTGGACGGGCTGTAGCTGGCCTCGCCGACGCCCACCAGCGCGCGTGTGGCGAAGAGTCCGCCATAGCCGCGCACGAACGCCGTCAGCCCGCTGAAGACGCTCCACACCGCCACGCCCAGCGAGATCGTTCTGGCGCGCGCGCGCAGGCGGTCGGCCAGCGCCGCCACGGGCAGCGCCGCCAGCGTGTAGACGAGCAGAAAAGCGCTGCCGAGCAGGCCGATGGCGTCATCGGTCAGCTTGAATTCGGCCTTGATGGTCGGCCCGACCGCCACGGCGATCAATCGGTCGAGATAGTTCAGCGTATTGATGGCGAACAGCAGCCAGAACACCCAGATCGAGCGCCGAATGACCAGCCGCCCCCGCCCACCTGCCCGCGCCACCTCGCGCGGTGACGTGTCAACCATGTGCGCTTCCACTCTGCTCCGCGCGTCTCCGCCACGCTCCTATTGCGGAGCGGCGATCCTTCCCGTGGCTCCCGATGCGCCCACGGAAAGCGCGCTCGCCTATTGTACAACGGCCCGCCGCGCTGTGGATGAGAGCTATTGCATAGCAGAAGCAAGCGGCCTTGCCCATTCCGAG
>DATAED010000314.1:0-2003 GCA_036258195.1 Ktedonobacterales bacterium
TGAGGAAAGGGATGGGCAGCGCGGCCAGCCAGCCCAGTAGCAGCAGCGGTTTGCGCCCGATGCGATCGGCCAGCCTGCCCGCCACCAGATTGAGCGCCGCCTTCACCACGCCAAAGCTGACGATGAAGGCCAGCGTCGCCAGGAAGGACGTCAGATGAAACTGGCTCTGACCCAGCGCTGGCACGACGACGCGCTCCGTGCCGATGACCAGCCCGACACCAAAAGTCGTCACTGCCAGCAGCAGAAATTGTGGCAGGTTCTCTCGCAGACCCAGCTTCAATGTTGGGTCACTGTGCGCAGTATCCATCAGACGGCGCCTCGCGACAGAGTCATCACTCTTCGAGTACTATAGCGCGTGTCAGCGATGTGCGTCTGCTGCGCGGCGGCATGGGCGCAAGCTCTGGGGATGGTGGAGGCGTAGCGTGATAGAGAGGAGCGCGCCTGCATGCGCGAAGAGCTGGTGACGCCTGCGACGGCGCGGCGGCTGGCCCAGGTGGGGCTGCTGTGGGATCCGCAGCCCGGCGACTGGGTGACGGCGCTGGGCGGCGCGCATATGGATGAGGGACTGGTGGGCATCTGGCTGGTGGTCAGCGTTGGCGCCGATGGCCAGCAGCTCACGCTGGCCGACGCCACCGGACGCTGGCCGCAGTCGCGCGGTGTCGCCCACGACTGCCTCTGGCTGCCCTCGGCGGGCAAACTGAAGGTCTGGCTGCGCGGACGCGGCTATCGCGTCGCCACGGGCGAGGTGACAGCCCGCCTGCTCGGTGGCGATGGCCCCATGACCCGCCATGTCTGCCGCCTCACCCGCGACGATAGCTCCGCGCCGATCGACGGTGAGGGCTTCAATGAGGCCGAGGCGGTCGCCAGCGCGGCCTTCCAGGCGCTCGGCGCGGGAACCGCCGACGCGGGCTACTGGTAAGCGCAGCCCCCCGCGCGATTGCTGTACTCCTCTTGCACCACGTAGGTGTGGCCATGGTTCAGCGTCACTGTCGAGCCATCCGCCCGCAGCGAGCCAAACGTCGTCTCGCACTTGTCGGCAATCTCGCCGCCCGACGGGTCGTTGTCGTACCACCCGCGTGTCTGCGGATCGGTGATCGACTCGAACTGCTCGTGCGAGAGCGAATTGATGACGGCGTCGGCGTTCTGGTCGCCATTGGGAGACGGAGCGCTATTGAAGGACGGCAGATACGTGCAGTCATAGTTGTTGGCGATGTAGATGTACGGCTTGAAATCCGGGCTGTTGTCGCCGCCTGCGTAGGGCGTGTAGCTGTGGTAGGCGCAGAACCCCTGTCCGGAGGCGTTCGGGAACGAGCAGACCTCACCATTGCTGAATTTGGCGCACTCCTGCGTGTTATACGCGGGGATCACGATGAAGGCCGAGCTGTCCGTGACCTTCCAGCCCTCCAGGTTCTTTACCCGGTCGATCTCCGCTGTGACATCGTCGTCGGTCAGCGGGTCGCTGCGCGTCCCCGCATGCGGATAGGACTGATGATCGACATAGACGCCACCCACGACCGAGACATTGCGCACCGGCCCTGCCTGATCCCAATATTGCGTCAGCAGGCCAAAGAAGTGTGTGCCGCCCACGTCATCCAGATATTGCTGCACCAGCGACTGGAAGCGCGCGCTATTGCCAGGCTCCATGCTGAATCCCGGCGGCGACCAGAAGATGACGTACGCGGTGAAGCTGTGCATCACCGGGCCAGAATGATAGCTGACACCGCGACAGTGTGAGCCGCACTCATTGAAGTTGAGCACGGTCGTCGTGGCGGGCTGCGCCACCACAGGCTGCGGCGCCCCTTGCAGATTCGCCGCACACAGATAGTTCCCGGCGGGCACGTCGCGCAGCGTGTAGCGTCCCTGCGTATCGGTATCGCCGCTATAGCGCGTCGGCGGGTTGTCGCTGGCCTGCGCGGCTGGCGAGTTGTCCCAGCAGACGACGGGCGCATTGGGGATGGGGTTGTAGGTGTGGCTGTCGATCACCTGCCCACTGAGCGCTCCAC
>DATAED010000315.1:0-2685 GCA_036258195.1 Ktedonobacterales bacterium
AAGGAACCGCATCTCTCGTCATAGAAGCGCGTCTCCTCCCTCCAGCCAGGCTGGCCCATGAGCGCGGCCTCCCCTCTCCATTCGGGAGAGGCGCGGGGGGTGAGGGCGCGCCAGCGCAACAGGAGCGATGCCGCATGGCCGACCAGCCCACGTCCCCCACGCCACCCGTCGATGCCAGCGCCGAGCGGCGGCTCGACCTGGCGCAGCGCCTGCTCGCGATGACTTACCACTGTGACACTGGCCTGCTCCGCCTGCTGCCTGGCGCGCTCCCCGATGGTCTGCCGTTCGAGTTGCCGCTGCCCGATGGCGCGCGCATCCTCGGCGCGCTGAGTGTCGCGTCGCGCGATCAGCCCGACCAACACAGGCCGCTGGCTACCATTCTGATGGAGATGCCGCACACGGCGGAGCAGGGCGCGCAGCGCCTCAGCGTGGCACTGGAGGCGCAGGGCTGGGCCCAGAACATCATGCCGCCGCGCATGTGTGGCGGCTTCGCTCACGTCATGCCGAACCACCAATTCATGCGCTTCGCATTGGCTGCCAGCGACTATACGCTGACTATCTCGCCGCTGCCCAGCGCCAACGTGCAACCGACGACCTTCTCGATCATGGCGCAGCGCGATTGGCCCCGGCAGATCCACGACTACTTCCACGACCAACGCGAGCTGATTCCGATGCTGCTGCCGCCAGCGGGCGCGACGCAACAGAGCGGCGACGGTGGTGGAGGCAGTGGGCGGCGCTATGTTAACGCCTATCTCTCAACCGATGCGCCCATCGCCGAGGTCATGGCGACCTACGACCGTCAGCTCGAGCGCGCCAACTGGCGGCGACGTTCCAGCGAAACCAGCAGGTCGGTTGGCGGTAGCTATTGGTCATTCTCAGACAACGAGGGGACAGAGTGGCGCGGCTCGCTGGCCGTCTTTGGCGACCCAGATCGCCCGCGCGACTACATGGCGTTCCTCCAGATTGAGACAGACGCTGACGTGAACGGTTTCGCGCGCTGGCAGAGCCACAGTACCATCCAGGGCTAGCGCGGCGACAGTGTGGTCGTCGCGCGGCGTAGTGTGAAGGGGCGCAAGTAGCTATGACGCAGGCAGTCAAACTGGCGTATATCCCACCAACGGCGCAGGTGTCGCGGCAGGGCGACGACCTGCTGATCGAGAATCCCACGCCGCTGGCGGTCTATCCCGCGAATATCGGCTACTGGCTGCGGCGCAACGCCGCGCGCTTCCCCGACAGGCGCTTTGTCGCCCAGCGCGACGCCGAGGGCGTCTGGCAGGGGCCGACCTATGCGGAGGCGCTGGCGCGCGTCAATCGCCTGAGCGCAGGGCTGCTGGCGCACGGGCTGGATGGCTCGCGCCCGCTGGCCATCATGTCGGAGAACAGCGTCGAGATGGCGCTGCTGCAGTTGGCCGCCAACCAGATCGGTATCGCCGTCACGCCCATCAGCTACGCCTACTCCACGCTCTCGCAGAGCGGCGCGAATATCAAGCACATCCTGGATGTCACCGATGCGCCGCTGGTGGTCATGTCGAACGCCGACATCCACATGCCCAAGCTCAACCAGTGGGATACCAGCGGGCTGACGCTCTTCGCCGTCAGCAATGCCGAGGGCCATGCGGGCGTGCAGCCTTTCGTCGCGCTGGAGGAGGCGGGCGCCGACGCGCTGAGCGCCGAGGGCCAGCGCCGTTTCGATGCCGTGACGCCAGAGACGCTGGCCAAGATTCAGTTCACCTCTGGCTCGACCAATCTGCCCAAGGGGGTCGAGGTGACGCACGGCATGATGACCTCGAATCAGGTGGGCATCGCGCAGATGTGGCCATTCCTGGGCGGCGACGAGGTCATCGTCGACTTCCTGCCCTGGAGCCACACCTTCGGCGGCAACTTCATCTTCAACATGATGCTGAAGCACGGTGGAACCTTCCACGTCGACCGCGGCAGCCCGACGCCAGCGGGCTTCGAGACGATGGTGAAGAACATCAGCGACGTGCAGCCGACCATCTACTTCGGCGTGCCGCGCAGCTACACGCTGCTCTACGCCCGCATGCAGACAGATACGGCGCTGCGCGAGGCGTTTTTCCGCCGCCTGAAGTTCATGTTCACTGCCGCCGCCGCGCTCGACCAGCAGACCTTCGACGGCCTGCAGCGCATGAGCGAGGAGACGCTGGGCGCGCCAGTACCGTTCTTCGCCGCCTGGGGCATGACGGAGACCGCGCCCGACGCCACGCTGGTCTACTGGCCCACGCGCGACGCCCGCGTCATCGGGCTGCCGATCCCCGGCGTCACCATCAAGCTGGCGACGGATGCCTCTGGCAAGCGCGAGATTCGCGTCAAGGGGGCGTGCGTGACACGCGGCTACTACCATAATCCTGAGGCTACCGCGCAGGCGTTCGACGCGGATGGCTATCTGCGCACCTCCGACGCCGCCGCTTTCCTGGAGCCGGCCAATCCCTCCGCCGGGCTGGTCTTCGATGGCCGCATCGGCGAGGACTTCAAGCTGACCAGCGGCACGTGGGTGAACAATGCGCGGCTGCGCGGCAGTGTCAACACGCTGGGCCAGCCGCACTTGCTAGAGGTAGTGATGGCAGCGCCCAACCGCGACTATCTGACTGCGCTGGTGTTTCCGAATGTCGGCGTGCTGCGCGCCCGCTTCGTCGCGGCCAGCGCCAGCCACGCGGAGGACGCCGC
>DATAED010000316.1:0-2157 GCA_036258195.1 Ktedonobacterales bacterium
CGGGCCGCGTACTCCAGCCCCAGGCACGCGCCCTGCGAGAAGCCCAGAATCATCACCTGCTCCGGCGCGACGCCCGCCGCGGCGATGTGGCTGAGCGCCCTGTCGAGCAGCGCCAGCGCGGATGAGAGGTACGGCTCGTTGGCCTCCAGCGGCGCCAGAAAGCTATAGGGATACCACTCGTGGCCGCTGGCCTGTGGCGCCACGAAGGCGAACCCGGGCTGGGCCAGCTCGCCCACGAAGCTCAGAATGTCCTCCGCCGAGGCGCCTCGCCCATGCAGCATCAGCAGCGCCGCACGCGCCTGCTCCAGCGGCTCGCCCGCCGCCAGCAGCGGCTGCCCGCCGTGCGGATTGCCCGCACCGGCTGGATGACCTGCCGCGCCCGTCTGATCTGCCATGTTCGCGCCTCCATATCTCCAGAGATCCCCAGAGCGCCAAAGATTCGCATGGCTCGCGCGCTACCTCACACGCGCGGATGTCGCATGTTCGGCGGACGCCGCGCCCTCCCGCAGCGCGTCGCGCGTCTCGGCGACCAGCGCAGGCGAGGTATCAGGCTCGGCCGTCAGCCACAGGCGGCGCAGCCCCAGCGCGCGCACAAAGGTGACGCGGGCGACGGGCTGAAACCCCGCCCGCGCGAAGCCGCGCAGCGACGGGCGATTGTCGCGCGAGGAGCCGATCCAGATGCGGCGCACGCCCTCGCCCCACAGCGCGCTGACCATCGCCTCCAGCAGCGCCGTGTAGACGCCGCGCTGACGATAGGGCGGCAGCGTGGCGCAGTCCCAGATGTAGGCTTCATCTGGCGGCAGGCGAAATGAGCGCTCCAGTTCGCCGATGCGCTCCTCGCCGCGCGAGACCCAGCCATAGCCCGCGATGGCGCCGCTCACATCGCGCGCCACGTAGCAGCGACTGCCCGCCGCGAACCGCCGCCGAATCTCGCCCATCTCGGACAGCCCCATCGCCTGCGCCAGCGCCGCCTCGCCGTCGGGCCGCGCCTCCTCGCACGTCACAGGCGCGGCGGGGACGTGAGTCGTGGCGGGCGGCGCACGCTCCTCCAGATCGAGCGCCCAGAAGACGCCGCGCTCGAAGGCCCACAACCGATGCGATGGCATGCTCATACGCTCCCTGACGGCAACTCACCCAACGCACTCATAGGCATTTCTTGCCCCCGCCCCAACCCACCTGGCCCAGGTTCCCCCTCCCTCGGAGGGGAGGGGGACAGGGGGAGAGGTTCCGCCCGCTACGAGCCAGCGGTAGCCTGCTCGCGCGTTGGCTCACTCGGCTGCGTGGGCTGGATCGAGCGCCGAGCCTGGCTCATCTCCTCGATGGCCTGCGCCAGATGCTTATCCTGCACGTTGTAGTCGCCTGCCTCCACGCGGATGCGGTGCGCCTCCGCCAGCACATCCGGAATGGTGTAGCCCTCTGGCGCCACAAACTTGTAGCAGGCCAGCTCCAGCAGTTGCCCGTTCGGATCGCGGAAGTAGATGGAATCCATGAAGCCGCGATCGATCGGGCCGGTGTTCTCGATGCCCGCCTCTTTGAGCCGCTCGACCACCTGCGTGTACACCACATGCGAGACCATCAGCGCCATGTGGTGCAGATTGCCGATGCCCTGGGGATTGGGCGTTGGATCGTTGACGCGGGTTGGCCGCACGAAGTAGGTCAGCAGGCGCCCGTCGCCAGCGTCGAAATACAGGTGCTCTTCGCCCGGCACATCCAGATTGGGCTGGTCGAGCACCAGCCGCATGCCGAGCAGACCCTGATAGAACTCAATAACCGCCTCACGATTCGAGCCAACGAAGGTGAGATGATGTACGCCCTGAACCTGTAATCTCGCCACGGGATCGCCTCCTGACCGGCCACGCTATGCCTCCACCGCCGATCATCAGATGCGGAAGTAGAGATGGCGGGCCTTCTCGATGACCGCCGGATCGCCGCTCGCCTCGCCGCCCTCAAAGCGCTGGAACGCCGTCAGCACGAACTCCGATGCGGTCTTGAAATGCAGCGTGGCGGGCAGATCAGAGACATCGCTGACCGGCTCGAAGGCGAACTGGCCATCTTTGACCTGTACGCGCCATTTGCCGCCCCACTCGCCATCCACGACGTTGCCATAGGTGATGTCAACGCCCTTGGCCGATTCCTGATCGACGGTGTACTGCATCA
>DATAED010000317.1:0-10098 GCA_036258195.1 Ktedonobacterales bacterium
GCGGGAATGATGGCCAGCGGGTTCAGCGCGATGGCGCTCTGCCACTGCCGACACAGCGCGCCAACGGCCACGGCAGGGATGAAGAGCAGCGCCAGAAACACCAGATTGAGCAGCGGGCCGAGCAGGGGACCGCTGGCCCCAACGTGACCAAACTCGCCCATCTGCAGCAACATCACGGCCAGCCAGAGCAGCCCCTCGGCGCACAGCAGCGCGATAAGCTTCGTTCTACGGCTCACGGCGACGCTCCTTTTCTGGCGCTCACAGTCCCCCGCGCGCTGACCCAGCCAGCAGGCTCCTTGCTCCAGTATACGTCAGTATACGCCTGGCGAGCGGCGTGGGTTGTGGCATCAGTGGCGGGCGGTCACGGCGCGCGTGACAGCGCCAGATGCAGCGCGTATACTCGTGGGGATGTGTGACGATCAGCCGGGCCAGCCGCTCGCGCCGACGATTCGCCATCCCGCAGCAGCCATCCGCCTAGCAGGAAGATGAGAGCAACGCCGCTATGCAGCCGACGCCGCCAACGCCACCCACGACGATCCGAGACATAGGCCAGGGCGCTCAGCCAGAGTCATCGCCACAGCCCATGTACGCCTCGATTCTGGCGGGCGGCAGCGGCACGCGGCTCTGGCCGCTCAGTGCGCAGGATCACCCCAAGCAATTCCTGCCGCTGCCCGGCCCGCGCACCATGCTGCAAGAGACCGTCGCGCGCATCGCGCCGCTCGTCCCCGCCGACCACCTCTATGTCGTCACCTTCGATACGTACGCCCAGGCGGTCGCCGAGCAGGCGCCCGAGATTGATCCCGCCCACATCATCGCCGAGCCGAGCGGGCGCGGCACCGCCGCCTCGATTGGCCTGGCCGCCACGCTGATCGCCGCGCGCGACCCGCACGCCGTCATGGGCTCGTTCCATGCCGACCACGCCATCCGCGATGTCGAGGGCTTCCGCGCCGCGCTGCGCTTCGCCGAGCAGGTGGCGCGGCAGGGTCACCTCGTCACGCTGGGCATCACGCCCACCTACGCCGAGACTGGCTACGGCTACATCCGCCACGGCGCCGCGCTCGCCCAGCAGGGCCACAGCGATCAGCGGGCCGATGGCGCCTACACCGCCTACACCGTCGAGCAATTTGTGGAGAAGCCACAGAAGGCCGTGGCGGAAGGCTATCTGGCGGCGGGCAATTACGTCTGGAACTCCGGCATCTTCGTCTGGCGGGTCGATCGCATCCTCGCCGAGCTGCGCACGCACGTCCCGACCGTCAGCGCCGTGCTCGACGAGATCGGCGCCGCTGCGCGCCACTCCGGCGGACGCATGACGCCTGAGGTCGCCGCCGTCATGCGCGCCGCCTGGCCGCGCCTGCGCGAGAACATCACCATCGATGTCGGCGTGCTGGAGCGCGCCAGCGATATCGCGGTGATCCCCATCGCGGTGGAGTGGAACGATATCGGGAGCTGGAGCCAGGTCGCTACGCTCTACGAGGCTGATGACGACGGCAATGTGGTGGTCGGGCTGGAGCGCGCCACCCCCAGCGCGCCCGGTGGCGCCTGCTTGCAGACCGCCACGCGCGACACCCTCATCTACAGTACGACCGGGCGGCGCATCTCCACGGCGGGCATCGAGGGGCTGGTGATCGTCGACACGCCCGATGGCCTCCTCATCTGCGCCAAAGAGCACGCGCAGCGGGTGAAGGAGCTGGCCGAGCTTGATCAGCTCCGCCGCCAGCGCGAGGGATAACGCCGCAATCGGCTCAAGTCGTGGCAGTTAAAACCGCTCAGCCAGCCGCGAAAAATCCTGAGGCGCTACTCAACTTGGTGTCGTCTGAACCATCGAATAGTATATCAGTACATATGGCAGCGAGCGAGCAGCGGCTCTCATGCTATACTTCAGCGATAGTACGCATGACTCTGGCATGACTCCCGGCGAAGTCGTCACTCCGCGCACTGGCACGAGCGACCGCGCAGGCCAGTGTGGTGTCCCCTGCATCTATCCAGGTCCATTCCAGTATATTCCAGGCGTTTCCAGGACATTGAAGCGCGGAATCCCAGGCTGTTGAAGGGCGAGTGTGGCGCAATGACAAAGCCCAGAGTGACAACCGCTGATCGCCTCTCGAATATTATTGAGGTGGTCGAGCTTGGTCGCAGGAGCGGGCTGCTGACGGTGGAACGCGGCGTTCCCCCATCGCTCGAACAGGGCGAACTCTATTTCAATCAGGGGCGCGCCATCTATGCGATGGTGGAGGGGCTGGCCGGACGCGAGGCGCTGGCCGTGCTGGCGGGCTGGGGGCACTGCAAGTTTGCCTTCGAGCCAAACGCCCCCGCGCCCATGCCCAACGTCACGTCGCCGCACCCCGCGCAGCCAGCGACCAATGGCGGGAGAATGGGCGCGCCGCATCCCGCACAGCCAATCCCGCCGCGCAGCGCGCCCGCCAGCTTCAACTGGAACGCGCCCAGCAACCGCCCACTGGCTGATCCCATGGCGCCGCCGACCGGGCCGGGAATGCCATCCACCAGCCCCTCTGGCCCGGCCAGCGCGCCGCTAAGCGGGACATCGTGGCCGTCGAGCTGGCCATCCAATACGCCGACGAGCAACCCGCGCAGCACGGGTCAGCTCAATTGGCCAGCCGCGCCATCATCGCAGACGGGCGCGCTGCCTGTGCCTCCGCCGCCGCCAGCAGCCAGCTCGTGGCCCTCGACGCCATCGCAGACGACCGGGCCATTCTCCGGCAGCGCCCCCGGCGCCGCAGCAGGCGCCGTCAGCCCGGAGACACTCCAGCGTCGGCCACGGCGCGCGCCCGATGTGCGCGATCTCATCTCGGTCGTCAGCGCCTATAACCTGAGCCGCAGCCACCGCACGATTCTGCTGCTGGCCGATGGCGAGCATACCGTGCTCGATCTGGCGCGGCTGACCTCCAAGTCTATTGACGAGGTCGTGGCGCTGCTGGCGAGTCTGGAGCGCCTTGGCCTGGTGTACTACTTCTAGCTGGGAGCGCGCCCGCCAAACGTCATGAACTACAGGAAGCGCTTGAGGATGTCATCCAGCGCACGCAAGGGCGCGGCAGGCATCAGCGAAATTCCGGCGGCCCGCCAGCGACCTTCCCGGATGGCGAGCGGCGTCGTCTGCCCGAAAGTACCACTGGCGACCGGCGTATGCGGCCCTGAGTGATTATGTACAGGCGGCGCCACACGCTGGAGCCAGCGACGCGAGCTAGCAACGCAGGCCAGCGACGCGGGCAGGCGATCATCCACCGGAATCCTACATGCGAGAGCGATACGATCTCCCATCACCCCGAAACGAGGCGCATGGACTATGGCAAAAGGCAAGCAGAGTCGCCAGCGACGTAGCCGACTCTCCCTCTCCCTTCGATTCTCTGTCTTGATGCTGCTGGCGGCCCTGCTGCCACTGGCCCTCGTCGTCGGCGTGAATGACTACTTCGCCCGGCAGACGCTCATCAAGCAGAGCAGCGATGCGCTCAGCGCCGACGCGAACTCCAATGCGTCGCGCATTGACGACTACTTCCGCGAGCGCCTGCTCGACGGCGTCGCGCTCTCATCGCTGGATACCGCGCCGAGATTTCTGGTGTGTGCGCCGCAAATCGCCGCCGCCAAGCAGGCCGCCGCGCAGGGGCTGTACGTATCCAGCTCGATCCTCTCGAATGACTGCGCCAATAACTTCGAAAGCTACGCGGTCTCTGTCGGGCGCGCGCTGGTCGTCGGCACCAAGCGCGACGGCAACTATCTCCAGTGGAACATGTTCCTGAACAACGGGCAGTTGCTGCTCTCCTCCGATTCCGCCACGCTCAAGGCCGGGACGACGATCCCGAAGGAGGATCTGACGCCCGTGCAGCAGGGCAAGCAGTGGGTCTCGGCGGTCTACTACGACACGGCGGGCAAGTTCGCCTACGTGAACCTCTATACGCCGATCTACCAGACATTCCCTGATCAAGGCTCGGTGCTGGGCATCCTCAGCGCCAAGCTGAAGCTGAACAAAATCTGGACCATCGTCGACCAGGAATCCAAGGCCAACGGCGCTGGCAGCACGGCCTTCATCACCGATCAGAACGGCGTACGCATCGCCGCGACCAATAGCGCCGATCTCTTCACGGCGGTCGGCCCGCTCAACGCGCAGGCGCAGGGGCAGATCGCCAGCGAGCAGCTCTATGGCGCGACCACCTCGATCCCCGTCAAGGGCGTGCCAGCCATCGCCAATGCCGTCGCCTCCAGCGATCAGCAGGCGACATTCCAGGCGGCCGAGCCAGGCGAGGCGCAGTTCCAGTTCGTCGGCGAGAAGCTCCAGACACTGCCGTGGATGTATTTCGTCGCCAGCCCCATCACCACCATCACGGCGGTGGCGGCGCAGCAGGAACGCCTCTCCATCATCAGCGCCGCTGTGGTCGCCGTGCTCGCCATGCTGATCGGTCTCTTCATCGGGGCGCGTACGGCCCGCCCGGTGGAGCAGTCGGCAGGTGATCTGGAGGGCGCCGTCAATATGCTGAAGTCGCTAGCCGCGCGCCAGGAAAACTCCGCCAGCGAGCAGCACTGGGTGGTGGACGCCTGCAAGACTGGCCTCGACGGCGTGCGCTATCTCGCCGACGCCATGAACCAGGCCGCCAAGCGCATCATGAGCGCGAGCAACTGGTTCAATGACTACTGGGATCGCCTGACCGAAGAGCAGGCGCGCGCCACGGTGCAGCACCTTCGCGAGCTGGCCGCCTACATCGATGAGGCGGCGCGACGCCAGCAGGCCAGCAGCGACCGGCTCGACAAGGCCATCACCGTGACGATGCAGGTGTCCGATCAATTGCTCACCGGCGCCACTGAGGCGTCTCAGAGCGCCACACAGCTCGAAGGCGTCGTGCGCGACCTGCAGTACGTGGTGGGTGGCCGCCACAGCGCGGCAGCGGACGCCAGCGACGCCGCCGCCGAGGCCGCCGCCGAGCAGGAGATGATGCAGCGGCGCATGGAATCGGTGACAGGCTCTGTCGCAGCGATCCGTGGGCCATCGAACCCGATGGGCGCCCCGTCCTACGGCGGCCAGTATAACGGTCAATATAACGGTCAGTACAATGGCCAGTACAACGGTCAGCAGATGCTGCCACCGCCGGGACGCCCCGTCGCGGCGGCCAGCGCCCGCATCGCCCCGCGCGCGCCCCGCCAGCCGTGGGACGCGCCCTCGCAGATGGGCGGCGAAGACTGGGAGAGCATCCTGAACGGCCCGATGAATGGCCAGAGTGGCGGCCAGAACGGCTATGGCGTCGGCGCGCACGGCAACGGCGGCAACGGCGGCAACGGCGCGCCAAGCCAGATGGGCGGCTTCGATCCCAACCAGTGGTAGCTGACAGCGACCGCTCCCTCTATCCCCCTCCCCTTCAGGGAGGGGGATTTTTTCAGCAGTGTGCGCGTTGTGAACTGGCGCGACCGCTCCCCCTGACCCCCTCCCCTTCAGGGAGGGGAAACCCGTGGCAGTCGGGTTCAGCGGTAGCAGGCGTTTCAGGTGGCGGAGGTTTGTTCGGTGGTCGCTCGCGCCGTCATGGGGAAGCCAACGTCGCCCCGCGCCGCAACGCCTGGCCTGCGTTCTCCCTCCCTCGGAGGGGAGGGGGACAGGGGGAGCGGTTCCGCTGGCCCTACACCGCGTCCTCGTCAGACGCCTGCGCAGGCGCGTCGCTGGCTCGCTCGCTGCGTTCGCCACGCGCCAGGGGAGCGCGCAGCGTGATGATCGTTCCACGGCCTGGAGTTGAGCGTACCCGCAATGAGCCACCCGCCAGCCGAGCGCGCTCCTCCATGCCAAAGAGGCCCACGCCGGGGCCGCCCGCGTGGCGCTGGCGCGTGCGGCTCATCAGCGCATCGGGGATGAAGCCGTGCCCATCATCCGCGATCTGCACGCGCAGCTCATCGTCGTCGGCGCTGACCGTGATCGTGACGGTATGGGCGGCGGCGTGCTTGGCCACGTTGGTCAGCGCCTCCTGCACGACACGATAGACCGCCAGCGTGCGCTCCGGGGTCAGCGTCACGCGGGCGCGCGGCAGGCGCAGGCTCGTCTCGATGTCGGTGCTCTCGGTGAAGGTCGTCACCAGCGAGCGCAACGAAGGATACAGACCAAGCTGGTCGATGGTGGGCGGGCGCAGATTGAGCGCCAGCCGCCGCACCTGATCGAGCGCGCCCGTCACGATGCCGCGCAACTCCGCCAACTGCGCGCCGATGGCCTCGGCGCCGGGCTGTGTCTCCAGCAGCTTCAGGCGAATCAGCAGCAGGGTCAGCACCTGGCCAGTGTCGTCGTGCAGTTCCCGCGCGATGCGCTGCCGCTCATCCTCCTGTGCATAGATCAGCCGGCCAGAGAGCGCGCGTACTTGCTCCTCATAGCGCTCTACCTCGTCGAGCATGGTGTTCAGCGTCTCGGCGAGGCGGCGCAGTTGAGTATCGTCCAGCGGCGATGGACGCGCGCGCACGCTGACATCGCCCTGCTGCACACGCTCCACCACGGAGCGCAGGCGATCCAGCGGGCTGAGGGCGGCGCGCAACACCAGCGCATTCAGGGTGAATGTGAGCGCCAGCCCGGCCACCGCGAAGCCAATCGCCAGCGACAGATCGTAGCTGCCATGGCCCGGCCCCGAGTCGCCGACGATGCGCGAGGTGATAGCCGTACCGGCGATGGCCCCCACCAGCACGATAGCCGAATTGCCGATCAGCACCTTGTAGAAGAGCGGCAGCGCGAGCAGACGGCCCAGCGCCGCGCGCCATCCACGCACAGGCGCAGGGGCGGGCGCCACATCCGCGCATGCCTCTGGCGGCTGCGGAGACGCTGGCGCGTCGGCAAGGGGGTGGCTGTCGGGAGCGATGGCGATGGCGCTAGGCTCATCCCCTGCCTCTGGTCGCCCGATGGGGGAAGCTGGAGGTGTTGGGGTGGTATCCAGAGACATGCTGCCTGCCTTGTCCGGCCTGTATGCGTTCGCCATCGCATCCATCCTCTATTGTACGCCCGCGCTCCGGCATGCGCCATGCGTGGCGGGGCGCGGGCCGCGGCCATCAATGGCCGACGCACGCACGGGTGAAGCATGAATGCCCCTGCGCCTTCAGGCTCTCGTCTCGCGCTCCGGCCTTTATGATGTGTCACATGTAGATCGGGTCATGACTTGCGTGGGCGCGCACAGGCGGGTAAACCCGCAGGCTAAGGGCGTTCCGCCGCAAAGCCCGACTCCGCGGGCTGGACGACGACAGGGCCTGTCCTAGCCGGCCTGCGCGGGCTTTGCGGCTCGCAGACCACGTAGCTGCGGCTTCAGCCGCCCGTTGCGTCGCGCCGCACGATCCCCGGTCAACAAGTGAATTGTCATCAAGGCCGAGAGCCTGCCATGCGTGGCAGCAGGCTTGCGTCGCGTGTCATACTGAGCGAGGACTGCACGAGGGCTGCACGAGGACTGAGCGGCGTCGCAGGAGTCGCCAGCCGGGATCGATCCAATACGACGCGCAACAGAACAGGGGACAGCAGTGGAGCACGAAGATCACGCGGACTACGCCTCGCGCCTGGCGCAGACTCGCCAGCGCATCGCCGACCTCGGCCTCGATGGCCTGCTGATCGTCAGCCAGTATAATCGGCGCTATCTCACCGGACTTACAGCGACCGACCATGATATTACCGAGTCCGCCGGGACGGCGCTGGTGACGCGCGGTACCTTCGGCCTGATCACCAGCAGCTTCGTCTTGAATGGCGTCGAGGATGAGATCAAGCCGAGCGGCGTGCAGGCGCTGCTGACCGACACCGACACTGGCGTGAACGTGCTGGCCCGCGCGCTGCGCGACGAGGGTGGTGTGCGCCGACTCGGCTTCGAGAAGGACTGGATGTCCTACGCGACCTATGCCCGCCTGCACGATGCGCTGAGCGAGGTGGTCGAGTTCGTGCCAACCGACGACGTCATCGAGCTGGTGCGTGCGCGCAAAGACCCCGCCGAGCTGGCGACCATTCGCCGCGCCGCCGACATCGCCAATCGCGCTTTCGCCGCGCTGCTGCAGGACATCCGCATCGGCATGACTGAGCGCGAGGTCGCTGCTCTACTGGAGCGGCAGATGGTGGCGCTGGGGGCCGATGGGCCGAGCTTCGACACCATCGTCGCCTGTGGCCCCGGCGGCGCGCAGCCGCACTGGGTTCCCAGCGACCGCGCCGTCCAGCGCGGCGAGCCACTGCTGGTGGACTTCGGCTGCCGTGTGGATGGCTACTGCTCCGACCTGACCCGCACCGTCGTCATCGGCGAGCCAGACGCCAGGCTGCGCGAGATCTACGGCGTCGTGCGGCGCGCGCAAGACGCCGGGCTGGCGGCAGTGGCCGCGGGCGCCACGCGCGGGCGCGAGATCGACGCCGCCGCGCGCAAGGTGATCGACGAGGCAGGCTACGGCAAAGAGTTCATGCACAGCCTGGGGCATGGCGTAGGGCTGGCCGTCCATGAGCTGCCCGCTGTCAGTCGGCTGCGGGTCAGCACGCCCGAAGCCGAGGCTGAGCTGGCGAAGGTCGAGGGCATCGAGCCGGGAGTGGTCATCACGAACGAGCCAGGCATCTACATTCCTGGCTGGGGCGGCGTGCGGCTCGAAGACATGATCTACGTCGGCGAGAGCGGCCCCGACGTCCTCACCGACCGCAACCCCGAACAGATCATCTCCATCGCGGGATAGCGCCGCGCCGACGCTGCGAAGGAGAGCCAGCGCATGCGAGACGACGGGCCGCCGAGAGCGCCCACGCGGGTGGATGAACACGAGGACGACGAGTTCACCCGCGCGTCGCTCGATCCGCCACGCGCCGCGCCATCTCGCATGGCGTTTCCTGTGGCGGCGCTCGCCGCTCCGTTCGCGCTGCGTGGGGCGCGGCGGCGGGCGCTGACGCTGGCGGCTACGGCGCTGCTGGTCGCGGTGGTCGTGGTGGGGCTGTTCGTCCATGTGACCAGCAACCCCGGCGGCGCGGTGGGCGCGCTGCTGCGGCTGTCCACGCCGACACCCGCCGCAACCTTCATGCCTGGCGCCAACGCGATCTACTTCAGCAATGGTGTGCCGTGGGGCAGCCTGACCATTGACGGCAAGCGCATGCCGCAGGCCGACCTCTCCGGCTACGGCATCACGGTAACACGCGGCGCGCATCAGCTCGTCTATCGGGCGCGCTACTTCCCCTCCGTGCGCTGCGTCTTCAGCGCGCCACAGGCCCACAGCGACACCTGCCGTCTCGATACGTCGGCTGACGCCGACCAGTTCCTGCTGAACATGGCGCCACTGGCGCGCGTGATCGACCTCGGCTCGACCCGCGCCGCCCTGCCAGCGGACCAGCTCGCAGCGATTGTTCAGACGGCCAATGCGCAGCTCCGGGCGCAGTCGGCCACGGCGAACATCGCGCCCGGCGAGCGCTATCTGGATGACCACGGGCAGGTCGTGGTGGCCAGTGAGCCGCTCCTGTTCACGATGACCCTCGCGATCGACGACTTCCCCGGCGATATCGATCTGAACTGCGCGCAGATCTGCTTTGCCCCCAACTTCTCCGATGGCCTCAGCCCAGGGGTCGGCAGTTTGCGTGTGAACGCATACGTCGCAGTCTCGTGGGACATCACCGACAGCATCGGGCGCTCCATCTCCTCGTCCGCTGCTCAGGCCGGGCCTCGCGCCTCGGCGTTTTTTGTCACCGATCTGGCTATCCAGCCGAGCGACTCTGGCTGGCGGCTTCACTGGCTCGATGCGCTGACGCCCGATGCGGTCGAAGGAGCCGCCAGCGCAGCCGCCAACCTGGTCGTGAATCAAGTGGGCCAAAACAGCTACGGCATGTCATTCATGCTCGCGCTCAACCCGCTGGATGGCTGCGTGATGGATGTAGACGATGGGAACGGATCAATGCGAGTCTTCTGGCGCTTCGGCGTGCTGCTGTCGGTGAATAGGATAGCGCACGCCGTGCTGCCAGTGTTGCCGGTCGCCAACGCGCAGGAGCAGGCGGCGGCCAGCAACATCGCCGTGAGGGGTAAGTAGCGCGGCGTTGCGGGCGAATCGCAGGCCAAACGAAGCGCGGCGCCTCGCGATCATCGTGTGATCCGCGAGACGCCGCGCTTGTTCAGTTGTGGGCTGGCTCAGCCGTCAGGCGCTCCGCGA
>DATAED010000318.1:0-1933 GCA_036258195.1 Ktedonobacterales bacterium
GAAAGCGCTCCGCTAGCCAATCTGGCGCGATTTTGCCGATGGAGCGCGCGCGACGTGGCTAAACGAGCGGCTTCTCCGTCTTGGGAAACAGAGTCCAGCGCTGGGCGCCGCTGCGCGCAATCCGCTTGTTTTCGATGAACGCTTGCCTTTTCACCTACCGGTCGCAGACGGTTGACACGAACAATCGTTCTAGGGTACACTTTCGGCAGAGAGACGCCAATACGGACAATTCCGGACATTTGCGGACAAATCCGGACAATTCCGCCAGACATTTGGGCTAGTGGGGACCCATACCTGGACTCAACCATCACAGGACTCCCGTTTTGTCTCGGGATGAAAGGATAGACCCATGCAGGACAGGGCAAGCGAGTATCCACGTGGCGACGCCAGGACCCTGCCACGGCGTCCCCTGGCTCCCACCCAGCGGCGCATCCCGGCCCCCATGTATGGCAGCGCGAGCGGCGTGACGGAAGTGGACACGACCACGCCAACGCCGCGTGTGCGCGCGGACTCCGCGGCGCGCGCATTGAACTCATACAGCGGCGCCTCGGCGATGGGCGCGCCGACGATGACGCCCCCACTCACTACAAGCAACACAGAGAGCAGTGGCATGGGACAAGCCACCGTAGCGCCAGGCCGTCAGGCCGTCCCCTATCTCCCGCCGAGTGTCGCGCTCGCGCCTGAGCCGGAGGTCTGGCTGATCGCGCTGGCGACGCCGGGCGGCGGCCTGCGTCCGCTGGAAGGCGCGGGGCGCGCGGGAGCCATTCGCGTCGGGCGGCCATACGGCCATCTGCGCGCGATTCGTCCGGTCCTCCCGCCACACGTGCTTGCGGTTGGGCAAAGCGACGACCTGGGTGCGACGACACAGGCAGCTCCAGCCCGTTCGGCGGCCTCGCGCATGCGCAGGCGCAGCCTCGGAAGCGGCGTTCTCACCGTCGAAGACTCCGTCACCGTGGAGCGCGCCGCGACCTCGTCGAACAAACTTCCCGCCGAACGCCCCAAGCCGCAGATCATCTCGGCGGTCGAGGTCGAGACCGACGCTGGCGTCTTCCGCGTGGAGCGTCCCGAGAGCGTGCTCGATCACAGCGACCTCGCCTGGGCGATGGCGCACCTGGAGGCTGGCGAGCCAGACGCGCTCGTGCCGCTGCCGCGCCGCCAGCTCGCGCTGCTGCTGACGCTGCTGCCGACGCCGGAAGATCCCAACCACCCAGAACTTGACTCACAGTGGGGCTGGGCGCATCGCCTCAAAGCGCCATGGGAGCGCGGCCCGCTGCACGCGCAGGGCCGCCTCGGCCGCCTGATCGCGGTGGACGCCGATCTCTCCAGCCGGGGGATGCATCGCGCCTGCTTCGAGATGCTGGGGACCGAGGAAGTGGTCTGGGCGCTGGGCGTGCCTTGCTACCGCACTGGCAGTGTCTATGAGTTGACGCCGCTGCGTCGAGGCATCCGTGGCAGTCGCTGGCTCACCTGGCCGCTGCCAAAGGGACGGACCGCCACTGGCTCCGCCGAGCGCCCGACCTGGGAGATCGCGCGGGTCGTCTATCGTGTCGGCGCGCCACGCTGGCCGCTGGCAGGGATCGTCGAGCCACTTGGACCGATGGGCGTCGCGGGCTGATCTATCGCGTTTTCTCTTACGAAGAGCCGCTGGTCGTGAGACTGGCGGCTTTTTCCTGCCTGCACATCATCTCGTTGAGCGTGGGTCATGTTGCGGCATGCTGTGCGACTCCGCTGACACGCTCGACGCGTACACCGGCAAGATGATCGTAGGGCGTTTGCCCGGTTTTGCTGATCGCGAGGCCAATCGCGTAGACCGCCACGACCACCCAGACAAGCACGAGGCCTAGAGTCACCCAGCCGGGTGGCGTTTGTGGATTCAAGGGCCATCCCGGAATGCGCCACAGGCACGCATGCGCCAACTCCCATGGAATGAGCT
>DATAED010000319.1:0-3473 GCA_036258195.1 Ktedonobacterales bacterium
TGGCACAACGAGCTCAACCTGACCGCCTCGGAGTTTGTGGAGACGTTGCGCGGCGAGATGTTCGCCGATCAGGTCTTCGTCTTCACGCCCAAGGGGGCGGTGCGTGAGATGCCTGTCGGGGCGACCGCGCTCGACCTGGCGTATCGCATTCACACCGGGCTGGGCGATACGGCGACGGGCGCGTGGGTGCTGACGACGAACCGCGCCGATGAGCTGGTAGGCATGAAGGTTTCGCTGTCCTACGCCCTGCGCAGCGGCGATGTCGTGCGCATCCTGCGTGACCCGGCCAGCAAGCCGAAGCCGGAATGGCTGGAGATCGCGACCACCCGCTACGCGCTCGACCGCATCCGCCGATCGCTGGGCAAGCTGCGGCGCTCGGGCGCGCTCGCCGACGCGCAGCCGCGCACGCTCAGCGATGAGCCAACAGCCGAGACGGAGCCAGAGCAGCCCGAGCCACTCAGGCATCCCTCTGGCCGCCTGGCGGATGTGCAGTTGGCGCGCTGCTGCTGCCCGATTCCTGGCGACGCCATCGTGGGGCTGCCGGGGCGCGGCCGCTTGATGACGATTCATCGTCCGGGATGTCGCACGTTGGCTGCGACGGTGGCGCGTCGCCGCGAGGCGGAGATGCCCTACGCGCGAGCCATCCCGCTGAGTTGGGCGCAGTTGCCCCCGATGGACTACGTTTTGTGCGTCAATATCTACGGACAGGATCATCAGGGACTGATGCATCAGCTGTCCATCTGGCTGGCGGAGCATGGCATCAGCGTGCTGCGCAGCAACGCCGTCGCTAACCAGGATCGTGCGAAGGCTGCCATCGCCATGATGCTGCTGATACCTGCCACACGTCGCGCCGGTGATGTCATCCGCCGCCTGCGCAGGTCGCCGGGGGTAACGGAGGTCGAGCGCGATATGCGACGCGGATGCGATGGAGGACGAGCATGACACAGGCAAGTGGGCGCCCTGTCGAGCCGGTAGGTCCCGCGCCCACTGGCCCGCAGGCGTTGAACGACGCGCCGCCAGCGATCGAGTCGCAGGCGCGTGGAGCCTTCCTTGTGGCCGTCGCAGACTACCTCGAACCAGAGCAGGCGCGCCAGATGGAGGAGACCCTGGCGCTGGCCAGCGACGCCTATGCGAATCTGCGCGCCGAGGCTGCGGCGCAGATTCGCACGACGCTGGGCGATGCGCTGCGCACGGCGACGATTCTGGCGGAGGGGCTGCGCATCGACGCGGTGACGCTGGCCGCTGTGCTGCTGGAGCCGCTGGTGGAGGCGCACGCGCTGAGCACGCGCGAGATTCCTCATCGGCTGGGCAAGGGCATGGGACAGCAGGTCGCCAACGCCATCGGCGCCATCGAGCGCTTCGACGCGCTGCATCGGCCCGGCGCCACGCTGCGACGGCAGGCGCGGGCGGCGATCAGCGAGGCTGAGGCGCTCGAACCTGACAAGCGTAAGGGCCGCGAGCGCCGCCGCGCGCAGGACGAAGACGCGCTGCGCAAGATGTTCCTGAGTCTGGCGGAAGATCCGCGCGTCGTCGTGGTCAAGGTAGCTGACCACCTGCGCCTGATGCGTGAGGCCGCTGCCGAGGCTGCCCGCATCCGCGAGCGACAGGATACGGTGGCGCGCCCCGATCAGGAGCAGGCGGACGGCGAGCTGACGCTGGATGAGATTCGTCGGCTGGCCGAGGAGACACGCGCGCTGTACGCGCCGCTGGCCGCGCGCCTGGGTATGGGGCGGGTCGATGGCGAGCTAGAAGACCTCGCCTTCGCCATATTGGAACCCGACGACTACCGCTGGCTGCAGGACGCCATCGCCGAGGAGACCAGCGAGCGCAGCAACTACGTGGATCGCGTCGTCAGGGCGCTGACGGATGAGATGCGCAAGATCGATATTCAGGCGGAGGTGTCGGGTCGCGTCAAGCACCTCTACAGCATCTACAAGAAGGTCGTGCGGTCGGGCAGCCGCGACCTGTCGCAGCTCTACGACATCCTGGCCTTCCGCATTATTACTGATACGGTGGCCGATTGCTACCTGGCGCTGGGGCATGTGCATGACCTGTGGCGTCCGGTGGATGGCCGCATCAAGGATTTCATCGCCAATCCCAAGTCCAATGGCTACCGGTCGCTGCACACGACCGTCTTCTGCCTGGATAATCGTCTGGCGGAGATTCAGATTCGCACGCGCGAGATGCACGAGACGGCGGAGTATGGCGTCGCGATGCATTGGTATTACAAGGATGTGGGCGACAACGCCCGCGCCGACGCCAAGGCGTTGCAGCAGTGGATGCAGCAGGTGATCGAGTGGCGGCAGGAGCTGAAGGATTCGGCGAAGTCGGGGGTGAGCGACGAGCTTGCTCCACCGCCGCCGCCCTTGCAGGAGCAGATTTTCGTCTTCACGCCGCGCGGCGATGTGAAGGAGCTGCCCGCTGGCTCGACTCCGCTGGATTTCGCCTATCGCGTGCATACCGATCTGGGTAACCATGTCGGCGGCGTGCGCATCACCCAGAACAGCGCGTCCGGGCGGCCCATCAAGAAACTGGTGCCGCTGGACTATGAGCTGCGCAACGGCGATATCGTCGATCTGATGAAGCGCAACGACGCCCACCCCACGCGCGACTGGCTGCGGGTGGTCAAGACCAAGCTGGCGCGCACGCGCATCCTGCACTACCTGAAGACCCACGAGCGCGATATTGACATCCAGGTGGGGCGCGAGCGGCTCGACCGCGACCTGCGCGCGGCGGGTGTGCGCAAGGGCTACGAGGAGCTGACCGAGGACGATCTGAACTGGATCGTCGAAGAGCTGGGGCTGGCCGACGAGGATACGCTGCTGGCGATGGTCGGCGCGGATAAGCTGCGCCCCGTCGCAGTCATCAACAAAGTGCGCGAGCGGCTCAAGCTGCTCGCGCCAGCCGCCGAGCCAGAGCCAGAGACGCCGCCGGTTGTCGCGCCCTCGAAGGAGACGCAGGTTGACATCAGCGTGGAGGGGATGGCGGGCATCCTGACGCAGATTGCGAGCTGCTGCCATCCGCTGCCGGGCGACACGCTGGGCGGCTACATCTCGCGCGGGCGCGGGGTGGTCATCCACCGCGCCGATTGCCCGAACTTGCGACGGCTGCTGGAGCAATCACCAGAGCGCGGCATCGCCGTGTCGTGGCCGAAGTCTGACGGCACGCAGGACTACCGCGCGCCGATCGTGGTGGAAGGTGATGACCGCACGGGCTTCCTGCGCGATGTGACGGGCGTGATCGCGCATCACAACCTCAACATGGTCAAGATCGACGTCAGCACCAATAAGCGCACCCGCAAGGCGACCATCAACGCCATCCTGGAGATCACGCGACCCGAACAGCTAGAGGCCGTGATGCGCGACATCCGTGCGCTGGATGGCATCCTCTCGGTCGGGCGCAAGTCGCCAGCGGGCGCCCCGCATACGGCGCGCAAGGGGTAGGCGCGGCCCCCCCCCCCCCGCCCCGCCCCC
>DATAED010000320.1:0-5476 GCA_036258195.1 Ktedonobacterales bacterium
CGTCGAAGGTCTGCGGCTGCGTTTGGGCCAGCAGATGCCATTGCCCCGGACTCTCGATCTGGAAGACCGCCAGCGTCTGCCCCGCGCGGATCAGCCGGAACGTGGCGTCGTCGTCCAGTGGCAGATGGTCAATGGGGATGCGCTCGCCGGTCGTCTCCGCGATCAGCGCCAGCGCCTCCTCTACTGCGCCCAGCGTGCGCAGCCCCAGCAGATCGAATTTGATCAGCCCCAGCCGCTCCACATCGTCTTTGTCCACCTCCAGCGCGCGCACGCCATTGGCCGAGACACGCACGGGCAGCGTCTGCGCCAGCGGCTCGCGCGTCAAGACCATACCACCATTGTGCAGCGAGAGATGGCGGGGCAGCCCCAGCAGCCGCGCCGCCAGCCCCAGCGCCAGCGGCAGCCGCGCCAGCAGCCGATCACGCTGGTCGTCGTTGGCGGCTCCAGGCCTTTCAAGGCCCCGCCCCGTGCTCTGGCCTTTCGAGGCCGAGGCTCTGCCGCCACGCCAGCCTGCGATGACGCGCTCCAGCTCGCCCTGCGCGGCCAGCAGCGCCTCGCCGCCGCTGTGGTGATGTAGCAGCTTCGTCATGCGATCCACCAGCGGCAGCGGATAGCCCAGCGCCTTGGCGACATCGCGCAGGGCTGAGCGCGGACGATAGGTGATGACGTTGGCCACCATCGCCGCGTGCCGCTCGGTATACGTGCGCTCGACATAGCGAATCAGCTCCTCGCGCCGATCCGACTGCACGTCGATGTCGATATCCGGCATGCCGCGTCGCTCTGGCGTGAGGAAGCGGGCGAAGAGCAGATGGTGGGCGATGGGGTCAACGCCTGTGATGCCCAGCAGATAGGCGGCCAGGCTATTGGCCGCGCTGCCCCGCCCACTCACGCGGATGCCCATCTGTCGCCCGGCGGAGACGATGTCGTGCACGCAGAGGAAGAATTCTTCCAGCTCCAGCCCGCCGATGACCTCCAGCTCGTGCGCCAGTTGGCGGCGCTGGGGACTGTCGGACGCCAGCGCGTCTGGAGCGTCGTGGTAGCGCTCGGCCATGCCTGCCTTGCATAGCTCGGCCAGCCGCTGGCGCGGCGTCACCCCGGCGGGCAGCGGCACGCGCGGCGCGACGCAGGCGGGACGCAGCAGCCCGACATCGCCCGCCACACAGCGCGCCGCGATCTCCGCGCTGGTGGCCAGCGCCGCCTGCGCCCAGGGGCAACGCGCCATCCGCTCAGCCAGCTCCGCGCCGCTTGCTAGATAGGCAGTGTCGTTGCGCGGGCGCTCGCGGTGTGGCTGATCGACCGTGACGCCCAGCCGCACGCAGGTGAGCAGGTCGTAGAGGTCGTAATCGTCGCGGGTGGCGTAGTGAACGCCGTTGGTCAGCGCTAGCCGCGCGCCGAGATCTGTCGCCAGCGCCGCCAGATCCTGCGCCAGTCGCGCGCTCTCGGGCAGCAGGTGATGTTGCGTCTCGATGAAGAGTCGCTCCGGCCCAAAGGCCGCCAGATAGCGCTCCGCCAGCTCGCGCGCCGTGGCGTGCCGTCCGGATAGCAGCGCGCGCGCCAGCGGGCCATCCGCGCCGCCCGTCAGGATGATCAGCCCCTCTGGCGCGGCGGCCAGCGCGCTGAAGGGAATGATGGGATGATCAGGCTCGTCGAGGTTGGCGTCGGTCAGGAGCTGGCAGAGGCGCGCATAGCCCACCGCGCTCTCGGCCAGCGCCACGACACAGCCTGGCTCCTCCGCGCCAAAGACGCCGTGCGCCACCAGTAGCTCCACGCCGACGATGGCGCCGATCTGCGTCGCCGCGCAGGCCGCCTGGAAGCGCACGACGCCCGCCAGCGTCATGTGATCGGTGAGGGCCTGCGCGGGCATGCCCAGCGCCGCCGCCCGCGCCACCAGCGCCTCGACCGAGGAGCCAGCACGCAGGAAGCTGAAGACGCTGGCGCAGTGCAGTTCGCTGTAGCCCGCCGTCGCTGGCGCTTCGAGCGGCGCGGCGTCAGGCGGTGATGAGAGGCTTGTCATAGGCTCATTCATAGCTCGTCGTCGGTGAGGAGGCGCAGCCATCACCCCTTAATCATGGATGCGGTCGAGCATCCACTGGCCACTGGCGGCGTCGTAGTAGAGGTCGAAGACCTGCTCGCCCTCTGGCCCGCGACAGAGGACACGATAGTAGGAGCGCTCGGTGGGCAGCAGCGCATCGGCTGGCGGGCGGGCCACATCCCCAGCCGGGCCAGCTACATCAGCCACGTCTGCGGCGGGCGCGGCCCACCAGCGGTCGCGCAGCCGCCATGCGCTCAGTGTCTCGTCTACCTGATACCAGACGCCACGCCAGCAGAAGGCGGCAGGCGCGCCCCGCACGTCGGCGATATCGTCTCCCCGCCCGCCAGAGGTGTGGCGAGTCTGGATTGGCTTGCCGTAGCGGTGCGCCATGCCACTGCCTCCTGTCCCTCTCATCCCCTCTGCCGACGCCGTGCGCCTCTGCAATCACCACCAATGCGGCTGCGGCGCCTGCGCAGGATCACGCAGCGCCTCGGTGGCGTGGCGCTGGCGTGGCGTCGGTCTGGTTTTGGGCGTCTGCTCGCCCTGGGTGGATGGCGCGCTGGTCAGGCCGATGAGCCGAGCGCGCTCCTCCGGCAGAATGGCGTCTGGCTGGGGCGTCGTCAGCCGATAGAGCGCGGGCGTCCCGTAGCGGCGCGCCAGTGGCTCGGCCACCTCCAGCGCGATGCGGGTGAGCCGCGCCTGCGCCTCCGTCGTCTCCATCGCTGCGGATCGCGCCGCCGTATCGAAGAGCGCGCTCTGCTGCGCGGGCAGCCGCGCCGAGAGGTCGCCGATGGAGAGTGACAGCGCGGCGACCTGCGCCACACCAGCAGATGGCGAGGCTGGCGCGAGGATGGCGCTCAGCAGCGCGTGCGCCGCCTGCGTCAGCTCCCCGGGCTGGCAGAGCGGGCGCGCCAGCCGACGTCGCGCGCGCGTCTCGGCGCCAGATTCCCAGACGACACCTAGCCGCAGCGCCCGCCCCTGCCGCTCGCCAGCGCTCTCGCTGGCCTCCAGCCGTCGCGCCAGCCGCGCCGCCAGCCGTGGCAGCGCGGCGAGCGCCTGATCGGGCGTGGCGCTAGCGGAGAACCGCAGCCGCACGGCGACCCGCGCAGGCGCGGACGATGACTGCAACGGATACAGATCAGCGCCCTGCGCCAGCGCCGCCAGCCGCTCGCCCGCCGCCGCGCCAAACTGACGCCGCAGCGCCTGTGGATCGCGCGCGTGCAACTGCGCCACCTGCCCCAGTGTCCGCAGCCCGAAGTGGCGCAGCCGCGTGACCAGCTCTGGGGTGACACCCTCCATCGCCAGCCCGCTCAGCGCCTCCACTGCCAGTCGCTGGGTGAAGCCCTGCGCCTCCTCGGCGGCTACTGCGCGCGCCACACCGGGCGCCGCCGCCTGTGCGGCAAGCTGGGCGATGGTCTGCGTGGGGCCAATCCCCATCCGCGCGACAAGTTGTTGTTCGGTGAGCCAGCTCATCAGCGGCTCGCAGACCATCTGCGCCTCGCTTGACGCGCATGGCCCCAACGACAGGAAGATGGCGTCGGGCCAGTCGCGACCGCGCGGCTGTCGCCAGGCGACGCGATTGGTCACCTGCGCGCATTGCTCGCGCAGCGCCTCGGCGAGATCCAGGCGGCCTGGCTCCGGGACGCCGTAAGGCGAGACGAGAACACACGCAAGCAGCGCCTGCGGTCTCCTGACGCCGTCCGCTCTTTCCGCTTCTTCGCTTCTCATGCGCTCTGCTCCCCTGGCATCGGCCATGAAAATGAAACATATGTTCTAGTAATGCTCACGTCTGCGCGCGCTTGTCAAGTGTTTTGGGGAGCACAGGATGTTCTGGCGGGAGTTGGCGTCGGCTGGCGTCGGGATGCGTCGGGAGATGGCGTGATCTGTCTTCGCGCGGCTGTGTGTGGCTGGCGACCGACCGCTTCAGCGTTGACGGAGCGTGTGCGGTTGTGCTACACTTTATACGGTACCCCCGTAGGGTACATTGAATACTAGCAGTGCGGACAGCGGGCGCGAGGCCCGGGAGGATGATATGTCTGGCTCGTATATTGAGGTGACGGATCAGTCGTTTGCGACCGATGTGCTGGGCGCTGAGGCGCCAGTGATCGTGGACTTCTGGGCGCCATGGTGCGGCCCGTGTCTGGCGATGGCTCCAACCTTTGAGGCGCTGTCTGAGGAATATCAGGGCAAGGTGACCTTCGCCAAGATGAACACCGACGACAACATGAACACGCCGTCGCGCCTGGGCATCCAGGGCATTCCGACGCTGATCATGTTCAAGGGCGGCCAGGAAGTGGGGCGCATTGTCGGCATGGTGGGCCGCGGCGTCTTGCAGCGCAAGCTCGAATCCACCTTTGGCGCGCTGGCGTAGGTCACGCCCCGCTGGCGCCGCTCGTAACGGGCAAGGCGACTGGAGAGCGCAGGGGACGCCCTATGGCGACATTACAATCGGATAAGTCAAATCAGGATCTCCAGATGCGGCTCAGGCGGGTTGAGGGCCAGATTCGCGGCATCATCGGGATGCTCGATGATGGCAAGACCTGCGAGCAGGTCGTCACCCAGATCCTCGCCGCCCGCGCCGCCATGGATAGCGTGGCGATGGAGTTGCTGCGCTGCCAGGTGGATGAGGCCATGACAGACAGGCCACCCGCCGAGGCGCGCGAGACGGTGCTGCGGGCGCTCAACCTGCTCAACCGCGTCTGAGCGCATCGTAGGCCACCACACGCTGGCGGAGAAGCCGCGCCGCAAGAGATGGGATTTCTCTTGCGGCGCGGCTTTTTATTGCTTCCGGCGAGGCGCCAGCATGCGGTTGGCGGCGACTGACGTGATCCTACGCAGGTTGACAGCGTGCCTGCAAACGCCCGAAAATAAGGGGAAACGAATGAGAATACGTCGTGGACGTGTGGCGCGGCTCCCCTGCCGACGCCGCGCTGGCGTCTCGCCTGGCCTGGCGCCCCGCTCACGATTGCGCTGGAGGTGTTGGCACATGGCAGCGGCTCAGGACGAGCAAGACAAACAGCCCGCGCTAGATGCGGATCTCGCCGCCGAGATGGAGGCGCTGCACGGGCGCGCGGACGCTGAACCCGGCCCGCTCACGCTGCGCGCCTCGCTGCACGAGACGATCTGGGGCGGGCAGCGGCTCGCCGAGGTCGCGGGCAAGGCGCTGCCCGCCGATAAGCGCATCGGCGAATCCTGGGAGACCGCGCTCGATGCAGTCGTGAGCGCCGGGCCGCATGCCAGCAAGACCCTGGGGCAAATGGTCGACGAGTACGGCGAGGCGCTGCTGGGCGCGCGCGCGCTGGCCGTCTATGGGCGACGCTTTCCGCTGCTGGCCAAGTTCCTCGACGCGCACGACTGGCTCTCGGTGCAGGCGCATCCCGATGACACCTACGCCGCCGCGCATGAGCAGGGCAAGCTGGGCAAGACCGAGACGTGGTACATCCT
>DATAED010000321.1:0-3791 GCA_036258195.1 Ktedonobacterales bacterium
AGATGCACCGATACCGCGCCGACTGATAGGCGCTGCGGCGGCGCGAAGCAGCCGACGAGCGACGTTGGTCATGAGGTATAGGCGAGACTTGGCAGAATAGCATACACTATTGCCAGCATTTCTCGCCGTGTCCGTGGTTGCGCGTGAACATCGCGCCACGACGCCGACCGCTCTCGCTGCCTGCTAGCATTCGCTCGCGGCGCGCCTGGCCACAGACCAGAGATCATCGAGGAGGCCACCGCCCTTATGGAAGCTCCTTCGCGCTCAGGTTCGAGTTTGAGCGCTCAGTTTAATCTGCTGACCATGCTGGCCTGCGTGGTCCCCGTGGTGGCGACGGCATTTGTTGGGTGGTTTGCCATCTACCAACCCTTCGGCTCGGTGGATCCCCAGACGCTGATGTGGACCGTGACCCTGGCCGCCGCCGCGCTCAGCCTGATGGCGGTGCTGGTGGCCGTCACACGCATCCGCTCCGTCACGCGCGACTATCTCGTCGGGCTGAATGACGTGTCACGCCAGGCGCTCGGCGGCAATCGCAACGCGCGCGCTGACGTTGTCGGCGACGACGATTTCTCCCGGCTGGCCAACTCCGTCAATCGGCTTGTTGGCGGCGCCAGCCTGGCCGCTCCGGGCAAGTCGGCTGCCTCCCAGATCGAAGCGCCGGATGCGGTGGTGCTGCAGGCGCAGATCGAGAAGCTGCTGACCGAGGTCAGCGCGGTGGGCGACGGTGACCTGCGCGTGCAGGCGGAGGTGACGCCCGATACGCTGGGCGTGCTGGCCGACTCCTTCAACTTCATGATCGAGGAACTGGCCAAGGTCGTCGGACGGGTGCAGGCGACGACCAACCAGGTGACAACTGCGACGCGCCGCCTGATCGACCGCTCGGCGGACGTGGCGCAATCCTCCGAGGCGCAGGCACGCCAAATCTCGCTGGTGTCCGATCGTGTGGCGCAGTTGGCCGACTTCGTGCAGCTCTCCGCGACGAACGCGCTGCAGGCCGCCGCCGCCGCCAGCGAGGCGATTCAGAGCTCGCGCGATGGCCAGGCGTCGGTGGTGCAAACGACCGAGGGCATGGCGCACATCCGCGAGAACGTGCAGGAAACCTCCAAGAAGGTCAAGCGGCTGGGCGAGCGCGCGCAAGAGGTCAGCGAGATCGTACGCCTGATCGAGGACATCGCCGAGCAGACCAACCTGCTCGCCCTCAACGCTGCCATTCAGTCGGCGATGGCCGGTGAGCACGGGCGTGGGTTCCATGTCGTCGCCGACGAGATTCGCATCCTGGCCGAGCGCGTGGCCGAGGCGACCAAGCGGGTCGGCGGCATCGTCAAGACGATTCAGGGCGACACCTACGAAGCGGTGGTCGCCATGGAAGAAAGCACGCAGGACGTGATCGAAGGCTCGCGGCTGGCGGATGAAGCGGGCCGCGCGCTGCAGCGCATCTATGGCGCGGTGGATCGCCAGGCGCAGATGATCAACGACATCGCCCATGGCGCGGATGCCCGCCGCCAGGTCGCCGAGACGGTGGCTGTGGCGATGGGGCAGATCGCCGAAGTGACGCGCCAGACCAACGCCACCACGCAGGATACGATGACCGCCGTGAGCTATCTGGCCGAGCTGGCCGAGCAGCTGCGCGCGTCGGTCGCCGCGTTCCGACTGCCAGAGCACATCGCGGAGGTCGCAGGCATGCCACAGGGCGACCAGCCGATGACGCAGGCGCCAATGGGGCGCGCCGAGCAGCCCGGCTGGTACCCTGGCCCTGAAGCCTTCCCGGCGTTGCCTGCTGGCCCTATCTCGGCGTCCTATGTCGAGCCGCGTAACGCCTTTGACATCGGCGCCTATGACGCCGCCTGGACCGAAGCGCCGCCTGCGCCAGACTTCCCGATGGGCGGCTTCGAGCAGACCAATTACGGCCAGAATGGCTACGGCCAGAATGGCTACGGCCAGAATGGTCAGAACGGCCAGAACGGGTATCCGGGCGAGCAGTATAATTCCAACCCGTTAGGGAACTTCCCGTTTCCTCCAGATCGCGGATAGCGACTGATTCGGGCGCGCCGATCTCGGGGAAGGCGGCGCGCCATCTTCGCAGGTGAGTGCAGTCGAGCAGGACGGGTGCGGACATCATGGCAGATAATTTCGACAAGTCGGCGATTCTCGGGAGTTTCCTAGACGAGGTAGACGCCTACATCCCTGAGATCGAGACGCATCTCGACCAGCTTCAGCAGACTCCCGATGACGAAACCGCCATCGAGGAGGCCTATCGCCGCACCCACACCATCTATGGCTCCGCCGCCATGATGGAGTTCAATGGCCTGGCGCAGATCGCGCAGAGCATGGAAACTACCCTGGATGATGCGCTGGAGCGCCGTGCTGCGCTCGATCAGGCGACCATCGCGCTGCTGCGACGCTCGTGTGGGCGGTTGGCGCGCGTGGCGCAGTTGATCCGCTCGGGCGGCGACGACAAGCAGATTGTCGCCGAAGACAAGCAGGATCAGGACGCCTACCGTGGCCCCGCAGGCGTCGCCGCTTCAGCCGCCCCCGCGGCGCCCTCCGCCGCTCCGATGGGCGCGGGCGCTCCGGCCTGGGATGCGAGCGCCGCGAATGGGATGAGTGGGATGAGCGGGATGGGGCCGTCTGCGCCGCTGCCCGACTGGTTGGCGGCGTTTGGCCCGAATGGCGGATCTGCGGGCGCTTCGCAGCCCGGCGCCATTCCAGGCATGGGGCCAGGCATGGGGCAGAGCATGCCGGGCGCGGCGCCTGCCGCCAACGGCTTTCCGGCGTCGTCCGCTGGTTCCTGGGCGCCATCCGTCGCAGATATGCCGACGGGAGCCACGCCGATCGTGACGCCACAGCAGCAGGTCGCGTTTGGCCAATCATCGGCAGGCGCCCCACAGCGCGCCGGGCAGATGGGCTCGCTCGGTGGCGGTCAGCCGACGGATGCGGCGCTGGCGGCGCGCGACTGGGCCTCCTCGATGTCCACGCAGCCACCCCAGGCGCCACGCCCGAATCCCGGCGGCGCCACAGCGGCGCTCGAAGAGTTGCGCGCCGATAGCGAGGATGTACAGCGTCAGGTGATGGCGCTACGCGATACCGTCGCCATGCTGCGCGACGCTTCTCAGGCGATGGACAACGAGCGCGTCGAGTTGCAGGGCTTTCTGGATGGCTCGCATGACGCCGTAGATCGCCTGGAGGAGTGGGTCGGCCAGCAGATGGGGCTGGACTTGCGCCGCAGCCCCGAAACCGTGCGCGGCTATCTGCCGCTCTCGGTCATCTGGGTGACGACGACCCGCCTGAAGAAGCTCATCGCGCTCCTCAATACCTCTGGCCGCAATCTGACGCTCTCGCAGGAGCAGATCGACGAGACGCTGCGGCAGTTCCGCGCTACACTCGACACGCTGGCTGGCCTGACCTCGTCGTTCGGGGTGGTCAACCCTTCGGCGAATGGTGGGTTCAGCGCGACGGTGGCGCAGGTCACATGGTCGCCCTCCTCGCCCAGCGCCAGCCTGCCCGCTGTGGATGCGCTGGCGCCCGGGCAGCGCGCCGAGATGGAGCGCAGTGTGCGCGAAGATTTGCGCCGCTCGCTCGAAGACGAGGTGCGCCAGGAAATCGCTGCGGAGGTACGGCGCGAAGAAGAGCAGCGCATCCGGCAAGAGCTGGAAGTCCAGATTCGCCGCCAGATGATGTTCTCGGCGCTGGGCCCGGGCATGGGCGATAGCTCGGTGTCGATCGCGGGTGGTGGAGTCGAGGTGCGTCCACAGGCGCGCACTGCCCGCCAGGTGCAGGTGACCAACGAGCAG
>DATAED010000322.1:0-12458 GCA_036258195.1 Ktedonobacterales bacterium
CCTTGGTCGCCATATCGGCCAGCATGAACTGCAAGCCCTGGTTGGCGGCGATGGGCTTGCCAAACTGCACACGCTCCAGCGCGTAGCCACGCGCATACTCATAGGCGGCGCGGGCGATGCCGACGGCGATGCTGGCCCCCATCGGGCGCGAGCGGTCGAGCATGGTCATCGCCAGCTTGAAGCCGCTGCCCTCCTCGCCCAGCCGGCCCTCCGCTGGCACACGCACATCCTCCAGGATGACCTCGCCTGTGTGCGAGCAGCGGATGCCCAGCTTCTTCTCTTTCTTGCCGCCGCTCAGCCCCCTGGCGTCTCCTGGCACGATGAACGCTGTCACTCCGCGATGCCCTGCCGCGCGGTCAACCGAGGCGAAGACGACATACAGGTCAGCGATGCCGCCATTGGTGATAAAGCGCTTCGTACCGTTCAGAATGTAGCTGTCGCCATCGCGGCGGGCGGTGGTGGTCATGGCGGCGACATCGGAGCCAGCCTCAGGCTCGGTCAGCGCCATCGCGCACAGCCCGTTGCGCTCGACGATGGGCTTGAGCAGCCGCTGCTTCTGCTCATCCGTCCCGGCCAGCAAGATGGGGATGCTGGCGAGATGTGTGCCGCCCAGCACGGTGGCGACGCCTGCGCAGCCCCACGACAGCTCCTCGGTAATGATGCAGTTGGTCAGCTCATCGGTAATGCCCAGCCCGCCGACCTCCTCCGGGAAGGCGAAGGTTGTCAGCCCCAGGTCGCCCGCCTTGCGCACCAGCTCCCACGGAAACTCCTCGTGCTCGTCCAGCGCGGCGGCGACCGGGCGAATCTCCTGCTCGGCGAAGGTATGAGCCAGGTCGCGCATCTCGGACTGTTCCGGGGTGAGCGTGAAGTCAATCATGGTGGCGGACTCCTGTTGCAATCATCGCTGGCGCTCGTCGATCCTCATCTGCTATGGCGTGGGCCGCGCTCCGGCAGGTCGCAGCCTCGCGGGCAGCCACCAGCCGAGTGTACCCCAACAGCGGCGCAGAGGGCAAAGCCCACCGTTGCACCTTCCCGCTGCTTGACTTCGTAAACTGATGTGGTTATCATAATTGATGTTGTCATCATGCACTGGGGGGCGTATGGGTGTACAGAGCCTCGATGCGTCGGCGCCGCCCTCGCGTGGCGCGCGGCGCAAGTCGCAGACACGCGCACGGCTGCTGGCGGCGGCGCGCGCCGTCTTCGCACGCGATGGGCTGGAGGCCGCCACCATCGCACAGATCACCAGCGCGGCGGATGTCGGCTTCGGCACCTTCTATCTGCACTTCGCGACCAAAGAAGACCTCTACCGCGCCGTCGTCACCGATGGCTTCGGCGAGCTGGCCGCCCTGCTGGATGCTGCCCGCGCCGACGCGGCGACACGCGGCGCGCCCTGGTGGGAGCTGGTGCAGGACAGCGTGCGCGCCTACTGCGCCTTCGCTGAGCAGAATCGCGAGCTGTTTCAGGTGATGTTCGCGGGTGGCGGCGCCGGGCTGGGACTGGGCCGCGAGCTGCAGGAGCGCTTCGCCGAGTCGCTGGCTGCACAACTGGCCGCCGCTGCCGCCGCTGCGCGCACGCGCGGGCTGCCCGCGCCCTATCCGTATCCGGCGCAGACAGTAGCGCTGGCTACGGTCGTCGCGCTGACTCGTACGACACTCTGGCGGCTCACCCAGGAGCCGCAGACGCCACAGGAGATTCCCGACGTCGCCGCCTGCCTGCCATTCGATGAGCACGTCGCCGCGCTCGGACGCTATCTCGTCGCCGCGCTGTGGGGCCAGACCCCCTTCGACGCCCACTGATTCTGGAAGGAGCAACACACGCTCATGGCCACTCGACACACGCTCCCACCCGGCCCTGGCGGGCGCTGGGGCCTCCACACGCTGCGCGCGTTTCAGCGCGACCCGCTGACATTCTTCACTGGCGTGCGGCGCAGCTATGGCGACATCGCGCGCGTCCGGATGCTTGGGCGAGAGATCATTCTCTTCTCCAGTCCGGAGTATGCGCATTATTTCCTGGTCGATCACGCCCAGAACTTCGGCTCTGGCGCCAGCCGCGACGTGCTGAAGCGCCTGCTGGGCGAGGCGCTGCTGACCACCGATGGCGAGACGCATCGCCGCCAGCGGAGGCTGGTGCAGCCAGCGTTCCACCGCAAGCGCGTGGAATCCTACGCCGAGACGATGACCAGCCAGACGCAGCAGATGCTGGATCAATGGCGCGTGGGCGATGAGGTGGATATGTCGGCGGCACTGCAAGAGCTGACGCTGCGCATCATCGTGCAATCGCTGTTCGATCTCGACCTGGCGACGCAGGGCAAAGACATCAGCCAGCTCTTCACGACGGTCATCGAGAACAATCGCCCGGGGCCGGTGGGTGACATGCTGGCCAGACTGAAGATTGGCGAGGCGCGGCGCTCGCGTGAGGCCCGCGCCCGGCTGGATGAATTTGTCTACGGCCTGGTCGAGGCGCGCCGACACGATGGCCGCGACCACGGCGATGTGCTCTCTATGCTGCTGGCGGCGCGTGATGAAGATGGCGCGCCGATGTCCGATCAGGAGGTTCGCGACCAGACCATGACGCTGATCGCCGCAGGTCACGAGACGACCTCAAACGCGCTGGCGTGGACGTTCTACCTGCTCTCGCAGCATCCCGACAAGTACGACAAGCTGCGCGCCGAGGTGGCGCAGGTTCTAGACGGACGCACGCCGACCGTCGCCGACCTGCCACGCCTTACCTATCTGGATGGCGTCATCTCGGAGGCTATGCGTATCTATCCGCCCGCGTGGACGGTGAACCGCAACGCGCTGGAGCCTTTCGAGCTGGGCGGCTACCACTTTCCAGCAGGAACGCGCGCCATCATCAGCCAGTGGGTCATCCATCACCTGCCGGAGGTGTGGGGCGACCCGGAGGTCTTCCGCCCGGAGCGCTGGACGCCAGCGTTCCGCCAGGGCCTGCCCAAGGGCGCATACTTCCCCTTCGGCGCTGGCCCGCGCATCTGCATCGGCATGCCGCTGGCCGAGATGGAGGCGCGACTGCTGCTGGCGACCATCGTGCAGCGCTTCACGCCGCGCGTCGTGCCGGGCTGGCCGGTGCAGCCACGGCCACGTGTCACGCTGCGCATGGCGCATGGCATGCGTGTGCGGCTCGACCGCGCCGAGGCGCTGGCTCCGGCGGCGAGCGTGGTGGCGGCGCAGCAGTCGTAGGGCCCCCTCCCCAACCCCTCCCCCGCTGCGGCGGGAGAGGGGCTTTGCGTTTTTCGCCGCCAGCGCAAAGCGATGAAGCGAGGGAGAGCAGAAACTCTGCTCTGCGCCAAACCGCCTGGCCTGGGTTCCCCCTCCCTCGGAGGGGAGGGGGTCAGGGGGAGAGCTTCCGCCCGCCCCGCGCCAGCCCGCTTGGCCTGGGCTCCCCTCATCCCAACCCCTCCCCCGCTGCGGCGGGAGAGGGACGTTGCGTTTTCCGCCGCGAACCTCAGCCCGGGAAATCGGCTGGGATGTTGTGCATGCCGAGGGTCAGCGAGAGCTCGCCGCCGTGGTGCAGGTCGTGCTCGAAGATGTGGTAGATGATCCAGGCGCGCGACAGGTGGACGACCTTGCCGTCCCATTCATCCTGGAAGGTCTTGCGCATGTCGTCGTCGCTCCAGCCCGCCAGGCAATCGGCCATCATCTGCCAGGTCACGTCGAGGGCGTGAGTCAGCTCCTCGGCAGTGTGGGCGGGCGCGCCTGGCTCATCCCACTCGGCAATCGCCTTGATCTCCTCGTTGCCCTCGCCCAGGATGAAGGTGAACCAGCCGGCGCGGCAGCCGACGATGTGCAGGGCCAGCTCGCCGATGCTGCGCAGGTGCGGCGCGGAGCGCAGCGCGAACTGCTCGGCGGTCAGCGGCGCAATCGCCGTCTTGATGTGCTCCTGGTACTGCTTCCACGAGTCGTAGAACGTGGTGAGCGTGAAGTTCTCATCAGCCATGTGTCTGAACCTCTCTCTGGTAAACGCATGTCAAACCGCCCAATGCGAATACGGGCGCATTCCTTTGATTCTCACTTTTGTAAGCGAAATCGGCGATGCGTGGACTGTTCGCGATAGCGCACGACGCTGATCACCTGCCAGACTCCGCTGTTCGCGGCTGCGCCTAGACGCGCACGGCGACGCGCAGCCAGCCAAAGACCTCCTGCGCGAAGGCGTCGGGCGCCTCGACGTGGGGCATGGCGCCGGTGGGGAAGATGCGCAGTTGCGCGCTGGGATGCGCCTGCCGCAGCGTGCGTCCCTCGCTGACGGGTCGCTGCGGGTCGCGCTGGCCCCAGATCAGCAGCGTGGGTGTGGTGAGGTCGGCGAAGGCGGCGCTGGCCTCGGCGCTCGGCGCGGCGCCCAGCAGATCAGCCGGGGCAAAGCGCGCGCCGCGCTGGTGCGCCATCGCGTAGTAGTGGTCGATCACGTCATCGCTCACCCGCCCGCCACTCGCCGCGCCATCGGCCAGCTTGCGGCGCAGCGCGCGCCGCAGCCCCGCTCGCGAGACCAGTGCGTTGTAGACGCTCTCGCCGATCAGCGGCATGCGCAGCAGCGCCCGCGCCATCTGCGGCGCTGCGGCGTCAGCCTCCGCGACGGGCGCGAGCAGCCCGACCGGCTCGATCAGCGTCAGGCTGCGGATGAGATGCGGGCGCGCGGCGGCGGCCAGCGTGGCCAGCGGCGCGCTGCGACCTGAGGCGATCACATGGGCGGGCTGGTCGGTCGCGCCGAGCGCCTGCCGCAGCAGATCCTCGATCAGTGTCACATAGAGTTGCGGCGAGTAGCGTGCGCTGGGCCGCCCGGAGAGGCCGTAGCCCAGCAGATCGGGTGCGAAGACGCGGTAGTGATCCGCCAGCGCCGCAAAGACGTTGCGGTACTCGAAGGACGACGAGCCGGGAAAGAGATCGTGCAGCAGCAGCATGGGTTCTCCGCGCCCGCGCACGGTGTAGTGGATGGTTCCCTCCGACCAGGGATACAGCGCGTCAACCCCGCGCAGCGCCTGCTCTGGCGGACGGAGGCCCGCACGCGCCAGAGCGTTCATCGCAGCCAGCGCGCCAGCGACGCCAGCCGCCGAGAGGGTTGCTATCTGCCAGCCTGCCAGGCGGCGTCGCTGTGCCATCGTAGTCTCCTTGTCCGCTGAGCAGGCGTTGGCAAACCCCGGCGCCTCACACAGTATAACGCTGCAGTGCGCATGCTGGTCGCAGCAGCGCATCTCTGTGACGCTTCGCATGCGCAGCTTCCGATCCCGCCACATCCCAGTCCGCGCAGGCGGACTTCGCGGCCTGCAAGGCCTCCCAGGCGCGGGTTCAACCGCCAACTGCTCCTCTACCTCCGCGCTGCTCCACCTGGCATCGGGGCGCCGCAGACCGGGCAGAAGGCGGCGTCCGTCTCGGCGACAGCGTGGCCGTTCGGGCAGAAGCGCGTCCCTGGTGGGAAAGGCAGCACGGTCGCTGTCGGGGCGGCGGTCGTCGGCGCGGGCGCGGCGTAGACGGGCGCTGGCTTGGCGCGCTTGCGGCGGCGGGCCAGCGCGATCACCAGGAAGATGACGCCGAGGATCAGCGCGAACGCCGCAACGACGCAGCCACCGATCAGCGCCAGCCCAGCGCCGACATCGCCCGTGATGGTGGGGGACGACACGCCGCCTGCCGAGCAGGTCTCGCCCTGCGCGTTCTGGGAGGCGGTCGCCAGCGCGGGCGCCACACCGCCAAAGCTCGGATACTGCGCCTTCAGCGACTTCAATGCGCTGCTGGCCTGCGTCCAGTGGCAGCTCGACCCGCTGTAATACTGCCCCATCGCCGCCGTCCACAGGCTCATGAAGCGCCCATCGGGAACACTGGACATCCCCGCCTGCGCCAGATAGGTCTCGGCGACGGCGCTGGGGATGATGAAGGTGAGGCGGTCGGTGACTGGCCCGGCGTCTACGAAGCCGATCACCTCGCCATGGTCGTTGATGATCGGGCCGCCGCTGGAGCCGTTCGAGGCGATGCTGCTAGCCTCATAGACTGGCGTGCCATCCGGTCGAATCTCGTTGGCCTTGGTGATGGTTCCCGTGTTGACCGATGGGCTGAGCAGGCTGTTGATCGTGTTCACATCGCTGCCGCTCACATTGGCCAGTGACGTGAAGTCGGCGTTGTTCAGCGCCAGATCGGCGTCGGCGGGGAACGCGATGGCCGTCACGTTGTCGAGCGCGCTGACTGGACGATTGGAGAGCGTCAGATAGGGGAAGTCTGGCCCGGGCTTGATGCCGCGCGTGTCAATCTGCACGATGGCGGTGTCCTGCTTATCGGCTGCCGAGCTGGTCACGATGCTGGCGATGGGGAAGGCGTAGACGTGCTGGGTGTCGGGCAGGGAACCTGTGTAGGCCGTCGAGAGAAACGCCTTCTGGAATACCACCGTGAAGGTGATCGTGACCTTGCTCGGATTGTTCTGGAGGTATTGCAGCGCCTGGTCGGCAGTGACACTGGGATACTGCGTGGCGAAGTCTGGCGCGGCCTGCTGCTCGACGAAGGCGACGTCTTCGGAGTTCTGCATCGAGTGATCGACGACGTGATCCGCCGTCAGGATGGCGCCAGTGGGCGTGATGAACGCGCCCGACCCGCTGGAATAGTACGTGAAGACCCCGGAGCCGCTGGGCGCATGGATGTCGCTGCCGTCGCTGGCGCACTTCGCGCAGGTCAGGCTAGCGTTGACGACCGAGACGATGCGCACGACCGCCGGGCTATCCACGATGACGGCCTGCTGCTCCGGGCTATCGGCGGCTCGCGTGAGTTGCGCAGGCGCCTGCGCGCCAGCCGCGCTGGCCACCCCCGCGCCAGCCACCATCCAGATGAGCGCCAGCGCCGCGCACAGACCAGCGCTGCCCAGCGTCCGCAGATGGCGCGTGACGCGGGCGCCTCGGCCAGAGATTCGGGACATGCGCAATGGCTCCTCATAGTGAGATGCAGATCCATGGCGAGCGAGCGGCGCAATGTGGTAATATCACCTGATGGGCTGCTCGTTGTGTGGGCGCCAGGCGCCCCCTCTGTGTAACGCATGAGCGCCCAAAGCAGGCGAGACGCTATCATGGTTGCTACGTGTGGGTCGTGGTTGCGGTTGGCGTCGCGTGGTATCCTCTGACAACGCGCCAGCGGCTGGGAGTATGCTCGTCGCTGGCCGCGATAGGTGAATCAATGGGCTTGTCATGCAGTGATATGGTGTTATGCTGAGTGGCATGGCGACAAACGGCGTGGCGCCTCGAACCCGACACGTCAGGCGAGCGTACATGCGTCTGGCCATGTTGCGCAACCGCATCCAGGGCATGCTTGGTACGATGAAGTGAGTTTCTCATCCAATCTGGCGAATCCGTTCTGATCGCAGCGCGCGAGAACAGTCACGAACGGCAAGGTATGTGCGCGCCTCGCGCCGGGCGCTCTGTAGACGCGAACATTAGCCGCAACCGTCGCGGATAGTAACGATAGAGGTGATCCGAAGGATGGCGAAGAATCTGGTGATCGTGGAGTCACCGGCGAAAGCCAAAACCATCGAGAAGTTCCTGGGCAGCGATTTTGAAGTGCGCGCCTCGATGGGCCACATCATGGATCTGCCCAAGAAGGGGCTGGGGGTCGATGTCCGCCACGACTTCCATCCAAAATATGTGGTGATCGAGAAGAAGGATCGTCTCGTCGCCGACCTGAAAGCCGCCAGCAAGAAGGCCGAGACGGTCTATCTTGCGCCCGACCCTGACCGCGAGGGCGAGTTCATCGCCTGGTCGCTGCAACACCTGCTGGGCCTGAAGAAGCCCAAGCGCGCCGTCTTCAACGAGATCACCCGACACGCCGTGCAGGACGCCATCGCCCATCCGCGCGAGATTGACGAAGACCTCTTCAATGCGCAGCAGGCGCGGCGCGTGCTCGACCGCCTGGTGGGCTACAAGATCAGCCCGCTGCTGTGGCGGCGCGTGCAATCGGGCACCAGCGCCGGGCGGGTGCAGTCCGTCGCCGTGCGGCTCATCTGCGACCGCGAGGGCGAGATTCGCGCCTTCACGCCGGAGGAATACTGGACCATCGAGGCGCTGCTGAGCAAGACACAGGAGCGCAAGACCTTCACCGCGCAGTTGATTGGCCGCCAGAACTCACCCGAGGCCACCGCCACGCAGCCCACCGAGGGCGAGACGAGCGCCGCCAACGCCGCCAGCGATGACGCCAGCCAGCAGCGCGATGATCGCGGGCGCATCCGCATCACGTCGGGCGAGCAGGCGCGTGGCATCCTGAGCGAGCTGCAGGGCGCCGCCTACCGCGTGCTGCGGGTGGAGCAGCGCGATGTGCGCCGCCAGCCATTCCTGCCCTACACCACCAGCACACTCCAGCAGGACGCCTCGGTGCGGCTGCGCTTCAAGCCCAAGAAGACGATGAGCCTGGCGCAGCAGCTCTACGAAGGCATCGAGCTGGGCGATGCGGGCCACCAGGGCCTCATCACCTACATGCGCACCGATTCGACCCGCATCTCTGATGAGGCGCAGGCCGCCGTCAAGGAGTACATCCGCGCGACGTTCTCGAAGGAGCACGTCGGCGCGGGGCGCACCACGCGCGGCAAGACCAAGGCCAACGTGCAGGACGCCCACGAGGCGATCCGCCCGACGGATGTCACCATCACTCCGGAGCGCGTCAAGCCATATCTGTCCTCCGACCTCTTCAAGCTCTACCAACTCGTCTGGCGACGCTTCGTGGCGGCCTTCATGGCCCCGGCGATCTTCGACACGCTGCGAGTGGACATCGGCGCGGGCGATTTCCTCTTCCGCGCCAACGGCTCGACGCTGAAGTTCAACGGCTTCTACGCCGTCTGGCCGCGCGAGGAAGACGCCGACGCGCTGCCGTCGCTGACGGCGGGCGAGGCGCTGCTCCTGCACAAGCTCTCGCCGACGCAGCACTTCACCCAGCCGCCGCCACGCTACACCGAGGCCAGCCTCATCAAAGAGCTGGAGGAGCGCGGCATCGGGCGGCCCAGCACGTTCGTGCCCATCGTCAGCGCCATTCAGGATCGCGGCTATGTGGAGCAGCAGGAGCGCCGCTTCACGCCGACCTGGCTTGGCGAGACGGTCAACGAGCTGATGCGCAAGCACTTCGGCGACATCGTGGATGTCAACTTCACCGCTGGCATGGAGCGCAAGCTCGACTCGGTGGAGGAAGGCAAGCAGCAGTGGACGGAGTTCCTGAAGGACTTCTACGCCGAGTTCCGCCAGGAGCTGGAGCGCGCCGAGGGCGAGATGGGCAAGGTGCAGAAGCCCGTCGAGGAGCTGGATGAAGCCTGCCCGATCTGCGGCAAGCAGCTCGTGATCCGCACCAGCCGCTTTGGCAAGTTCATTAGTTGCTCCGGGTATCCGGAGTGCTCGTATAAGCGGCCATTCGTCACCAAGACAGGCGTGCTCTGCCCGAAGGATGGCGGCGATCTGGTGGAGCGGCGCGGCAAGAAGACGGGCAAGGTCTTCTACGGCTGCGTCAACTTCCCCACCTGCGACTTCGTGGTGTGGGATCGCCCGCTGGCGATTCCCTGCCCGGAGTGCGGTGGGCTGCTGACGCTGGCCAATGGCAAGGAAGAGGCGGCCTGCATCAAGTGTGGCGCGCTGGTGCGCGGCTTCCAGGAGGGCGCGCCAATCGTGGTGGGGCATCGGACGCCGGAGGCCGAGCGCCCGCGTCGCCCGCGCCGCGCCGCCAGTAGCGCCGCCAGCAATGGCGCCGCCAGCCGCAGGACGACGGCCGCCAAGGCAACCAAGACAACCAAACGGGCCACCACCGCGCGCAAGACGACCACTCGTAGGGCCGCAGCCAGGAAGCCCGCCACGACATCCACCACGAAGCGCACGACGGCCGCCAAGCCAGCCGCCAGGCGCACGACCACGGCCACCACCCGGAAGAGCACGTCGGCGGCCTCGTGAGCGCCGCTGGCAGAGATAGAGAAACGCTGAAACGATGACACAACGAGTGACCGGTGAGATGCACGCGACGACCATCCTGGCGGTGCGCCGGGGGAATGATGTCGCGATGGCTGGCGATGGCCAGGTGACGGTGGGCGATGTCGTCATGAAGCACACCGCCCGCAAGATTCGCCAGCTCGCGGGTGGCCGCGCGCTGGCCGGCTTCGCGGGATCCACCGCCGACGCGCTGACACTCTTCGACAAGTTCGAGAATATGATGGAGCGCTATCAGGGCAACCTGCGCCGCGCCGCTGTCGAGCTGACCAAAGAATGGCGCACGGATAAATTCTTGCGACGGCTGGAGGCGATGCTGCTGGTGGCCAGCCGCGATGAGCTGCTGGTGCTGACGGGCGACGGCGACGTGATCGAGCCGGACGATGGCGTGGCCGCGATTGGCTCGGGCGGCGTCTATGCCCAGGCGGCGGCGCGCGCCCTGGTGCGCCACACCGACATGACAGCGGAGCAGATCGCCCGCTCGGCGATGGATATCGCCGCTGGCATGTGCATCTACACCAATGACCACATCCTGCTCTTTACGCTCGACGACAAAGCGCCCGCCAGTGATGCGGCAGGCGGCGCTGATGGCGACAAAGCGGGCGCTGACGGCGCGGCGGAGAGCAAACGACGACAGAAGAGCGCGACCGAATGAAGCGTGACGACCACCTGCGCAAAGATGCTGGCCATCGCCAGGAAAAACACGAGAAAGCAGACGCTCCCAACGTATATAATGAGGAGGTAAAAGCGACACATGACTTCCTCGGCGGGGGGCCATGGGTTCCCCAGGTCACGGTGTCGGTAGGCAGGAGCGTCGTTATGAAAGATTTGACTCCCCAGCAGATCGTCAGGGAGTTGGATCGCTACATCGTGGGGCAGGCGGAGGCCAAGCGCGCAGTCGCGATTGCGCTGCGCAATCGCTACCGCCGACTTGCCCTGCCCGCGGAGCTGCAAGCCGAGATCACTCCGAAGAATATTCTGATGATCGGCCCGACCGGCGTCGGCAAGACGGAGATCGCGCGGCGACTCGCCAAGCTGGCCGATGCGCCCTTCGTGAAGGTCGAGGCGACCAAATTCACGCAGGTGGGCTATGTCGGGCGCGATGTCGAGAGCATCATCCGCGACCTGATGGACGCCGCCGTGGCGATGGCGCATGATCAGCGGGTGAACGATGTGACGGAGCGCGCCGCCAAGGCCGCCGAAGATCGCATCATCGACATCCTGACGGAGCAGATGGTCGCCGCGGAGACCGATGGCGCCGCGCGGCTGGATGGCGCCAAAGCCGAGAAGGGTGAAGCGGCGACTACCCGCGCATCCACCCGCGCCTCGCGCGCCAAGACTCCGGCCATGACGCCATCCGCCGCGTCAAACATCTCATCGCTGGCCGGGGCCAAGGTCGCTGGCGGGCGGGTGACACGCCGCGCTCGCGCGCAGACGCGCAAGCAGGTGGCCGAGCGGCTGGCGCGCAACGAGTTCGATGAACAGATCATCGAGATCGAGCTGGAGCCGGAGGAGACATACCCCTCCGTCTTCGAGTTCGTCGCGGGGATGTCGGGCGATGACGTGGGCGATGGCTTCCAGGAGTTCCTGAGCGGCATGCCCGGCGGTCGGCGCCGCACCCGCGCAGTCTCGGTGAAGGAGGCGCGTCGCCTGCTGACCCAGGAAGAGGCCAACAAGCTGATCGACTTCGAGCAGGTGGTGGAGGACGCCACGCAGCGGGTCGAGCAGGCGGGCGTCATCTTCCTGGACGAGATCGACAAGATCGTCGGCAGCAAGGTGGACACCGGGCCAGATGTCTCTGGCGAGGGTGTGCAGCGCGATCTGCTGCCGATCGTCGAGGGCTCGACCGTGATGACGCGCTTCGGCCCCGTCAAGACCGACCACATCCTCTGGATCGCCGCTGGCGCCTTCCACAACGCCAAGCCATCCGATCTGATCCCGGAGATGCAGGGTCGCCTGCCGCTGCGGGTGGAGCTGAGCGCGCTGGCCCGCGAGGACTACGAGCGCATCCTGACGCAGCCAGAGAACGCGCTGACGCGCCAGTATGAGGCGCTGCTGGCGGTGGACGAGGTGAAGCTGGAGTTCACCGAGGACGGCCTGCGCGAGATGTCCGCCTGCGCCTGGCGCATGAACGAGCGGGTCGAGAACATCGGCGCGCGCCGCCTGCACACCATCATGGAGAAGGCGCTGGAGGATGTGTCGTTCCAGGGGCCAGAGCTGGCCGGCCAGACCGTCATGGTGGACGCCACCTTCGTGCGCGAACGCCTGGGCGCGCTGATGGAGGATGAAGACATCAGCCGCTACATCTTGTAGCCTCGCGCCATGCAGAGAGCAGCCCCGCACGAACACACTCGTGCGGGGCTGCTGGCATGTTGGGCTTCGCGCTCATCCCGCTTTGTTGTGATCGGGGAGCACGACGTGCCCCTTCTTGCGTACCGTGCCAGGTTTTGGCGCCGGCGGGGCGCCATGCGGGAAGACGACGTGGCCCTTGGGGCGCACCGTGCCAGGTTTTGGCGCCGGATGG
>DATAED010000323.1:0-11373 GCA_036258195.1 Ktedonobacterales bacterium
CACGTCATGATGCGCATCCTCATCCAGCTCAGTGCGGCTACTTCTGGCCCTCGCTCAGCCAGCGCGCCTGCTGCTCGCTCGTCATGCTCTGGCTCATCAACACCGCATCGCGGAAGTCGAGCTGCTGATTGGCCACGCTGGAGGATGACACGCCTGGCTGGCCGCGGCGCAGCGCCGGAGCCACCTCCAGTGTCAGCGCGGCGGTGATCTGGTCGGCGGTGGCGTTCAGCATCTCGGCCAGCGAGTCGCAGAGGCGGCGCGGCACGCTGGCCACGCGGATGCGCCCGGCCTCCAGCGCGCTCAGCACATCCACGCCCAGCCCCAGCCGTGCGGCCAGCGCCGAGATCTTCTGGCCCTGCGCCTGTCGCATCGCCTTGAGCGAGATGGCCGCTGTCGGCTGCGCCGCCAGGGCTGGCTGCGCGCGAAACACCGCCTGGAATGCGCGGGCGCGGGCCGCCTGCGCGGCCTCCATCACGTCGGGCGCGTTGGCGTCGGCCACATCGCCGGTCGTCGCCACCAGCGCCAGGTCAAATGTTGTCAGCGCGTCGGCATAGGCCGGATGCTCACGCAGGGCGTGCGCCAGTGGCGCTGGCGACCCGGTCTCATGCGCCGCCACCAGCGCCAGCTTGGCCTCGGTCAGCGTCTTATCGCCTTTGGGCGCGTGAATCTTGCTCATCTCGACTACTCTCCACTTGCGCCAGCCGCAGCCGCTACCTCGGCGCCTAGACATGCCTGCAAGAGCGTCCGGGCTTTCTCGAAGCGCAGACGCATCGTCCGTTCAGTTTTGCCGCACAGCGCGGCGATCTCTTCCCATTGCATCTTGTAGAGCGCCCGCAGCGCGAAGATGCGTTGATCCAGCGGATCGGGTAGATAGGTCAGGATGCGCTGCGCCTCGACTGCCGCCAATCGCTCGTTCAGCGAGTCGCGCGGGTCGGGCACTGCGCCTGTCCCGCCAGACTGCTCATCCTGGTCATCGGTCGGCAGGTCGATCTGCTCGATCAACGCTCGTGGGATGTGCTGCGGGCGACCGGTCGGGCGTCCCTGCTCGTCGCGGCGATAGCGCAGCCCCTCCTGCCGCAGCGTGCGGTTGAAGTTGTCCGCGCACAGGCAGCGCAGATAGTGAATGAAGTTCTGCGTCATGAAGATTTCGCTGGGATCGAGCGCCTCGCGCAGCACCTGCTCGATCATCGCCGCGATGGTGTCCTCCATCAGGTCAGGGCGATGTCGCAGGCCCGCCGCGTGCCGCCGGAACTCCGGCATGCAGCGCTCTACCAGCAGCCCGCACAGCTCCATCGCCACGTTGCGCAAGCCCTGCGCGTCCCAGGCGCGGATCGCGCGCACCAGCTCCGTATCAGCAATCTCGTAGCCGCCGCTGGGCGTGCGCTTCGTCAGCCGGGCCAGCGTGCGCGGATCGCGCGGATCAGGATAGGCTGGCGCGGCGGTCGTCGAATCGGTCTGCGTCGCTCCCATCGCGGACTCCTCCGCCTCGGTCGCCACATCGGCGCGTGTCGGCGTCTGGGCGCTTGCGTCCCCACGTCGCGCTGCGCCAGCGGGCGGGTTGGCGGCTGCGGTTCGCGTGCCAGCTCGCCGCGCTGAGCCTGCTGCGCCAGTTGCCGTGTGTCGCTCGTCCATACGTTGAAAGTCCCCGTTTCCGATTGCTCGGTCACATCTCTCGCTGTTCTGGTCGCGCCTCTATTCTGTCTCAATTCGAGCGAAACGGAAAGCGCCCGACACATCTCAACACACGTCCGCTCACCACGACACAGCACGACGCGCCCTCCAGACGTCGCTACGTCCAGTGGGCGCGTGGTATGCAAGGTTGGTAGGTGCGTTTATTCGCCTGCCACAGGGCTGGGCTCGCGCACCGCGCGCAGACGCTCACCCAGCGCCTTGTGCTGCTGCTCGATAGCCCTGGGCAGGTGGTCGCCGAACTGCTCGAAGAATGGTCGCTGCTCTTCCCACTCGGTCTCCCATTCCGCCGGGTTGACGCTCAGCAGCTTCTCCATCGTCTCTGGAGCGATGTCCAGCCCGTCGAGCATCAGGCCATCGGTCGTCGGCGTGTAGCCAATTGGCGTCTCCATGGCCTTGCCCGCGCCATTGATGCGCTCGGCCATCCACATCAGCACGCGCACGTTCTGGCCAAAGCCGGGCCACAGGAACTTACCGTCCTCGTCCTTGCGGAACCAGTTGACGTAGAAGACCTTCGGCGGGTTCTTCAGCTTCCCGCCCAGCGTGAGCCAGTGCTGCCAGTAATCGCCCATATTGTAGCCGCAGAAGGGCCGCATCGCCATCGGGTCGCGCCGCAGCACGCCCACCGCGCCGGTGGCCGCCGCCGTCGTCTCCGATGTCATGCTGGCGCCCAGGAAGACGCCATGCTGCCAGTCGAGCGCCTCGTAGACCAGCGGCGTCACCCCGGCGCGCCGCCCACCAAAGATGAACGCCGAGATCGGCACGCCCTGCGGATCTTCCCAGTGCGGCGAGATCGACGGGCACTGATCGGCTGGCGCGGTGAAGCGCGAATTGGGATGCGCTGCCGGGCCATCGCCTGGCTCCCACACCTTGCCCAGCCAGTTGATCGTGCCAGCGGGCGGCGTCTTGGGGTTGGCCGGATCGATGTCTTCCCACCAGGGATCGTGCTCTGGCGTGACAGCCACATTGGTGAAGATCGCATTGCGCGAGAGTGACTTCATGGCGTTGGGATTGGTCTTGGAGTTGGTGCCGGGCGCCACACCAAAGAAGCCATGCTCCGGGTTCACCGCCCACAGACGGCCATCCTCGCCCACACGCATCCACGCGATGTCGTCGCCCAGCGTCCAGACCTTCCAGCCCTCTTTCTCCAGCGGAGACACCAGCATGGCCAGGTTTGTCTTGCCGCAGGCGCTGGGGAAGGCGCCCGCCATGTAGGTCACCTCGCCTTGAGGATTCTGCAAGCCCAGGATCAGCATATGCTCGGCGAGCCAGCCGTTCTTCCAGCCCATCCAGCTCGCCAGGCGCAGCGAGAGGCACTTCTTGCCCAGCAGCGCGTTGCCGCCATAGCCCGAGCCGACGCTCCAGATCAGTTTCTCTTCGGGGAAGTGCAGGATGAAGCGATGCTCTGGGTCGAGATCGCCGATGCTGTGCAGCCCCGGAACGAACTCGCCGCCGTTGCGGTCGAGCGCATCCAGCGCCACCGTGCCCATGCGCGTCATGATGCGCATGCTGGCCGCCACGTAGGCGCTATCGGTGACTTCCACGCCCACCTGCATCAGGTCAGACTCCACCGGCCCCATCACATAGGGGATGACGTACATCGTGCGGCCACGCATGGAGTCCTTGAAGTACGGCAGCGCCATCGCCTTGGCCTCATCGGGCGCCATCCAGTTATTCAGCGGGCCTGCGTCTTCTTGCCGCGTGGTGCAGATGAAGGTCACCTTTTCGGTGCGGGCGACATCGGAGGGATCACTATGATAGAGGAATGAATTGGCATAGTCCTGTGGATTGAGCGTCTCCATCGAGCCGTCTTGGATCATAGTCTCGATCAGGCGCTGATATTCCTCCTCGGAGCCGTCGCACCAGACGATGCTATCTGGCTGGGTCAGACGGACGCATTCGTCTACCCAGGCTTCGAGCGCGGTTCGTGAAGACATGGTCGCTAAACTCCCATTCGTCAGTGAGCGGATCGTGGCGGGCATCGTCGCCCGCGTGCATCCACGGGCCGCGCGCCAGGACCAGTTTCCAGGCGCACGGATCATCGCGGTTGTGGCAGTCGGTCGCGTCGTGCGGACTGCGAGTACTCTCCATTATGACATATCGCCCCGCTCGCGAGCGCAACGCCGTGGCGCGCGAGGCGGCTATTCCTGAGCGTGCTGCTCATAGACACGCAGGTACTGGTCGCTGGCAAGCGCGCGCTCTTCCATTTGACGCAGCCCGGCGGCCTGAGCGTCTGCGGCCAGCTCTTCCGGCGTGATGCGGTCTTCCAGCGGCGGCCCGATCGGCCCTGGCGCCTTGTCCCACTCGATCACGATCATACGACCGCCGGGCTTGAGTGTGCGCGCCGCCCGATGCAGAAACGACGCGCGATGATCAATCTCGTGCAGCGTAAACGCGAGCAGCACATAGTCGCACGAGCCAGACGCAATCGGAATCTCGCGATCATTGGTCTTGACGATGCGAACATTACTCAGGCCATGCTCCAGCGCGCGGCTGCGCACTGTGGAGAGCATCTCGCCCTGGATGTCCGCCGCCAGCGCGTGGCCGTGCTCGCCGACGATCTTCGCCGCTGGGATGGTAAAGAAGCCAGGGCCACAGCCAATGTCGGCAATAGTCATCCCCTCGCTCAGTCCCAGATCGCGTAGCAGCTTCTCTGGCTTGAGCGCGGCCTCTCGCTCCTCAGAGAGGAGGTGCTGTCGTTTGCGCGTATCGAACCGCTGAGGCATCTCTCACCTCTCACTTGTGCGCTGAATCCTCACCCTGAGACTGTAGCACACGCGCGAGGGCGCCAGGAGATCGGCTCGCCAGCGGGCAGGCGGGTCGGCACTAACGGGCGCGCCCCTCCGCCGAGGAAGCCGAGGAGGCCGAGGAGGCCGACGACGCGGTGGGAGCAGATGGCGTCTGCTGCTTCGGCGCGCGTGCGCCTGCCAGGGCGCCCACACCGATCGTGACGAGCGCCGCCAGCAGCCCCAGCCAGAAGACGAGCGCGTCGGGCAGATGCAGGCCCAGCAGCGTATCCAGGCTGAAGCGGCCCGCTCCGACCAGCCCCAGCGTCGCCGCGACGATCAGCAGCGTCAGCGGGTACTCGATGCCACCTTTCGCATTCCAGAAGCCATTCTTCCAGTGCGCCTTGAAGACCGCGATCCCCATCGCCGCGACGATACCTACCGCTGGCAGCGGCGTCAGCAGCCCCAGCGCCAACCCCAGCCCACCGCCAAATTCACCCGCCACCGCGAACGCCGCCCACAACCAGCCTGGCCGGAAGCCCATCCGCGCGGTGTTCTGCGCCATCCTGGCGAGACCAGGCCCGCCAAACCATCCAAATAGCTTCTGCGCTCCATGCCCGGCCAGCAACAACCCAACGGTCAGCCGCAAGACCAGCAATCCAGCGTCGTAAGACATGCGAAATAACTCCTGAAAGACCTGTGAATGAATGCACGCGCACGCCACACCTGCGCGGCGGCTGCGCGAGCTTACGTCATGCAAGTGATCAGATCGTATGGCGCTTTACTTCACTTTGTCAAGTAACTTACTTTGTGGTAGTATAAGAGAGAGCGCCTGAGGGCACGGCAGATGGAGCGAGATGCGGCCCCCAGCTTACCGCCAAGGCTGGCGATGGCTAGATGTCCTGCCGAACGCCCATGGAGGCGCAAAGGCGCCGGGGCATGTGTTCTAATACGCCATAAGGCGCGGCGCCTCAGGGGGCGGCTGCGCTACACCCAGTGGGAAAGGAGCGGACGATGCGCTATAGCGAGCATATCTGTGTGCGATACCAGCAGGCGCTGAACCTGCTGAGTCGGCGCTGGGTAGGGCTGATCGTGCGCGTGCTGCTCGACGGGCCAAAGCGCTTCAATGAGCTGGCTGGCGCACTGCAGGTCGTGGCTGATCGCGTGCTGGCCGAGCGCCTGCGCGATCTGGAGGCTGAGGGCGTCGTCTCGCGCGAGGTATTCGTTGGCTCACCGGTGCGCGTTGAATACGCGCTGACTGCGAAAGGCCGCGCGCTCGCCCCGGTGCTCGACGCCATCGAATCGTGGTCGCACGACTGGATTCCCCTGGAACATGGCGTCGCAGTACCCGCAGACGAGGTCCCAGATCACGAGACCGTAGCACATGCGACCGCCCTCACACGCGAGATCTGAGCGCGGCGCCGGCAGACGCCGGCAGACGTCATCGGTGATTGGTACGGGACTGTAGCGCGCTGTGGCTCCTCCACAGTAGAATGTGTCCGGTATAGTGGCGCCTGCTCTGCTGTCTCAGGGCGCATGGGCCGTTTGTAGGTGTGACGTGCGCGTCAGGTGAGACGTACATAGAAGAGTTGGGAGCGCCAACGTGGGGCGCGCCCGCTCCATCGCTCAGCGCGAGTCGCAAGCGACACGCTGGGCGAACCGAGGATACAAGCGTGAACGTGATCATTGTCGGCTGCGGGCGCGTCGGCGCCGAGCTAGCGAAGATACTGGAAAAAGATGGCCATGTGGTCACTATCATTGATAAAAACGGCGATGCGTTTGGGCGGCTCGATGAGGGGCTGACCGCTGCCCGCGTAGTGGGAGACGGCACCGATCAGGAGACGCTGGTGCGTGCGGGCATCAATGACGCCGACGCCTTCGTCGCCGTCACCAACGGAGACAACCGCAACATCATGGCGGCGCAGATCGCACAGACGATGTTCGAAGTGCCGAACGTAGTCTGCCGCATCTATGATCCACTGCGCCAGAAGACCTACAAGGCGCTGGGACTGCGCAGCATCAGCCCGACCATCGTCGGCGCCAAGCTGATCCGCAACGATCTCTACTTCCCCGATGGGCAGGTCTCCTCACCAGATCGCGCCATTGCGGCAGGCGACGCTGTGCCTCTGGCGAATCCGAAACGTGGGCAGGTTGCGAAATCATAGCCTGCATCGCCTGCATCGCCTGATGGTCTGGGAGTGAGGATCGAACGCATGTATATCATCATCGGTGGTGGTGGCCAGGTCGGCTACTACCTGACCCGCGAGCTGATGCGCCAGGATCACGAGGTGCTGCTGCTCGACAAGGACGCCAATCGTGTGGCTGAGCTGACGGCGGAACTGGGCGCGGTGGTCAAGCGCGGCGACGCCTGTGAGGCGCGCACGCTCGAAGCGGTTGGCTGTGTGCGCGCCGACATGGTGATCGCCGTCACGGGCGACGACGAGGACAATCTGGTCATCTGCCAGGTCGCCAAGGAACGCTTTGGCCGCGAAAAGACCATCGCCCGCGTCAACAATCCGGCCAATGAGAAGCTCTTTCAGAAGCTGGGCATCTATATCACGGTCAGCCCCACCAACAACATCCTGCACCTGATCGAGGCGCAGATCCCGCACCACAAGCTGGTACCGCTCATCACCCTGAGTCGCGTGGGGCTAGGGCTGGTCGAGGTGACGATTCCCGCCAACTCGCCGGCCATCAATAAGACCATCCAGGCACTGGAGTTGCCTGCGACGGTGAATATCGCGCTGATCGCGCGTGGGGAGACGAACATCACCCCGCAGGGCGACACCGTCATCCAGAACGAAGATCGCCTCTTCGCGCTGACGACGGAGAATGGCGACCAGGTGTTGCGCGAGCGCATTCTGGTCGACGATAGCGTCACCGCCACCGACACCGTCGAGTAAAGTCTGCTGGAGATTTCAATCGCCCGCCGCTCCTTGCAGCGCTTCATCCACCAGTTGGGTGAGGCGCTCGCCGTTGGCGCGCAGCCAGTCGTCGCGCTCCAGCGCCGCTCGCGCCCGCCACAGCACGTCCTCCAGCGGACTAAGCCCAGCGCGCCAGCGCCCCAGCCGATGGATCAGCGAGGTATAGGCGCGCAGGCGAAACAGTGTGGGGATGCTCGCCACCTCGGCGTGGTCGAGCGTGCGCGCCCGTCCATAGCCAAGCGCCAGCGCCGCCAGAATCGGCCACTCGTCGCCGCTGCCGAAGCGTTCTACCGGCCACCACGTCAACGCCACCACCAGATCCATCGCGCGCAGATCGACTGCGCAGAACTCCCAGTCCAGCACGCCCGACACCCGCGCGCCGACCATCAGGACATTGCTGGGGTCATAATCCTCGTGGCTGAGCTGGCGCGGCAGACTGGTATAGAGCGGCGCGCTCGCCGCCAGCAGCGTATCATAGTTGGCGATGAGCCGACGTATCTCGTCGGCAGGCAGCGGGAGCGTGCCCATGGCCGCACGCGGATCGGGCGCGAGCGGATGGCAGCGCGCCAGGTCGCCTGTCGAGCGCCAGTCGATGCCCCGCTCTGGCCCATCGAAATGGAGCGCGGCCAGCGCCTCGTCCAGCAGGCCCAGCGCCTCGCCCGCGCCCGCCGCCTGCGCCAGATCATCGCGCAGCGGGTGCGCGCCGGGGATCAGCGCGGTCAGCGTCGCCAGCGGCGCGCCGCCCGCCTCTGCGTCATCGAGCCTGGTCCAGCGCTCGCCGCTCACCGTCGCCAATGGGATGGGCAGCGCAAAGGGCAGCCCCGCCGCGCCGAGCTGGGCCAGTATGTCGCTCTCGAAGACCAGACGCCGCTCATCTACCTGCGCGCCAGCGATACGCAGGGCATAGTGTCCGGTTGCCGTCTCCACGCGATACATCAGGTTGTTCGTGCCGCGCGTCAGCGGCGCTGGCTGCCCCAGCCACGCTCCCGTCTGGGGCCATGCCCGCCGCAACGCCTCCACATCCATCGCTCCATGCTCTTCCAAACTTCCCCTCGCCTATGGGAGAGGGGGCTAGGGGGTGAGGTTTGCGGCGGCGGCCTGATCGACGATGAAGCGCAGCTCGCCAGCAGGCGCGATCAGTTGCGAGGGATATTGCTCCGGGTCGCGCGCGCCCTGTAAGACCTCCGCCAGCGCATCGGCCTTGTCTGGGCCAGCGATGACGAACGCCACCATCGCCGCCGCGTTGGCCAGCGTGGTGGTGAAGGTGATGCGCGTCGTATTGAGCTGCGGCACATGATTCTCCGTGACCAGCCGATCGGTCACGCGCAGCGCGGCGGTATGCGGAAACAACGAGAGCGTATGCCCATCCGGCCCCATCCCCACATAGATCAGGTCAAAGCGCGGTGTCTCGAATGGCCCAGCGCCAAAGACCGCGCGCGCCTCTGCCTCATAGGCGCGGGCCGCCGTCGCCGGATCGTCCTCGCCGCGCATGCGATGAATCTGGCTGGCGGGGATGGCGAGCACATCCAGCAGCGTCTCGCGCGCCATGCCATAGTTGCTCTCTGGGTCGTCGGGCGGCACGCAGCGCTCATCGCCCCAGAAGAACTGGATGCGCGACCAGTCCACCTGCTCGCGCAGCGGGCTAGCCGCCAGCAGCGCATGGAAGCGGCGCGGCGTGCTGCCGCCCGAGAGCGCTACCCGGAAGTCGCGTCCCTCGGCCTGGGCCGCGCGCGAGCAGGTCACGAAGAGTTCCGCCGCTGCCTGGGCCACCGCTGCGCTGTCGGCGAGCGTCTGCACCGTGCGGCCAGTAGGGGATGGCGCGCTCATCGTCGCACCCTCCGCAGCCCCGTCTCCAGCGCGGGCATGATGGCCGCCAGCGACGCCTCGAAGAGCGCATCGTGGGTAGACTGCATCAGTTCGTCGCCCAGCGACGCCGACTCACCCAGCGACGGCAGATGCACCGTCTGTGAGGGTACGGCGCCTTGTGGACTCTGCACATGCGTTGAAGCGTGACGCAGATCCGATTCGCGCGCGGCGGCGAACGACGCGACTGTCCCATTGGCTCGCGCGCGGATGTGGATCGACATCAGCGCGCCGGGCCCCACGCGGGCTGGCGCTGTGGAGCCTGCACTCTCATCGAAGGTCTCGAACCACGAGCCGAGGCGCACGCCATAGCGCGCGTTAATCTTCAGAGCGACCTTGCGACCGAGCGTATCTTGCAGCGTGTGCTCGCGCTGGCCATCCACCAGTTGCTCGGCGGTCGCGCCGATCGGGCGCCAGCCCAGTCGCGACGCCAGCCATCCCGCGAAGAGATACGCCTGCGCCGCATTGACCGGGTGATCCTCCTCGCCCGCTGCGTACTCGATGGTGACGCGCTCGACGCCATTCAGGTAGGCTCGCTGCTCGACGGGATCGAAGAACTGCGCCACCAGCTCGCGCCACGGCTCTAGCCGCGCGAAATTGAAATCGCTGATGGCCACGCTGCTCTTCTTGCGCCGCACCAGATCGTGCAACGCCCACAGATTCTGCTCCACCTGCGTCATGTCCGCTGAATCCACCAGCGCGCGCTCGAAGCCATCCAGCGTCGCCTCGAAGATGTTGGCGTTCCACGGCGGTGTTCCCTGCCACCACAGAAAGGAAGGCAGGCCAGAAACGATCAGCGGCAGAATGGAGCCAGCCAGATGTTCGGAGGCGCTCTGCGTCGCGCACAGCACGATCCGCTCGCCATAGCTGGTCACGCCATTGGCCGACTGCGCGCTGGCCTTGATGTAGGCTTCGAGCGGCTTGCCACTGAGATTCTGCGCCGTCGGCATGACAATGATGGAGCGCGATGGATGCTGCGTCGTCAGAGATTCGATGGCGCGCAGCGTGCGCAGCGCCCCCACCTCGTCGGTGGTGTAGGCGACCAGCGTCAGCACGCTGCTGCGTGTCCCGGCATGACCACCAGAGGCCAGCACCGAGGCGTTCTCCTCGCGCCACGCATTATCAAGCTCAGCCTCTATCGCGTCGGGTTCGACCTGGCGCATGTTGTCAGTGAGCCCTGCGGAGTGTGTCATAGCCGCCTCCAGGTTCTGCCATCGCGCTCGATCAGCGAATCCGACTCTTTCGGACCCCAGGTGCCCGGCTCATACTGGGGCAACGGGGCGCCGGTGACGTGCCAATCGCGCACAATAGTATCTACGAGTGTCCAGGCGAGTTCCGTCTCATCGATGCGGGTAAAGAGCGTCGAATCGCCAAGCATGGCATCGAGCAGCAGCCGCTCGTAGGCCTCAGGCGGCTCGACCCCAAAGGAACTGCCATAGAGGAAGTCCATGTTGACGGTGCGCAGCCGCATCTCCTGCCCCGGCACCTTAGCGCTGACCTGCAGCGAGATGCCTTCGTTCGGCTGGATGCGCATCGAGAGCACATTGGGCTGCATCTGCTGCGCCGCCGCCCCCTGAAAGAGCAGGTACGGCGGGCGCTTGAACTGGATGGCGATCTCCGTCACGCGCTTGGTCAGCCGCTTGCCCGTGCGCAGGTAGAACGGCACGCCCGCCCAGCGCCAGTTCTCGATCAGCAACTTAGCCGCCACAAAGGTGCTGGTCTGCGAGTGCGGATTCACACCCTCCTCTTCGCAATAGCCCGGCGCCTGCTCGCCACCCACCAGCCCGGGGCCATACTGGCCGCGCACGGTATCCTGCGCGATTTCAGCCTCCATTAGCGGCGGGATGGCGCGCAACACTTTGACCTTCTCATCGCGCACCGAATCTGCGCCGAAGGTGACCGGTGGCTCCATGGCTGTCAGCGTCAACAGCTGCATCATGTGATTCTGCACCATATCGCGGATGGCGCCCGCCTGCTCGTAGTAGTCAGCGCGCCCCTCGATGCCGATGGATTCCGCCACGGTGATCTGCACATGGTCAATGTAGCGGCGATTCCAGACCGGCTCGAAGATGCCATTGCCGAAGCGCATCACCATGATGTTCTGGACAGTCTCTTTGCCGAGATAGTGATCGATGCGAAAGATTTGCCGCTCCGAAAAGCCTTTGTTGAGT
>DATAED010000324.1:0-8385 GCA_036258195.1 Ktedonobacterales bacterium
GGCCGCCTCGATGTCGGCCATCGTCACCGGATGGGGACTGGCGTAGCGGATGACCATGTTGAGCAGCGTCTCGGCCATGCCAGGCGTATAGACCCGCAGGGCGTTGGGCTGGTCGTCCACGATAGTAGACGGTTGCGCTTGCACGCCTCCCAGCGAGGCCCACGCCGCACACCAGTTGCGCTCCACCAGCAGCGCCATCTGGTTCAACTGCTCCAACGCCATATCGTCTCCACTCGCCCCACGAGGTCGGCGGTCTGCGCCAGGCGACATCGCCCGCGCCAGAGCACGCTCAGCGCAGTGGCATACACCCACAATACAACGCGATGGCCGCGCTCGCAACGGCGCAGCGACGGCCCCTAGCCGTACAGAATCGCGGCCATTTATGGTCGGCGCACGCGCGGATGGGCATGAATGCCCCGCCTGGCGCCGCCGCAGGCGGGCGCGCCGCGCGGTTTTCAAGCCGCCGCCTGCGTGCTCCTGCCTTTCAAGGCCGAGAGCGCCCCCAACCGGCGCGCGCCGAGCGGATGCGGTATGCTTCGAGAGAAAGGAGCTTCTCCCGCATGACTGCCTCACATAGCGCCGCGCCCATCATCCTCAGCGTCGCCCATAGCCTTGGCGAGATCGACCTGCATCCCGCGCGTCGCGCCCACACCGCCTACATCGTGGTAGATGTCATCCGCGCCACCACCACGCTCGCGGTGATGTTCGAGCACGGCGCGCGGCGGGTGCTGGTGGCGCGCGATGTGGAGCAGGCGCGGCGGGCGCGCGTCTCGCTGCCTGAGGCCATCCTGGCGGGCGAGGTCAATGCCGTCGCGCCGCCCGACTTTGACCACGGCAACTCACCGGAGGAGTGGAGCAAAGCGCGGCTGGGCGGACGCGAGATTCTCTTCTCTACCTCGAACGGCGCGCGCGGGCTGCACGCCGCGATGGGCGGCGGCCCGGTCTTCGCCGGCTCCCTGCGCAACGCCAGCGCCGTCTGCGCTGCCGCGCTGACCGCTGCGCGCCAGCTCACTACGGCGACCGAGCCAGGGCGCGTCGCGATCATCTGCTCCGGGCTAGGCGAACAACCTGCTGACGACGACTCCCTGTGCGCGGGCTGGCTGATCCATACCCTCCAGCGCATCGCCGGGCAGATGGGCGTCGCGGTGGAGTTGGAGGCGGGCGCGCCCTATGCGCTCGAACTGCTGGCAGCGCAGTATCGCGCCTACGCTGACGCTGACGAAAGCGACGGCGACGATCTGGATGCGCATCCCCGTCGCTGGCTGGCGGCGGCGCTGGCCGAGACACGCGCCGCCCGCAGCGTCCAGCAGGTGGGGCTGGGCGATGATCTCGCCTGGTGCGTGGATGTGGACGCCTCGGCCGCCGTGCCGATGGTGGCGGGCGAAGATGTCGCGCGCAAGCTCGTCATTGTCGAGCAGGCGCCGCCCGATGTCTCGGGCACGCCGATCGGCGGCGAGACGAGCTGACCGTCGATCGGGCCGCTATTCGACGCTATTCGAGGATGTCGCGGTGAGACAGCGCCAGATAGCTGATGCCGACGAACAGCGCGCAGTAGACGACCGTCACGATCAGCGCATGCGGCAGGCTAACGCTCAGCTCGCCGTTGGTCAGCGGGTAGGGGCCATCGCCCGCCAGCGAGATGAGCGCGCCGACGTTGACGCCCAGCAGGTATGCCGGGAGGTGGGCGATCAGGTTGACCAGCGTATTGGGCCGCGTCACGGCGGCGATGGCGGTGAGGATCTCGCCAGCCACCACCTCGACGAAGATGAAGACCAGCGGCCCGGCGATTGCGCCCGCGACTGAGCGACTGAGCGTGCCGATCCACAGCGCGATGAGCCCATAGGCAAAGATGTTGAGCGCCAGCGCCAGCCAATAGACGATCAGCTCGCCAAAGAGCGCCGCGTTGATCGTGGCGCTCGTCTGCGGCAGACCCGCCGCCGTGCCCAGCAGCCCCACCAGCGCGCTCAGCAGCAGCATCAGCGCGGTCAGGCCCAGCGCCATCAGCGCCATCGCCACGATCTGCGCTGCCAGCAGGCGTCCGCGACCCACCCCACGCGCCAGCGAGAGCCGCAGCGTGCTGTAGCTATACTCCGAGCCAATCAATGCGCCCGCCAGCACGACAAAGAGCAGCAGCCCGATATACGTGACGTAGCCACCACCGATGCTCATCGCGCCGGGGAAGGTCAGGGCGTCGCCCTGTATCGCGCTCGCCTGGCCATCAGCCGACTCGCTGATGTAGACGCCGAACTGGAACAATATGATCAGGAGGTAGCCCACCAGCAGCAAGCTCCCCAGCGTGATCACCATGGCGCGTCGCCGCCACGCCAGAAACAGCTCCCAGCGCACGAGCCGGGCGAACTCTACCAGCCACGAGCCGCCGGGCGTGGGCGCCGCTGGCGTCGCGACGCTGGGCGCCGCGCCGCCTGTTGATCCAGTGGGCGTAGATGGAGCGATCATGCCTGACCTCCTTGCGTGGTCGAGTCGGGGGTCGCCTCAGCCGGTGTCTGCGGGGCGTCCACATGGGCATCACTGGTGTTGTAGGCAGGCGCCAACTGCGCGAGCGCCGCGCCGCCAGTGAGCGAGAGGAAATATTGCTCCAGGCTGGCCTCGTGGCGCCGCACCTCGGCAGGGGTGACGCCCGCGCCGACCAGCAGCGCATTCAGGTCGGCGGCGCGCTCGTGTGGCGCGCTGACCAGCAGTCGCCATGGGCCAGCGACAGGCCCCCCTTCGTGCAGGTAGCTGGCGAAGGGCGCCCACGGGAGCGTCGCCGCATACAGCGCCTGCGCCGCGCGCTGTGCGCCATCGGGCTGGTCGAAGCTGAGCAGCACGCCACGGCTGGCCTGCAAGAGCTCGCTGACGGCGCCCTGCGCGATCAACCTGCCCACCTGGATGATGGCGACGCGCGTGCAGACCTGCTGCACCTCATGCAGCAGATGGCTGGAGAGCAGCACCGTCACCCCGCGCTGCGCCAGCCGCGCGATCAGCGCGCGCACCTCACTGATGCCCGCCGGATCGAGGCCGTTGGTCGGCTCGTCGAGGATGACCAGCTCCGGGTCGGTCAGCAGCGCCGCCGCGATGCCCAGTCGCTGCTTCATGCCGAGCGAATATTTGCGGTAGGCGTCACCAGCGCGCGGGGTCAGCCCCACCTGATCCAGCGCCCAGGCGATGCGCGCGCGCGTCTGCGGCGTGGCGGCCAACCCGGCGAAGGTGGCGATGCCGCCGAGGTTCTCGCGCGCATTCAGGTAGGGGTAGAAGGTGGGCTGCTCGACCACTGCGCCGATGCGCCGCAGCGCCGCCTGTCGCCGCGCGTCGCCGGAGAAGTCCTGCCCGAAGACGCTGATGGAGCCGCTGGTGGGCCAGACGAGGCCCAGCAGCATGCGCAGCGTGGTTGTCTTGCCAGAGCCATTGGGCCCCAGCAGCGCGAAGACATCGCCGCGCCGCACCTCCAGCGAGAGGCCGTCCACGGCGAGGCGCGCGCCAAATCGCTTGGTCAGCCCCTGCGTGCTCAGGATCACCTCGGGCTGGGGCTGCGCGGTCGCTGGCGACGTGATGGGCGCCACGGTGGTCGTCATGCTGCGCTCCTCTCCATACTCCCTGCGCGCGGTCGCTGGCCACACTGCCAGGTGGACGCAGGCGCATTCCTCCAGTGAACAGTATAGGGGCGGCAGGCGAGCGCCGTCAACGCTGCACACGCGGCGAAGAGTGGCAGCTACGCAGAATTCGGTAGGCGCGGAGCGGCCGTTGATCGACACTGGACAGCGTACGGCATCGTTTGACGGCCCAAGTCAGCTATGTTACTGTAACGTAGGTTTCCCACGCCCAGAGCCTGCTTGCAAGCGTGCGCAGTTGACACGCCGGTCGCGCGGCGGCTGAGGCGATTTGCTCTTATTCATCCACGCCTTGGCAGGCGATCAATCCAATCACTGTATGGCATGCGCGCGTTTGTGCGACCCCGCACAGAGGCGCGCTGGCGCATCGGGAGGGAAGTCAGGGTGAGCGTCGATATCTCACAGTTGACCGCGAAACTCGACCCGCAACGCCAGGAGATGATCCGCGAGCAGTATGAGGAGCGGGCGACCAACCCGACCGCCGCCTTCCTGCTCTGCTTCTTCCTGGGATCCGCTGGCGCGCATCGCTTCTATCTGGGCGAATGGCGGGTCGCGCTCGCACATCTCGCGCTCTTCGTGGCCGGGGTCGCGGCGCTCGTCGCTGGCCTCACACAAACGCTGCCGCTCACCGAAAAGCTGGCAAACCATCCCGTCGGCGCGCTGCTGGACGCGCTGGGTGTCGTGCTGCTGCTGGTGGCGCTGATCTGGGAGATCATCGACCTGGGGCGCATCGACCATCAGGTCTACCAGCGCAATCTGCTGCTGGCGGAAGGCATCATCGCGGGGAATCTGCTCGCGGATCACACGGTTGAAGATCAGGCGATCCAGCGGGCCGAGGCGAACGCGGCGCGCGCCCAGGCGCAGGCCCAGGCGGCTGGCATCGCGGCGCCAGTCGCGGGAGCCGCCGCCACTGGCGCGGGCATTATTACAGCGAGCGAGGTGGCCGACGCCCGCAAACTGGCCGAGGAGCACGCCGGATCGGCGACGATCTCGTACTCCGAGATGTCGCGCTTCGACGTGAGCGCTGATCCCGACCAGGACCGCGCCGACGCCGAGCGCACCGGCGACTGGACGACCACCAACACCACAACTGATACCCTCCCCGGCGCCACACCCGACGCTGCGCCGATCCCGGTGGCTGAGACCGTGACGCGCACCCACACCGAAGAAGGCTCGCGCGTCACCGATGGCTATGAGATCGACCGCGTGTCAGGGCCATCGGCGCTGGAAGTGGCGGGTCTGGGAGCCGCTGGGCTGGGCGCCGCCGCGCTGGGCGCCGGGCTGTATGGCGCCGCCCACGAAGCCACCCACGAGCCAGCCCCAGAACCCGCGCCGTCCTACGAGCCGTATGAGCCAGCGGGATTCGATGAGCCGACGCAGCCCGCCTACCCGCCGAGCGCGTCCGAGCCGCCACAGTTCGACGCCACCGACGCCCCTGATGCGCAGGCGGCCGCTGCGCCAGCCTACGCTTATGACTTCGGAGATGACCTGGGCGACATAACGGACGCCAATATGCCAGCGGTGGCGCCGCCAGCCGCCGATGTCGCGTCAGCCAACGCCAGCCCGGCCTATGTGCAGCTCCCCGACGAGCGGCAGGCGCCAGGCTGGGAGCCAGCCGCTCCCTTCTCGGCGCTGCCAGAGGAGGAGCCTTCCACGGCGGTCTACCATGCGCCGCCGCCTCCACTTCCTGGCGAGCCAGACTACTTCGCGCCGCACAGTGCAGAAGCGCCCGCCGAGTCGTATGTGCCGCCGGTGGCCTCGGTCTATAGCTCGCCAGCCGAGGCGCCGGTCGCCCCGACGCCCAGTTGGGATCAGCCGACCAGCCCGCAGCCAGAGCCGCAGCCATCGCATGATGAGCATCTGGGCGAGCTGGCGGGACTCGCCGGGGTAGCTGGAGCTGGAGCGCTGGCGGGTGAGGCCTGGGCGCACAGTCATCACGAGCCAGAGCCTGCGCCAGAGCCAGTCGCCGCCGCGCCGGAGCCGCCGAAGATGAAGCGCATCCGCGTGCGGCGCAAGGTGGTGGTGGACGGCGAAGTGGTCGCCGAGGAGGTTGTGGAGCGCGAGATTCCCGCCGACATGGACACCAAGACGGCTGCGGAGCAGATTCAGGCCGAACTGGGCCACCTGACGCCCGAGCAGATCGCCCAGCGCGCCCACCTCTCGCCCGATGAAGAGGTGGAGCTGCGCCAGCGCACCGAGGGCCTGTAGCGCTCGCAACCAGAGAATAGAAACCGCGCCTGAGAGACAGATGTCGCCTCTCAGGCGCGGTCTTTCTATGGCGCCGCCTGCTGCTGGCTCATCGCTGATCCATCGCTAGCTCAGCCCCACGGCGCGGGCCAGCGCCTCCAGGCGCGGCGCGACCGTCTCGCTGGCGCTCTGGGGCAGCGAGAGCAGCGGTTCCTGCAAGCCCAGCGCCTGCCACTCGCGCAGGCGGGCGGCGATCTCGTCCGCTGTGCCGATCAGCGCGGTGGCGTCGAGCAGACGCGGGCTGACGGCGGCGATGCCGCCTCGCTGCCCAGACTCCCAGCCTTTCTTCACCGCCGCTACCTCATCCGCGAAGCCGTGGCTGGCCAGCATGTCGGCGTAGAACGTTCCCATCCGCCCGATGTAGAAGGCGATGGGTGCGGCAGCGCGGGCGATGGCGGCGGCGCGCTCGCTCTCATCCAGCAGCACCTCGGTGGTGATGTAGGCGGCGATCTTCACCGCGCCAGCCGGGCGGCCAGCGGCTGTTGACCCTTCGTCCAGCAGGCGGCGCAGCTCCGGGTAGGCGTGCGCGGGCCAGTAGGTCGGCAGCACGCCATCGGCAATCTCGCCTGTCTGGCGGATGCTCTTCTCAGTGAGCGAGGCGATGTAGATGGGGATGTGCGGGCGCGGCGGATGGAAGCGGATGGTGAAGCCGCGCTGGAGCTGAAACACCTCGCCGTCGTAGTTCAGCGGCTCGCGCGCGATGATGCGGTTGATGATCTCGGTATACTCCCGCAGGCGGCGCAGCGGCTTCTGGTAGGACTGGCCGTGCCAGTGCTCGATCACCTGCGGGCCGGAGGTTCCCAGCCCCAGCAGCATGCGCCCGTGCGAGCGCTCATCCAGCGTGGCGGCTGTGCTGGCGATGACGGCGGGCGAGCGGGAGAAGACATTGGCGACGCCCGCGCCCAGTTTGATGCGGCTGGTCTCGCGGGCGAGGTCGGCCAGCGAGGTGAAGAGCTCGTAGCCCCACGCCTCGCCCAGCCAGACGGAATCGTAGCCAAGCTGATCAGCCGTGCGGACATGCTCGACAATCGCCGCCCAATCGCCGGGGAAGACGGGGCTATCGGCGATCAGGCCAATCTTCAGGGGCGCCTGGGCCGTCTCTGGCTCGCTCATCGCTGCTCACTCCTCCATCTCCGCCTGCATCTCCGCCTGAAACACTCACGAGGGCAGCATAGCCGCAGCCTGCCCGCCACGTCAACCGAGGCGACCTCACAAGGCGGAGGGAGGTCAAGTGTACGGATCAAGCGACGCGGCCCACAGCAGCAACCAAAAGCCCCTCTCCCCGTGGGAGAGGGGTTGGGGGTGAGGTCGCGCCTGTTCGCCATTCACCATATCCCCTGAAACAGGTTCCCCCTCCCTGAAGGGGAGGGGGACAGGGGGAGAGGTCTAGCGCGCAAAAATCCGAACCCGGCGGTAGGGATCTTTGCCGAAGCTGCGCGACTCCAGATTGTAGCGTTCAGCCAGCTTGTGCTGCATGCGCCGCACGGTCGTGGTGGCGGGTTGCAGCTCCACCTGACTCTGCCCGCTATTCAACAGATGGTGGATGGCGTCCTCCGCGTCGCGGATAGCCCGCGTCGTGGGATGCATGCGCTCGGGTACGGGCGTGGTGCGCTCCAGCAGCATCATGCGCCCAACCTGCCCGGCTCGTCCCGACGGCTCGGGCCGCTGGGCTGGCAGCGCCTGTGCGGAGGCGAACTCCTCACTGGCGCGCAACTCGAAGATGCGCGCCAGGCACTCCCGCATCTGCGCGACCGTGTTGGACTTCAGGATGTAGACGCGCTTGCGCTCGCCCTCCTCCAGCATGGCGCTCTGGCGATTGTAGAAGGTCTTGACCGTGATGACTGCGTCGGCGGTGCGCTTGTCGCGGCTGATCTCGACGGGCGCCTGCATCTGGCGCGCCGCCTGCTCCAGTCGCTCGCGGCTGACCCCAAAGGGATAGAGGCGCACCGGCACACGGCGACCGGTGACGACCCCACGCGCCTCCACATCCAGCCCAGATGTGCCCGTTGGCTCCAGCGCCAGCGCATCGGCCTCGTCGTCAGCCTCCTGCCAGAACGATGAGTCATCCTCGTCGATCGGCGCGTGGCGTGGATCATCCAGTGCGCGGCCACGCCCGGAGCCACGCGACGAGCGCCCGCGCCCCGACCCGCTGAAGTCGAAGATGTCGCCTGCGCCATTGCCGCCGTTCCAGGCCGCCGCGTCGTTGGGCTTGACCAGCACGCTGCGTGCGGTCACATGGTCGTCCTCGTCGCGTGTGCGCAGCTCAGCGGTGAGCGCCTGCCCGCGTAGCAGCTCATCGACCGCCGTCGCCACATCGCGATGCACGATCACCTCGCGCCAGCTCTGCTGCTCGACGAGCACATCGAAGGTGGGAGGGGCCTTGCGTTCGAGCACCGTCTTCTGCGTGCCACGCCGCCGGGCCTCCTCATCCCCCAGCGTCACCGCCTGAATGCCCCCCACCAGATCCGCCAGCGTCGGGTTGAGCAGCAGGTTGTCCAGCGTCCGCCCATGCGCCGTCCCCACCAACTGC
>DATAED010000325.1:0-1522 GCA_036258195.1 Ktedonobacterales bacterium
CGGATGGTTGCGATTATTCTGGAGTGGCGCGCCGCAGGCTGAAGCCCTACGGCTAATCCCGCTCGTTCGGTTCCCGCATAGATGGTGAGCGCGAACGCCATGGCTGGGATTAGCCGCGGCATTCATGCCGCGAAGGTGGCCCCACTATCGCCTTCACCATAGAGCAGCATTGTCACCATTTATTCACCACACCCAGGGAGAAGCGCCCGTGATCGAGCCGCGTGATACGCCATCGGGGGACGCCGCCAGTGTGAAGCGGCGGGCGTTCGCGTGGCGCGCGCTGCTGGCATGGTACGCCGCCGATGGACGGGCTGCGCTACCCTGGCGCCACACCCGCGACCCCTACGCCGTTCTCGTCTCCGAGGTGATGCTCCAGCAGACGCAGGTGGAGCGCGTGCTGCCCAAGTATCGCGCCTTCCTGGAGCAGTTCCCCACGCTGGCCGATCTGGCCGCCGCGCCGGTCGCCGAGGTCATCCGCGCCTGGGCGGGCCTGGGCTACAACATGCGCGCCGTCCGGCTGCACGAGATCGCGCGTCAGGCTGTCGAGCGCTACGACGGGACGCTTCCCGGCAGCCTGGACGAACTGCTCCAGCTCAAAGGCATTGGCCGCTATACGGCAGGCGCCGTCGCCTGTTTCGCCTTCGGGCTGCCCGTCGCCACCGTGGACACCAACATTCGTCGGGTACTCTGGCGTATCTTCCGCGGCATCGAGCCAGCCGTCTGGCCCGCCGATAGCGCCTTCCAGCGCCAGATGCTCGAGGTGGCCGAGTGGGCGCTGCCGCCTGACCATGCCTACGACTGGCAGCAGGCGCTGATGGATCTGGGCGCGACTGTCTGCCTGGCGCGCCGCCCGCTCTGCGAGCGCTGTCCGCTCACCGCGTGCTGCGCCGCCTACCAGGAGGCCGCCCGCGCGTCGCTTTTTCCCTCCGGCGAAGTGGTGGCCCAGCTGCGTGATGAGCGCACCGCTGAAACAGCTGAAACAGACGGCGGCGAACAATCCGTCCGTAGAGTGGCGGAGCGCCGCGCCGGGTATACTGCCGATACGGCGGGCAAACGGCGTCCGTCGGCGCAGCCATTCACCAGCACCTCGCGCTACTTTCGCGGACGTATCGTCGCGGCCCTGCGCGAGATGCCATCCGGGGCGACACTCTCACTGGCCGAGCTTGGCCCGCGCCTCAAGCCGGAATACACTGCCGCTGAGTATCCCTGGCTGCGCGCGCTGGTCGAGCGGCTGGCGCGCGACGGGCTGGTGCGGCTGACCGGAGACAGCGAAGACGCTAGCGCGGCGTTTGTCTCGCTGCCGTGAGCGCTGATAGCAGCAGCCAGACCAGAAAGGAATGCGCATGGACGACACGGCCAGCGTTACCCCTTCTCCTGACCCCTCTCCCGCTGAACGAGGTGATTTGGACTTACCCGATGCAACCATGACTGAGGCGGACGCGGATCGGAAGAAGCCAGTTCCACGGACGACGGGGCGTCGCCTCGCCAGGGGCTGCCTGACCTCGCTGATCTGGACGGCACG
>DATAED010000326.1:0-3969 GCA_036258195.1 Ktedonobacterales bacterium
CGCCAAAGCGCACGGCGCCTTCATGCTCAAGCTGGAGCCCAATGTCGCGGATGGCGATCAGGTCTGGCTCGACGCGCTCAAGCGACTGGGCCTGCGGCGCAATCCCTTCGCCACGCATCCACGCCGCTCGTGGGTACTCGACATCACGCCCGATGAGCCAACGCTGCTGGCCAACATGAAGGAGAAGTGGCGCTACAACATCCGGCTGGCGGGGCGCAAAGGCGTCACCGTTCGCGCGACGCTGGCCAGCGAGGACATCGCCACGTTTTACACGCTCTACCGCGAGACGGCTGATCGCGATGGCATCTTCATCCACCCACAGCGTCACTACGAAGACTTCCTGCGGCTGTATGGCGAGCGCGACGCCGCCACGCTGCTGATGGCCGAATACGAGGGCCAGCCCATCGCGTCGCTGATCGTGGCGCGCTGCGGGCCGGTGGCGACCTACATGTTCGGCGCCTCGTCCAACCGCGAGCGCAATCGCATGCCCAATCATCTGCTCCAGTGGACGGCGATCCGCTGGGGGCGCGAGCGCGGCTGTCGACTCTACGACTTCCGCGCCATCGCCGAGACGCTGGAGCCGGGCGAAGACATGTATAGCCTCTACACCTACAAACAGGGCTTCGGCGGCTACTCGCTCTTCACCCTGGAGACGCATGACCTCGTGACGCAGCCCGCCATCTACTGGGCATACATGCGGGCGTTGCGCATGAAGCGGCGGGTCGTTCACTGGCGGCAGGCGCGCGCCGCTCGCCAGCGATTCGGCGCGCAGGCCTCGCCCACCGCCGCAACTACGCCAGCGGCCACCAAGCCAGAATAGCGGGAGAGTCGCGGCAGGTGGGGATCGCAGCCTTGAAAGTCCGGCGCACGGCGCGGATGGGCATGAATGCCCTCACTTGCGCTGCGGGTGGCGCGTCTCGCGGCTTTCAAGCCGGCGTCGCGCGCCCGCCTTTCAAGGCCGAGAACTGTCCCCTCGCGCCTGGCGCCTCTGGCTGCCGCCGTGACCATTGCCGCCGCCCGCACGGTTGTATACAGCAGAGACTGAGCGCGCGATGCCCCGCTTCCTTCCTCACGCGCAGACTGAATCGCACGCCATCAGGACGGCACGCGATGTGCGTTTCACCTGGACGCCGTTCGGTATTTGCGAATTGTGGCGCGCCCGCGCGATGCGCTGGTACACTGAGTCATCGACGTGGAAGCGCACACATACGGAGGAGCGACGTATGAGTAAGCGCATTCTGGTGATAGACGACCGCGAAGAACTGCTGACGCTGCTGCGCATGCTGCTGGAAGACGCGGCCTACCGCGTCTCCGTCTCGCAGGATGGCGCACGGATCGTCGAGGACGCGCGCAGCGATCCACCAGACCTGATCGTGCTGGACTTGCGGCTGGGTGGCGTCTCTGGGCTGGACGTGCTGGAGAGCCTGCGCGGCGCCAAGGTGACGGCGGAGATACCGGTGATCGTCGCCACGGCGGCGGTGACCGAGGCTGACATCGTCGAGAACCTGATCGCCGTCGACCCTGGGCGCTATGCGAGTGTCTCAGTCCTGAGGAAACCATTTGATAGTGATGCGCTGCTGGAGCGCATCGAGCAGATGATTGGCGTGTCAGAGGCGAGTTAGCCCGCACGCTGATCCCACGAACGCACAGGCGCGGCTCGGTTGGCGAGCAGGCGAAAGGGTGGGTTTGACGGTGGCCAAGAAAGAGAAGAAGTCAGGCTCCGGCTTCGTCGCCGGGCTGATCATCGGCGTCGCGATCGGCGCGGTGGCGGTCTGGGTGCTGACCCCGCAACCACGCGAGATCGAGGCCATGCAGGCGGCTCGCACGGCCCACGCGGCCCGCACGCCTGGCGCTGGCGCGGATGGCGTCGGCGACACCAGCGCTGCAAATGGCGCGACTGGCGCAGATGGCGCCACGCCCACGATTGTCGATCTGGCGATGGCGGCGGTCGAGCGCGTGCGCACACGTTTCGATGCGGCGATGACGATGGGCCGCGAGGCCTACACGCAGGGACAAACCGAGGTCATGCAGCGCTTCAACCAGGCGCGCTCGGCGGAATAGCCCGCGAGCGGCTGCCCGCTGCGCCCGCTGGCAGGTGATACACTGGGCCAGAGAGCCAGGCGCGCCGCTGCTAACTGTCTGCGCTCACGCGAACTGGTGGCGCGTCTTCGTCGGTTGAGGGGGCGCGCGTGTTTCCATCATCATCGCTGCCGTCGGCGGCGCCGTTTGCGCCAGGGATGGCGGGGCAGATCACGAATGACGAGCCGCCTGCGATTCAGGTGGCGGCGCTGCACCTCTATCAACTCTACGATGTCGCCTACAGCATCGATCTGGAAAAAGCCCGCGGCGTCCTCGCCACCCCCAGCGCGCGCGTGCGGCCAGTCGTTACCCGTGGCGCCAGCATCGACATCGCCCAGCTCCCCCTGGAGATCAGTATGGGCGCCATCGAGGTACCGCTAGGCGGGGCCGCGCGCAACGCCATCCTCTATGCGCGCATCTACGACCTGGGCATCATCGCCTTTCGCCTGGTGATGCTCTTCCGCGAAGAGATGTCGTGGCAGGAGGCTATCACCATCCTCGGCGAGGCGCAGACCTATCCACTGGTGGTCATCGAGGCGTTCGAGCGCGGGCTAGAGTTGCTGCGCACGACGCTGGCCTCCGCCATGGTGCGCCCCAATGATGTCGTGCGCCCAGAAGATTACAGCATCTTCGTGGTGGAGCGCATGGCTGAAGGCGCACAGGCGGCGACGCTGGCCCGCAACTCGTGGCTGCTGCGCGCGGCGCTGGGCGAGCGCAAGCCGCTGGCGCCTTCGATGTGGTCGCTGGCCACGACCCTCAGCTATTACGAGGATGACCTGATTCTGCTGACCTGGGCGGCGGCCATCATGATCGAGTCGGATCCCGGCGCGCGCGATGACGCGACGCTGCTGCTGGAGTTCGCCAACGCCCAATTGCTCTCGTTCCGCACCTATGACGCCGTTGTCGAGCGCGAGCTGGCGCGCATCACGCCGCGCCTGGGCCGCCTGAGTCGTGTGCGCTGGCCGTTGCTGCGCTCCTCGCGCGACTTCCTCTCCGAGGCGCATACGCTGATCGCCGACATCACCGAGCACAGCAGCCGCGTGGAGAACGCGCTGAAAGTGACGGAGGATGTCTACTGGAACCGTCTCTATGCGGCGGCGCTGGCGGCGCTGCGCGTGGAGGCGTGGCGCACGGGCATTGCGGAGTCGCTGGATGTGCTGCGCCAGATGGCCGCGTTGCTGCACGACGAGGAGCAGGTGGCGCGCTCGACGCTGCTGGAGGTACTGGTCATCGTGCTGATCGCGGTGGAGCTGATCGTGGCCATCATCGGCATGCGCTGACCTCACCTCCCAGCCTCCTCTCCCACGGGGAGAAGGGGAGCATAGGAGTCATGATTCGACCAGAGAGCATAAGGAGAAGGATATGCAGATCACCAGGAATGTGAGCGACACGACACGCGGGCCGAGCGATTGGTTCACGGGCGTGGTCTACCTCGACCCAGTTGCGGCGCCGTCCGAAGGCTCACGCATCTCGGCGACCAGCGTTCACTTCACGCCGGGCGCGCGCACGGCCTGGCACACGCACCCCTTCGGCCAGACCATCTATGTTACCGAGGGCGCCGGACTCTGCCAGCGACGCGGCGAGCCGGTCGAGGTCATCCGTCCAGGGGATCGCGTCTTCTTCGAGCCGGGTGAGGAGCACTGGCACGGCGCGGCGCCGAATCGCTTCATGACGCATATCGCCATGCAGCAGGTGGATGAGAACGGCGTCGCGGTGTTCTGGGGCGCGCACGTCACCGACGAGGAGTATGGCCAGCAGCCGGGGTGAGCCCCCACCCCAACCCCTCCCCCGCTGCGGCGGGAGAGGGGTTTGCGGGCGAACCCGGCGGTAAGGCGCGCCATGATGAGCGCGACGGCGCAGCGCATGCGGAACCTCTCCCCCTGACCCCCT
>DATAED010000327.1:0-6151 GCA_036258195.1 Ktedonobacterales bacterium
CCCCCAACTCGAAGATCGGCCGCCTGACGCGACCTCGCCTGCCACTACTGCGCCAGAAGCGTCGGCGCAGACTCCGACGCAGACGCCAGTCGCTGCGCTCGCCAATCAGGAGCCACAGGAGCCAATGGTCGACACCTCCAGCCGCGCCGTCACGGCGGAGGAATCGCTGGCCGAGTGGTGGAGCAAGCAGCACGGCTTCCGCGCGGTGGTGAACCAGCTGATCGTCGCGCTGTTCGTCGTGCTGATCATCCTGCCGCTCGCGTCGTTGGCGGGCTGGTTCGGCCTGCGCACGGCGGCTCCCTCCAATACGACCACGACGACCAACATGGCGCAGACGTCGATGAGCAATAGCCCATCGCCCAATGCGCCTGCGCACACGCTCTACAATCCGGCTGCTCCGGTGGCGGCGTCAGGGAATGTGGTCGACGTGCATCTGGTCGCCAAGGAGACGCGCATCTCCATCGCCTCTGGCATCGCCTATGACGCCTGGACCTTCAATGGAACCGTGCCAGCGCCGGTCATCCGCGTGCGGCAGGGGCAGACGATCCACTTTACGCTGACCAATGACAGCCAGATGTCGCACTCCATCGACTTCCATGCGGCGCAGACGCCCTGGAACGTCAACTATCAGCCGGTCGCGCCAGGGCAGAGTCTCAGCTTTGACTGGGTCGCCAACTATCCCGGCGCGTTCCTCTATCACTGCGGCACGCCGCCCGTCATGGAGCACATGGCCAACGGCATGTATGGCGCGATCATCGTGGATCCAGCCAACGGCTGGGCGACGCCTGCCCAGGAGTATGTGCTGGTGCAGAGTGAGTTCTACACGCAGCGCGCGGCCAATGGCGACTACACGCTCAACATGACCAAGATGATGGACAACCAGGCCGACTATGTGACCTTCAACGGCTACGCCAACCAGTACACGCAGTCGCCGCTGACCGCCCAGCCAGGGCAGCGCATCCGCCTCTTCATCGTGAACGCTGGCCCTACCCACTTCTCAGCCTTCCATGTGATCGGCGCGATCTTCAGCGACACCTACGCCGATGGCAATCCGGCCAACCATGAGGTGGGCAACCAGACCATCACCATCCCGCCCGGCGGCGGCGCGGTCGCCGAGTTGACCATCCCGGAGGCGGGTGAGTATCCCTTCGTGACCCACTCGTTCATGGACGCCTCGATGGGCGCGATGGGGATCATCAAAGTCGGCCCGTAGCGGCTAGAGCGGCAATGAGGCCGTCACATCGAGATCGCTTCCCCCATCATCGGAGCCAGCCCTGCGCTGGCTCCGATCTTTCGTCTGTGCGCGCCCGACGCCTGCTCGCGCGCGTTGCCCTCAGCGTCGGCGCGGGTGTATACTGGCAGAGAGCGCCGCCATCCGCCGCAGTATGACCGGTGGCGGCGCCGTTGTATTCGCGCTGGCCTGCCACGATTCTTACCGGCCGGGTCGGCGCGTTCACGTCCCTCAGATGCACGCCGTCGCACAATGGCGGGCGTGCAGAAGGCAAGGTGAGGTATGCCTGACAAGCGAACGCAATCCAACGACACGACGGGGAAACGTCTGGGCGCTCGGCCCACTCCCACCTCTCGGTCGGCGCGTGCAGCGTCGAGCGCACGGTCGACCGCGCGCTCCGCAGCAGCAGCGGATGGCGGCTCGCACACGGGCGCACGGAGCGCCGCAGATCGTGCAGATCGTGCAGATCGTGCGGCTTCCGATCCTGACACGCTGGGACAGACGAATACAACACGAAAGACGACGACCATGACCAAGGATACAACTGGCTCGACCGGCTCGACCGGCTCGACACTATGGAGCGGAGCGGAGATCCGCGAACGCTTCCTGCGCTTCTTCGAGGAGCGCGGGCATACGCGCATGGACAGCTCATCGCTCATCCCGCGCGACCCCACGGTGCTGCTAACGACGGCGGGTATGCAGCAGATGATCCCCTACTTTCTGGGGCAGGAGACGCCGCCCGCCAAGCGGCTGACCACCGCGCAGAAATGCTTCCGCACCACCGACATCGACGAGGTCGGCGACGACTCGCACCTGACCTTCTTCGAGATGCTCGGCAACTTCTCGGTGGGTGACTACTTCAAGCGCGAGGCCATCGAATTCGCGTGGGAGCTGCTCACCAGGGTGTACGGCATCCCGGCGGAGCGGCTCTATCCCACCGTCCACCAGGACGACGCGGAGTCGCCGGGCTACTGGCAGGCGGTGACGGGCATCCCGGCGGAGGCCATCACCCGGCTCGACGACAACTGGTGGGGGCCACCAGGAGATCGCGGTCCCTGCGGCCCGGACTCCGAGATCTACTATGATCGCGGGCTGGAGTACGGCTGTGGCGAGGCGGACTGCGCGCCTGCCTGCCCGCGCTGCGACCGCTTCCTGGAGATCTGGAATCTGGTCTTCATGCAGTACTACCAGGATGAGCACGGCGCGCGCACCCTGCTGAAGCAGCCCAACATCGACACCGGCATGGGGCTGGAGCGGCTCGCGGTGGCGCTGCAAGGGGTCACATCGATCTACGATACCGACATCTTCCGCACCATCATCGACGCCATCGCGCAGATGGTGGGCACGGACTATGGCAAAGACGCGGCGCACGACCGCTCGCTGCGCGTGCTGGCGGATCACGGGCGCGGCCTTGTCTTCATGGCGGCGGATGGCGTGCTGCCCAGCAACACCGGGCGCGGCTATGTCTTTCGCCGGGTGCTGCGGCGCATGGCGCTCTTTGGCAAGCGACTGGGCCTCGACCGTCCCTTCCTGACGGAGGTGGCGGAGATCATCATCGGGCAGATGGGCGACCACTATACCCAGCTCCAGGCGCGCCACGACCAGATCATCGACGTGCTCAGCATGGAGGAGCGCAAGTTCAACCAGACACTGGCGACGGGCCTGGCGGTGCTGGAGCGCGATCTGGAGCGCCTGAGCGCCAGGGGCGAGACGACGCTGCCCGGCAATGTCGCCTTCCGCCTGTATGACACGCATGGCTTCCCGCTGGAGTTGACCGAAGAGGTCGTCGCCGAGCGGGGCATGACGATTGACCGTGTGGGCTTCGAATCGGCGATGGAAGAGCAGCGCGAGCGGGCGCGCAGTGCGAACCCGTTCCAGCGCGAGAAGGGGGAAGAGGCATGGACCCATCTGGCGAAGGTCCTGCCGCAGACGGTCTTCACCGGCTACGACGGCGTGTCGGACGAGAGCGAGATCGTCGCCCTGCTGGTGAACGGCCAGCCGGTGGACATGGTGACCGCCCCGGAGAACGCGGCTATCGTGCTCGCGCGGACGCCATTCTACGCGGAGGCCGGCGGCCAGCGGGGCGACCAGGGCGTCATCAGCAACGAGATGGGGGCGTTCCAGGCGCTGGACACGCAGCGTCCCATTCCGGGGCTGAACGTCCAGTTTGGGCAGATGACCGAGGGCAGTTTGCGGGTGGGCGCGAGCGTGCGCGCCCAGGTGAACGCCGAGCGGCGCCGCAACATCATGCGCAATCACAGCGCGACGCATCTGCTGCATCGCGCGCTGAAAGACCTGTTCGGCGAGCAGGTGAACCAGCGCGGCAGCCTGGTGGCCGAAGACCGTCTGCGCTTCGATTTCAGCCTCAATCGTCCCCTGACGGACGAGGAGCTGCGCGAGGTGGATCGCCGCGTGAGCGCCTGGGTGCTCGACGACCTGCCCGTGACGACGCAGATTCTGCCGTACAAGGAGGCCATCGCGACCGGCGCGATGGCGCTCTTCAGCGAGAAGTATGGCGATCTGGTGCGCGTGGTGACGATGGGGCCGAGCCGGGAGCTGTGCGGCGGCACCCACGTGGGGGCGACCGGACAGATCGGGCTGTACCTGACCACGCAGGAGGTGAGCGTCGCGGCGAATACGCGCCGCATCGAGGCGCTGACCGGCGTGACCGCCGACACCTTCCTGCGGGGGCGCAGCGACCTGCTGATGACGGTGAGCGAGCGGCTGCGGACGAAGCCCGACGACGTCCTGACGCGCGTGGATCAGTTCCAGGAGGAGCTGGCCGACGCGCGACGCGAGCTGGCGGCGGCGCAGCGGGCGCAGGCGCGGGAGCTGGCCGATCAACTGGCGGGCAAGGCCGTGCGGGTCGGCGCTACGGGCGATACGCCAGTGGTCGCAGCCGTCGTCTCAGTTTCCGACGATCAAGCCCTTCGCGCGCTGAGCGATACGGTGCGGGCAAAGCTGGGGCCAGCGGTGGTGGCGCTCATCATGACGAGCGGCGATCAGGCGCGCTTCGTGGTGATGGTCGATCCAGCGCTGACGGCACGCGGAGTGGACGCCCGCGCGATCGCCGCGGACCTCGGCGCCCGTCTGGGCGGTAAGGGCGGCGGCAGGCCAGAGCTGGCGCAGGGCGGCGGCAAGAACGCCGACGCCGCGCGCTCTGCCGCCGAGGCCGTGCCGCAACTGGTGGGCGCGCAACTGAAATAGTGCGCCGGGCAGGCGCTCTCGGCCTTGAAAGGCGGGCGCGCGACGGCGGCTTGAAAGCTGCGCGGCGCCTGCCTGCGGCGGCGCGACTCAGGGGCATTCATGCCTCAACCGAGCCGTGCGTCGGCCATTCATGGCCGCGATCGTTCACAGCCCATGCCCTATCCGGGTGGGCGACGCTTGCCGGGCGCTGGCTCGCCGTGTATACTCGTATTTGTGCGCCTGCAACGGCTTGCGCGTGATTCCCATGCCCCCGACTGACCGGGGCGCGCGTGGGCTGGGCGACAGAGAGCGAAAGAGCAATTCACATGAAAGTAATCTTGCTGCACGAAGTGCCGGGGCTGGGCCAGCCTGGCGATGTCAAAGAAGTCGCCAATGGCTACGCCCGCAACTACCTGCTGCCGCGCAAGCTGGTGGCAGCGGCCACGGCGACAGCGCTGGCCAGCCTCAACGAGCAGGTCGCCAGCGCCAAGCGCCGCACGGCCAAGCTCGACGCCGAGCACACCTCGCTGGTGGAGAAACTCTCCAGCGTGACGCTGACATTCGCGGTGCGCGTGGGCCAGGGCGAGCGCCTCTATGGTTCCGTCACCACACAAGACATTGCCAACGCCCTGCGCGAGCAGGAGGGCATCACGGTTGATCGACGCAGCATCCAGTTGAAGGAGCCGCTGCGCGCGCTGGGCTCGTTCGAGGCGCCAGTGCGGGTCAGCGCCAACCACGAGGCCAAGGTCAAGGTCAACATCATCTCGTCGGAGCAGGCCGCCGCTGGCGTCGCCACCGCGACCGGGCCAGCCGCTCCGGCTGCCGCATCGGCTGCGACTGAGACCAGCGACACCGAGGCCACGGAAGAAGCGCAGGCCTGAGCGACTGCGCAGGGCTGGCGCACGGCTGGTCGTTTCCCAGGGTACGTCTTCGCGTCGTCGTGAGGATGTACCCTGGTTGTGTTAGATCGAGTCGTCCACATTGACCGAATGGCCGGGCGCGCCGAGAGCGGCGCGGGAGACGCCAGCGCATGTCGCCTGATCGTTCAGCCGCTCCTGTTTCCCCTGTTCCACCTGCGCCGGATGATCTGTGCTGCCCCATCTGCACGGCGCCGCTGGCTGCTGGCGAGCGCGCCTTCGCCTGCGCGAGCGGGCACAGCTTCGACCGTGCGCGCCAGGGCTATGTCAATCTGCTGCGCCCCACGCGGCTGCGCGGCGACAGCGCCGAGATGCTGCACGCGCGGCGGCGTTTCCTGGATGCGGGCTGGTATGCGCCGCTGGCTGATGCGCTGACTGAGATAGTCGGCGCGTGGCTGGCGCAGGAGTCGCCAGCGATTCCGGGCGCGGCGCGGGCGCTGGTGGATATTGGCTGCGGCGAGGGCTTCTATCTGCGAAGGCTGGCGCAGTCGCGGGCGTCTACGCTGAAGGCGCAGGGCTGGCGGCTCTATGGGCTGGACCTCTCCCGCGACGCGATCCGCATGGCGGCGGGCCGCGCGGCCCTGGAGGAGCGCCAGCCAGCGGATCAGCAGAAGTCGGCGCCATTGCCCTCCGTGACGTGGGTGGTGGCCAGCGCTCGCGACCGCCTGCCCTTTGCAGATGCGGGCGTGGGCGCGCTGCTCAACATCTTCGCGCCGCGCGTGGCGGAGGAGTTCGCGCGGGTGGTGGCGCCAGGCGGGTTGCTGGTGGTGATGACGCCGCTGGCCGAGCATCTGGCGGAGGCGCGCGCGGCGCTGCC
>DATAED010000328.1:0-4163 GCA_036258195.1 Ktedonobacterales bacterium
AATGCCGCTACGACTGTGGCGGCCTTCGGGGTGGCATTGCGCCAGGATCTCGATCTGGGCGCCTGCGAGCGTCATCTGCTGGAGGCGGTCGAGACGACGATGAAACCCTCGCATGCGTCGCTCTGGCTGCGTGAGCCGCCAGCGCCCACCGCGCTCCGCTAGCGCCCAGGCCAGCGTGAGACGGTACCCTGCTCTCGTGCGCTATCGTCTATATGGAAGCTCAAGCCCAACCCTGACGGCAGGGAAAGGGAACAGTGGCGATGCCAACCATCCGTTTAGAAACGCCGATCCATGCGCCTCCAGAGCGCTGCTTCGATCTCTCGATCAGCGTCGACGCGCATGCGCAGTCTCAGGCAGGCGCGCGCGAACGCCCGGTTGCGGGTGTGCTGAAGGGCGAGATGCGCCTGGGGGATACCGTAACGTGGGAGGCCGTCCACTTCGGTATCAAGCAGCATCTGACCTCGCAAATCACCGCCTACGGCCGACCAACTGGCTTCACCGATGAGATGGTCGCGGGCATCTTTCAGCGCCTGCACCATGTGCATACCTTTGTTCCGCAGCCCTATGGGACGCTGATGATCGACGTTTTCACTTTCCGGGCGCCGCTGGGTGTGCTGGGCAGAGTCGCTGAGATCGCGTTTCTCACCCGATACATGAGAGGATTGTTGCTCACCAGAAACCGCTACTTGAAAGAGATGGCCGAGCAAAGAAAGGATCCTCATACATGATGCAGACGATGCAGCTCGACCTGTTCGCGGGTATCCCCGTGGTCGACTTTGCAGCGGCGCGGTCATGGTACGAGCGGCTGCTAGGCTCACCGCCCGCATTCTTTCCGCACGACACCGAGGCCGTGTGGGAGCTGGCGGCGCATCGGTACGTCTATATTGTGGAGCAGCGGGAACACGCCGGTCATGGCAGGCTCATGTTCTTCGTCGATGCCCTCGATGCGCTCGTCGCGCAGATCACCGACCGTGGACTCGACCCCTGGACTCAGGAAACCTACGCGAATGGCGTGCGCAAGATCACCTATCGCGACGCCGACGGCAACGAGATTGGGCTCGGCGGCGCTGCACGGTAACCAGTCACTGGCGATGGCGACAGGCGCGTCATCAGCTAAGACAGTCGCGGTCGACCATCAAGGTGAACCAAGCGACAGGAGTTGATCTGAGGAATGACGAGCACGACCTACGCGCTGTACCTGGAATCTGGGCCGAAGCGCAAGAAGACGATGGTACACGCGCTCGATCTGCTGGGCTGCGTCGCCGTTGGCCCCACCACCGAGGCGGCGCTGGCGGCCACGCCAGAGGCTATCCGCCTGTACAAGCGCTTCCTGCGGCGCCACGGAGAGGACGCAGGCGACCCCGATGCGCCTGTGGAGCTGCGCGTGGCCGAGCATATCACCTCAGGTTCATGGCTTGGCAATGGCTCACCCTATTTGATCTTCGGCCCAGACCTGGAGCCGCTCAGTGGTGAGGAGATCGAGCGTTACCTGCTGCGCTGCCGATGGCTCTGCGGCGCGTTGGCCGACTGGGCGGAGACGCAATCCGATGCGCATCTGGAGACTGCGCCCGCAGGTGGTGGGCGCACCGCACAGGCCATCCTGCTGCATGTGCTTGGTGCGCAGGGAGCGTACCTCTCCTCGGCGCTGGGGAGCGCGCCAGGGTTCTCTGCGCTAGCCAGCGCCGCCGAGCGCGGCGAGCGGCCGGTGTCCGATGCGCTGCGGCAGAGCGCGGAGATGGTTGCGGCGCGCGTGCGATTGACCACGCCAGCGGAGCGCGCCGCTGTGCGCGAACTGAGCGCTGGCCCACGCACGCTTCACAAGGCGCTGCGCCGCGTGCTGGAGCACACCTGGGAGCACCTGGCTGAGCTGTCGCGACGTCCGGACGGGCCACCGCTCGAAGGTTCGTCTGACGCATCAGCCGAGATGTGATATTCTCGCGCTGAACCAGGGCGACTTGGCCCCGGAATGACAGAGAGGAGAGCACGATGAGCGACGAACAGGCGGCGCCTGAGACAAAAGGCGTGACGTCGGAACTCCTGGCGACGGTTGACCTTGGCCCTGAGATCGAGGGTATGGCAGGCCGGAGCCTGCGCATGCGTCTGGTGACCTTCGAGCCGGGTGGCGTCTTCGGCCCCATGCATGACCATAAAGACCGACCAGGCGTCATCTATATCCTGCAAGGAACGATCACCGACCATCGCGATGGAGTCGCTACGGAGTATGGGCCGGGAGTGGGCTGGCCCGAGGATAAGAACACCACACACTGGCTTGAGAACAGAGGAACGACTCCAGCGGTGGAAATCTCGGTCGATATCGTGAAGGGGACGTGACCGGCAGGGTTGCATGAGGAGGCAGGCGCTGCTATTCAGAGGGATGGCGCAGAGGGGCGCGACCGTGCGGATAACCTGCGGTCGCGCCCCTCTGAATGGCGGGCGCTTATTCGCCGCCGTACATGATAGCGCGCTTGACCTCTTCAATCGCCTCCGTGACGTGGATGCCGCGCGGGCAGGCCTCGGTGCAGTTGAAGATCGTGCGGCAGCGCCAGACACCGTTGCGGTCGCTCAGGATGTTGAGGCGGTCGGCTGCGGCGCGGTCGCGGCTATCGAAGATGAAGCGGTGGGCGTTGACGATGGAGGCCGGACCGACCCACTCAGGGTTGGCCCACACGGACGGGCACGACCCCGTGCACGCGCCGCAGAGGATGCACTTGGTCGTCTCCTCGATGCGCGCGCGCTCCTCTGGCGACTGGAGCCGCTCGGTGCGCGGCGCTGGCTCGTCGTTGATCAGGTAGGGCTTGACCTTCTCGTATTTGTGGAAGAAGGGATCCATATCGACCACCAGGTCACGCACAACCGGAAAGCCTAGCATCGGCTCGACCGAGATGCGCGCGCCCAGATCGGCCATCAGCAGCTTGCACGCCAGGCGGTTGCGACCGTTGACGCGCATCGCGTCGGAGCCACAGACACCGTGCGCGCACGACCGTCGGAAAGTCAGCGTGCCATCCTGCGTCCATTTGATCTTGTTGAGGGCATCCAGCAGGCGATCAGTTCCCTCCACTTCGAGCGAGAATTGCTGCCAGTACGCCTCGGCTCGCTCGCCCGGCTGGAAGCGCTTGACCTTGATATGCACCTGCCGCTTGCTGCTATCTCCCGCCATGTTGGCGCCGTATCCTCTCTGCTAGTATTTGCGCTCTTTGGGCTCGAACTCCGTGACGACGACGGGCTTGTACTTCAGCGTTGGCTCGCCGACCATCGCAGTCTGGTAGGCCAGCGTATGGCGCAGGAAGTTGACATCGTCACGCGCCTCGTAGTCGGGACGGTAGTGCGCGCCACGACTCTCTTTGCGCGCCAGCGCCCCGGCGACGGTCGCCTCGGAGCAGTCCAGCAGATTGCCCAGCTCGATGACCTCCATCAGCTCGGTGTTGAAGGTCTTGGAGTGATCCATCAGCCGCACTTTGCTGTAGCGCTCTTTCAGTTCGACAATCTTGGCCAGCGCCTCGTTCAGGCCCTTGTCGTCGCGCACGACGCTGACTTTGTCCATCATCATGTCGCGCATTTCCTGGCGGATAGCGTCTTGCGTCTCGCCCTCTTTGCGGCCCAGCAGCGACTCAACCTGCTCGCGTGCGCGCTCCTCCGGATCGCTGGGCAGCGCGCCGAATTCGGCCTCTGGCAGCCACTTGCTGGCGATGTGCTTGCCCGCGCGGCGCCCGAAGACGATCAGATCGACCAGCGAGTTCGTGCCGAGGCGGTTGGCGCCGTGCACCGAGACACAGGCCACCTCACCTGCGGCGTAGAGACCGGGCATCGCGGTGTTGTTCTCGTCGATGACCACCTGGCCCTCGGTGTTCGTGGGGATGCCGCCCATAGCGTAGTGCGCCGTGGGCTGGATCGGCACCGGCTCATAGTATGGCTCGACGCCGAGGTAGTTGCGGGCGAAGTCGGTGATGTCGGGCAGCTTTGCGTCAATGCGCTCTTTGCCCAGATGCGCCACGGACAGGTAGACGTAGTCTTTGCCGTCGATACCGCGCCCCTCGGCGATCTCCTGGTTGATGAAGCGCGAGACCATGTCGCGCGGGGCCAGCTCTTTCATCGTCGGGGCGTAGCGGATGCAGAAGCGCTCTCCCTCGCTGTTGAGCAGATAGGCGCCCTCACCGCGCGCCGCC
>DATAED010000329.1:0-2594 GCA_036258195.1 Ktedonobacterales bacterium
ATGTTGTGCGGATAGGCTTGAACTGGGTTAACATCGGCGGCATGATTGGCACTAGCAGCATGCATGCTACGTGAGGCGCTGCCAGTCATGTTGACGTAGCGAGCTGTACATTTACGGTGCTTAAAATATCCGAGCACCGTCAGATAATGGGAGAGAGATTCCCCGCTTGCTCGCGCTGGCAATCCATAATAGTGCAACTGGTCAGCGGTGGCATTGAGGGGGTTAAATGTAGCTGGAGCTTGGGCGCAGACAGCATCATCCTGAAAAAGGGGCGTGACTTCCGTTGGCATACCCAGAGACGAAGGTGTCATATGGGCCACATCTGGTACGACCACTGGCTTACCATGATTCCTCTTGAGTGCAACAACATCTGGCGGGTCTGTAGGCAAGATGATTAGCTGAGAATTAGTCTGCGAATTCCGATCTAGCGATGCTGGGTGCGCTAGAGCAGACGGGGACGCCGCCAAGCCCACCACTGTTAAGATGATTCCTGCGGCGAACGTTCCTGTCCGCCATTTCAACGAACTTCGCATTTAGCTCCCTTTCCTCAGAGTTGAAGGCCGCTGGTTTGCGACATGGCGCCGCAAGCTCGGTCGCCTGCAAACGACGCACATCGCAATTAACTGCACGGCTGCTGTATGCTACCACACGTGATGAGTTCCCCTCGCCCCGCATGGGGAGTGAGCCAGGGGTGAGGTCACGGCGCCAGCTCGGAGCTTGCCAGCGCCGCGACACCCGCACGGTGACTACCCGGCGCCTAGGTGTGGCCTAGCTGTGCATCCAGGTCACGCTGAAGCCATTGCCATTGCCGTTGAGGGCCGATGGCTGGGCTTTCACCGTGCCACCACTCGTCGTCATCGTGATGTCTTGCCAGACCGAGCTGCCGTAGCTGCCGATGCTGGCCCCATTGGCCGTGCTGCTGGAGAACGACATCGTGCCGAAGTTCGACAGCGGCAACACCGTGCAGGTGAACGAGCACGACGACGGCGCCTCCGCGATCCACTCAGCGGACGAATTGGTGAAGTTGCCACTCTGCGTGGTCGAGAAGTTCCAGCCGCGCGACGATGACATGCTCAGCGTATACGTGCCGTTGCCGTTGTAGTGAACCTCGGCGGTCAGCGTGTCGCCCGGCGTTACTGGATAACTTGAAGTTGAGAGCGAATACGACGGATTTGGATACATCTCATACCAGCCATAATAGCTGGGCCTGCCGCGCGAGCAATCGGAATCCGTGCCGAGCTGCTCAACGCTATTGGAGTTGTAGCCATCCAGACCAACCCAGAACGCGGCATACGCCGCCTTGCGCGAGCTGCATGTCGCCGTTGGCTGCACCCACGACGCCTTGACGTCCGTGTACGCGCCATTCGCGCCTGTGACCGCATAGCCCGACCAGTTTGTGCTGGAGGATGTTCCGTTCGACCGGATACGCGGCGTGCCGTGATAGATGGTCGCCGCGCCAGCGCCCGACTTCGCGGGGGCGCGCGCCGCCGAGACGGGGCTGACTGCGAAGGCGCTGGCGAGGGTCAACGCCAGCGTGCATGCGATGGCAAGGACGAGAGCCGTTTTGCGCAATTCGATCTCCTGCATCAGACTCCTCTGTCTGATGACGACAGCCACAGCGTGACCGTCTGACGACTGACAGGTCATCGAGATCCGCGTGAGAAGAGACATGACCGCTTCATCGCGGCCACACTGTCCCCTGCTCCGACACGCGCCAGACTCCACACATCGGAGTCCGCTTGAGAAGTATGTCCACAGAGCGCCCGAAAGTCAATCGCAGTGCGATTGATTTAGACGATTCTCAGCTTTGCGCAGAAGTCAGGCGGCGCCATCGACCGCCACAATCTTGTTACGCAGCGCGCCGATAGCGTCGATGGCCGTCTCCATCACATCGCCTGGCTGGAGGTATTCGGGCGGCGTGCGACCGTGACCGACGCCAGCGGGTGTGCCGGTGGCCAGGATGTCGCCCGGCTCCAGCGTCATCACCTCCGCCAGCGACGCGATGATAGCGGCGACGTCGTACAGCATGTGCGCCGTCGTGTCGGCCTGCTTCAGCTCGCCGTTGACGCTCAGCGTCAGATGCAGCGTCTGCGGGTTCGGAATCTCGTCCGCCGTCACGATCCACGGCCCCATCGGGCACGAGCCATCCAGGCTCTTTCCGGTGAACCATTGCAGGCCGGGCGCGTGTTGCAGATCGCGCGCGCTCAGGTCATTGACGATGGTGTAGCCGAAGACATGGCCCAGCGCGTCCTCGCGGCGGATGTGGCGACCACCCTGCCCGATGATGACGCCCAGTTCGACCTCCCAATCCAGCTTCTGGGTGAGCGTGGCGTCCAGCGAGATGTCGTCGAAGGGGCCGGTGACGGTGGTGACGGCCTTGGTGAAGATATTGGGACGCCGCTGCCCCACGGGCGCCTGCTCGCCACTGGCGCGCAGCGACTCGGCGGCATGCTCGGCATAGTTGCGCCCGACGCACAGGATGTTCTTGGCGGGCCGTGGGATCGGCGCGAGCAACTGTGCGGCGCTCAGCGTGAGGGCGGCGTCCTCGGGCGCGGCGCTGGCGAGCTGGCCTATGCGCTCCAGCGCCTGCGGGC
>DATAED010000330.1:0-2271 GCA_036258195.1 Ktedonobacterales bacterium
CTGGTGGCGGAGAAGGCCATCTTCTATGGCTTCGCAGCGCTGGGCGCGTTGACCCCTGACATCGACAATGCGCGCAGCACGCTGGGCCAGAAGCTCGGGCCGATCAGTCGCGGTATCCAGCATCTGACGGGGCATCGCACCTTCTTCCACAGCCTGATCGGGCTGGGGGTGGTCGGCGCGATCGTCTGGGCGGCGCAATACGCGCTGGGGCTGGCGCTCTATCACTTCGGGCTGACGAGCACGGGCGAGGCGCTCGCCTCAGGGGTCAATCCGGGAGGCTTCCTGGCGCCGGGCGTGGGCATCGCCTTTGCCGGGCTGATGATCGGCTATTTCCTGCATCTGGTGGCCGACAGCCTGACGGAGGGCGGCGTGCCGTGGCTGTGGCCGTCCAAAGAGCGTTTCGGCTTCCCACCCAATCGCCATCTGCGCTTCAAGACGGGCACGGTCTGGGAGCCAATCATCGTCGTGGCCGTCTCAGTCGCGGTGATCGTCGCCATCGTCTTCGGCTACCTGGGCGTGTAGAGGCAGGATTCGCTAGCGAGCCGCCGCCCGTCGACCGCCGATGTACGTCTCGGCGACGAGATTGACGCCGAAGTGATAGGCCAGCTCGCGCTCGTCCGCGCCGCGCAGGATGACCAGATCGCAGCGTTTGCCGGGCGCCAGGCTGCCCACGGCATCGGTCAGCGCCAGCGCGTGCGCGCCACCCAGCGTGGCCGCCCGCAGCGCCTGCTCCAGCGACATGCCCATCGCGCTGACCGCCAGCGCGATCATCATCTGCATGCTCTCGCTGTAGCTGGTGCCGGGATTGAAGTCGGTCGCCAGCGCTACCGTCATGCCGCGGTCGAGCAGGCGGCGCGCGGCGGGATAGGGCGCGCTGAGGGTGAAGCTGCAGCCGGGCAGCAGCACGCCCGTCACGCCCGCGTCGCGCAGGGCGTCCAGCTCGGCATCGGAGGCGTAGTCGAGGTGGTCGGCGGAGACGGCGCCCAGCTCCGCCGCCAGCCGCGCGCCGCCCGACGGGCCGAGCTGGTTGGCGTGTAGCTTCAGCGCATAGCCCAGCGCCCGCGCGCGCTCCAGCACCCGCCGCGACTCCGCCACGCTGAAGGCCGACGACTCGCAAAAGACATCGCAGAAGCGTGCGCGTCCAGCGAAGGCGGGCAACATCTCGTCGCAGATGGCGTCCACATAGGCCGCGCGGGCCTCCGGTGAGCCACGCCCCTCCGGCGGCAGCGTATGCGCGCCCAGGAACGTCGGGACGATGCGCGGCAGTCCCGTCGCCTCGCCCTCGCGCGCCAGCGCGGCCATCACCTCCAGGATGCGCCCCTCGGTCGCCAGATCGAGGCCGTAGCCCGACTTGCCCTCCACGGTGGTCGTCCCCTGGGCGGCGAAGGAGTGCAGCCGCGCCTCGCCCAGCGCGCGCAGCTCGTCGGCGCTGGCCGCGCGGGTGGCGCGCACCGTGCTGAGGATGCCGCGCCCCTGCCGCGCCAGCTCTTCGTAGCCGACGCCGGCGTGGCGCAGGTGAAACTCCTCGGCGCGGTCGCCCGCGAAGATGAAGTGGGTGTGGGCGTCCACGAAGCCCGGCAGCGCCGCGCGCCCACCCGCATCCACGCGCGCGACTGGCGCGACACCCTCGACAGCCACCGCCGCCGCCAGCGCCGCCTCTGGCCCGACCCACACGATGCGCCCGTCGCGCGCCGCCAGCGCCCCGCGCTCGATAATCCCCAGCGGATTCGTCGCGCTGCCGCGCGTGTCATCCAGCGTGACGAGGCGGCTGATATTGGTCAGCAGCCAGTCTGCGGGCAGGCGGGCGCCATCTTGCGCGCTACTCATGGGGTTGCCCCAGCTTGGCGCGGATGGCCTGGGCGACGGTGGGAGAGACGATGCCGTCCAGGTCGCCATCCAGCCGGGCCACCTCTTTGAGCAGGCTGGCGCTGACGAAGAGATGCTTGAGCGCGGTGACGATCATCAGCGTCTCGATCTCTGGCGCAAGGTTGCGATTCATCAGTGCCTGCTGAAACTCCAGCTCGAAGTCGGTGACGGCGCGCAGCCCGCGCACGATAGCCTTGGCGCCGACCCGCCGCGCGACCTCCACCGTCAGTCCGGCGAATGGCTCGACGCGCACGTTGGTCAGGCCGAGATCGGCGATGGTGGCGCGCCACAGCTCGACGCGCTCCTCGGTGGAGAAGAGCAGGTGCTTGCTGGGGGTGGCGTAAACGGCGACGACCAGCTCATCCACCAGATGCGCCGCGCGCCGCGCGATGTCGATATGCCCGT
>DATAED010000331.1:0-3542 GCA_036258195.1 Ktedonobacterales bacterium
GGGCGTGCTTGCCGAGGCGATGACTCTCTTCAACCCGTACGGGAGCAAGCAGAATACCCTCTTCGACGCTGTGGTGGCTGTGGTGGCACGGCGTGTGGACGCAGACGCCATCTTTTCCTTCGACGGCTGGTACGAGAAACAGGGCTTTCGGCTCGTGTCACAGCTCTACGCGGAACAAGCTGCTTAAGTTCACGATAGGGCGAGGTCTGCATGAAACTCGCCGCTCGACGTCGCAAAAACAAGATTGTGCGACGCGCATGCGTTCGCATGCGTTCCACTAGTGGAGTCCGGTCTGCAACAACGATGGATCGCCTATCGATAAAAAGCTCAATATCGTTGGATCTGTCACTTCCAATGCCGGAGGTGTGAACGATACTCGAATATCGGCCATTCGATGTTGTAAAAACCGGCCACTTCGTTAACCATCTTCCCCTAGACTTGAAGCGTGCAACGGCTTCAGGTTCTCGGGGAGGTCATGAGGTGTACGAAGTGACCATACGTGACGATATTCGCGACTGGGTGCTCGTGCAAGGGCGCTCCCAACGCTCGGCGGCGAAACGGTTTCGCGTCTCACGTGACACCGTAGCGCGACTGCTGCTTGAAGCGCCGGAAGCGCCAGTACGCCGCTACCAGCGCAGCGTTCCGCGCTCGACGCCGGTGCGCGACCAAATCTTGCCGCACATCGAGGGCTGGCTGGAGGAGAACGTGCGTCTGCGCGCTCGCGCACCCAAGCAGCGCTGGACCGCGCACCGGATGTGGGTGGAGCTTTGCCAGATGGGGATCGCCGTCGCCGAATCTACGGTGCGCCAACTCGTGCGCGAGCGCCACCTTGCGCGGCGGGAAGTGGCGCAGGCGAAAGCGTATATTCCGCTGGCCTTTGCTCCGGGTGAGCGTGGCGAGGTGGACTTCGGTCATGCTGTCGTGCGCTTGGCGGGCCAGGAGCTTCAGGTTCCCTTCCTGGCGGCGCGGCTGCGCTATTCGGGTGCGATGTTCCTGGCGGTCTTCCCCACCGAGCGGCAAGACGCCTTTCTGTTGGGGCAGCGCTGGGCCTTCGAGTTCTGGGGCGGCGTCCCACGCAGCGTGGTCTACGACAACCTCAAGCCAGCGGTCGCCCAGTTGCTACGTGGTCATTCACGTCAGGAGCAGCAGGCGTTTCGCCACTTCCACAGCGTCTACGGCTACGAGGCTGTCTTCGCCAATCCGCATGCCGGTTGGGAGAAAGGCAGCGTCGAGAACCTGGTGGGCTATGCGCGCCGCACCTACTTCGTGCCCATCCCCGAAGCCGAGAGCTTTGAGGAGTTGAACGCGCTGCTGCGCACGCAGTGCCAGCGTGACCAGCAACGCGTCATGGCGGGCCGCACCAGCGCCATTGCTGACCTGCTGGCCGAGGAACGTCCACTGCTCACGTCGCTGCCAGAGCACCCCAGCGAGGTCGGCGAACTGCGTGAAGTGGTGGTGCGCTCGACCGGGCGCGTGCGCTTCGAGAGCAACGACTACTCGGTTCCGGTACGCTACGTCGGCGCGCGCCTGACCCTCAAGGCGGACCCCTTCGCGGTTCGGCTTTTTGCTGGAGCCGAGAAGATCGCCGTCCATCCCCGCAGTTATCTGCGTGGGCAGGTGGTCGAGGATTTCCGCCATTACGTGCCGCTGCTGCTGGAGAAGCCCTTTGCGGTCCCGTTCGCCTCTGCCCTACGCAACGGCGCGTTACCGCCGCACTGGGAGGCGTATCGCCAGCGCCTGGTCGCCGAGCGGGACGCGCTGGGGCTGCACGACGGCAACCGGGAGTTCGCCCGCATCCTGCATCTGTGTCTGGCGCACTCGGTCGCTGAGGTGGGCGCAGCGCTCGAGTTGGCCGCCGCCAGTCACCGCTACAGCGCCGACACCGTGCGCCAAGTCCTACAATGGGCCGACGAGCCAACGCCGGAGACGGCGCCGCTGGACCCGGAGCGCTATCCGGACTACCACCTGCCGCAACCGCGTCCGGATCTCGCCGCATACAATCGCCTGCTCGTTGGACAATCCGGCACTGAGGGCGGTGAGCGCAGATGAGCGTACGAAAAGCGTCCACGACCGTTCCCACCCGCGTTTCCAGCGTTTCCACCACGGCGCTGACCGGGTCAACCGGGTCAGATGCCGTGGCCGACCCACAGCTCGCCCTGATCCAGAGTTATCTCAAGCAACTGCGTCTGCCCGCGATCGCGCGTGACTGCGTGGCGTTGGCGCGGGAAGCGGAGCAGCAGGGCGCGGGCTACCTCGGCTATCTCCAGACCTTGCTCGCCCAGGAGGTAGCCCAGCGTCATGACCACCAGTTGCGTCGCTACCTACGCCAAGCCCAGTTCCCCTATGAGAAGCGCCTGGAGGACTTCGACTTCTCGGTGGTTCCTTCCGTTCCCAAGACCCGCGTCCTGGAGCTGGCGCAGGGCGCCTACCTGGCGCAGCATGAGAACGTGCTGCTGGTCGGCCCCAGTGGCCTGGGCAAGACCCATCTCCTGATTGGGCTGGGGCGCGCCGCCTGTCTGCGCGGCTCACGCGTGCTGTTCCGCACCGCGGCTGCGCTGGCCAATGAACTGGAAGTGGCCCAACAGCAGTTGCGCCTGCCCAAGCTGCTCGCCCAGTACCGCCGCTACGCGCTCATCCTGGTAGACGAAGTCGGCTATCTGCCCTTCTCGCCGACAGCGGCAGAGTTGCTTTTCCAGTTCTTCTCGGATCGCTACGAGCGCGCCAGCGTCGCGCTCACCTCAAATCTCGATTTCGCGCATTGGACGGAGGTGTTTGGCCATGAACGTATGACTGCGGCGCTGCTCGACCGGCTGGTGCATCGCAGCCATATCCTGCTGCTGGAGGGCGAGAGCTTCCGCTTCCGCCAGAGCCTGGAACACCACCAGGAACAGCGACAAGGCCCGTTAGCGGAAGCTCCAGCGACGACATGATCCGTGCGTCTGAGGTGGCCGATTTCTCAATAGCGAACGGCCGATTTCTTGACATCGTTCACACGGCATACGGCGGCGACGCTGATGCTGCTGCAGGGGGTCAATGTGAAGGTAGTGAGTGAGCGGCTGGGGCATAGCAGTGTGGCCTTCACGATGGATCGCTACGCGCATGTGTTGCCGAGCATGCAGCGGGAGGCGGCGGAGGTGATGGGGCAGGCGCTGTTTGGGGGGTGAATGATGTCATATCGTCGCTGGCCTCGTCGTCGGATGTAATCTCGCGCGGCGCGTCAGGCGCTCGGTAGCTGTTCGAAAAACTCCAGATGAAGTCCTCCGCGACCCACCTACTCGGTCGCGGAGGACTTCATGGGCGCTGCGTCGCAGGCTCACCACCCGGACGCTGAGCCAAATGGCGTGTTATGATGTGGCGCGCGTGCGCCACCAGGCGCTAGGAAGTCCTGGGATGCCAGATGGCTCAAAGATCGGCCAGACGTCGGGAATCGCTGAGGACACCTCGACGTGCAAGAAGTGGAGGGCTAGTGCGATAAAGCTCGCGATGACGAGCAGGGCCGCCACGACCCGGGCAACTGCCTGCAAACCAGCCGCGAGTCGGAG
>DATAED010000332.1:0-14902 GCA_036258195.1 Ktedonobacterales bacterium
AAGATGATGTCGGCGTCGTTGACGAGCGCCAGCGCGACACTCAGCCGCTGCCGCTGGCCGCCGGAGAGATCCTTGCTGCGGGTCGTCCGCTTCTCGCCCAGGTCCACCATGTCGATCAGTTGGCTGGTCGGCAGCGTCTTGCGGCCGGGATAGAACGTATGAAACAGATCGAGAATCTCGGTGACAGTCAGGCGCGGATACAGCGAGGTCGTCTGGAGCTGGATGCCGATGCGCGACTTGATGGCGCGCGCCGCGCGCGGCTGCTTGAGTCCCAGCACTGTCACCACGCCACTATCGGCGACGCGCAGTCCCTCCACGATCTCGATGGTGGTGGACTTGCCCGCGCCGTTGGGGCCGAGCATGCCAAATATCTCGCCCAGGCCGACCGTAAAGCTGATGCCATCGACCGCTTTCGTCGCGCCGTAGGTCTTGTGCAGATCCTCCACGACGATAGCGGGTTCCTGCATCCCCATGTAGCTCCCTCCAACACTGCGATAGACGCGCAGAGCGGCGAAGCCTGGCATGCGCGTTCGCATGTTGGTTTCGCCGCTCGACATTGCGCGACATCTGTCTCTACGCTGAGAGACGGTCGCAGGTTGCCATATTTACTGGCGCTAGTTGCCCGAGGCCAGCGCGATGGCCGACTTCTTGGCGAGGTTGCCCGCAAAGCGGTTTACGATCAGGATGACGATGATCGCGATGACGGTGACGATGATGGCATAGATACCTTTGATAGCGACCGGGTGATTCCCAATCGTCTTGGTGAAAGGACCGGTCGGGCCAAGGTATTTGTCCAGCGCAGCCTGAATGGCGGTATTCCAGGCCAGCGCAGCCACAAAGCTGAACGCTGACGTGACCAGGCTGACGATGGTGGCGATGATGACGGTCGTGGCGGCCTGCGCCTCGGCTCGCGCGATGGCCTGCGCCCGCAGAATCTTATCGAGCGAGTTGGGATCCATTGCCTTGCGCGGATCGAAGTTATGAAGATCGACGCCCTGGGGCAGGCCAAATCGCCGCCGCTGCTCGGCATCGCGTCGCTGCTGTTCGTCGCTCATCCCCTGTCCTCCGCTCCTGTCTCTCGCATGGACAGGCGCCGTGACCTGCCATGACCTGCGCTGGTTGGCCTCATGCCGACGCCCGCATGGCGCCGCGCCTCTAGTCTACCCGATGCTATCCGCTTGTCAAGCGCGGGAAGCTGGAATGTGTGCTACTCCACATCGCCCCACAGCACGGTGGTGAGCTGGTCATCGTCCAGGCGGAGCAGCAGCGCGCCGTCGTCGGCCACCTCCTCCGCCAGCCCGTGCAGCGTCGTCTCGCGCTGGCGAATGGCGACGCGCTGGCCGAGCGTCACCAGCCGCGCGCGCCAGGCGTCGCGCAGGTCGTGTTGCGCCGCCGCGCCGCCCGTCTGGAGCGCAGCGTAGCGTGCATCCAGCCGTCGCACGATCTCCACCGCCAGCGCCTCGCGACTGACTGGATGGCCCAGCGCCGCCGCCAGCGTGGTCGCGCGCCCCTGCAACTCAGGATCATCGCCCAGCTCGCCGTTGACGTTGACGCCGATCCCCAGAATCGCCACACCATCGCTCATCTCGATCAGCGCGCCGCAGATCTTGCGTCCATGCAGCAGCACGTCATTCGGCCACTTGATGTCGGGCTGCGCGCCAGTGATCGCCTCGATTCCCTGCGCCACCGCCAGCGCGCTCGCCATCACCAGGAAGTGCGGCGGAAAGCCGGGACGCAAGATCAGCGAGAGCGCGAGCTGCTGGTTGGGGCGCTCCTTCCAGATGCGGCCCACACGCCCACGCCCCGCCGTCTGGAAATCGGTCGTCACCAGCGTGCCCTCGGCGGCGCCGTCCTGCGCCAGCTCGCCCGCCAGCGTATTGGTCGAGCCAACCTCTGGCGCATAGACCACGCGACCGCCCAGCCGCAGGCCGACCAGCCCGCGCTGCAGCGCCTCCACATCCAATGGCGCCAGTGTATCCATGGTGAAACCTCTCCCGCTGACCCCCTCCCCTTCAGGGAGGGGGAACCCAGGTCAGCGATACCAACTTTGGCCAAGACGGCGCCGCCAGCCCGCTAGCCTCACAGTCCATAGCAGGTGATGGCGCCATTCTCATCGGCGATGTAGACGGTGTCGCCGACCACGATGGGGCTTTCCCAGTGGATCGAGCCGATGCTGCCGTTGGCGCTGGCCTGGTCGCTGCCCCAGAGCATGCGCCCAGTCGTCGGATCAAACGCGCGCAGCGCGCCGGAGCCTGCCGCGAAGAGCATGCCCCCCGCGATGACAGGCGAGGTCACGGAGTCTCCGTCGCGCCAGACCTGCGCCAGCCGTGTCACGCCGCTGGCGTCCGTCTGCGCCTGGAACCCGCGCAGGTCGCAGGAGCTGGCGACGAAGAGCCAGACCGCGCCATCGGCGGGATTCGTCCACACGGCGGGCTGCGTATAGAGGCCACAGCCCAGATTGATGGTCTGGAGCGAGCCATTCAGGTGGCCCGGCCCGCCCTGGCCGCTGAGGTTCTGGCGATTGAGCAGCCGCAGCAGGCCATCCTTGCCCGCCTGCGCCAGCAGCAGCGGCGTCGCGCTGGTGGCGATGCGCGGCAGCAGCGCGGGCGACGAGCTGCCCAGGTCGGCGTCGGTGTCGTCCAGCGATTGATAGTTGGCCGGTGTGAAGGAATCGAGCAGCGTCGAGCCATCCGGGCTGATCCGCAGGATGCTGTCGCCGTAGTCATAGCCGCCCTGATTGGCGTTGAAGTTTCCGTTGCCCGTCACGACCCAGATGTCGCCATCGACCGGGTCAACCACGGCGCCCCCGCGCGACCAGATGCCCGACTGTTGGCTCTCGCACTCGCCGTTCTGCAGCAGTGTCGTCAGATTCGAGCAGAGGCTATTGAAGACGCGCTCGGAGCCGCTGGCCAGGTCAATCGTGACGACATGCCCCTGATACGGCGGCGCGTCGCCGATGTAGCCACCGGTGGCCACATAGATGCGTCCATTGGCCAGGTTGAGCGCTGTGCCTTCTTTCTCGGTCTGATTCATCCGCGTGATCGGCTCCGGCCAGCCGCCGCCGGTGGACTCGCGCCCGGTGATGGGATCGTAGCGGTGCAGCGCGCCATCCAGCCCATAGGCGTAGACATACTGGCGCGCGGCGTCGGCCACAGGCGATGAATGGGTGATCTTGGGACCTTCCGGCTGCTGGCTCCAGATCTGCGTGCCATTGCTGGCGTCGAGCGCGACCAGATGGCCATCGCGCGTGGTGAGGTAGAGCGCATCGCGCGGGCCAGAGGGGAATGGCAGCGCATGCAGCAGGATGGGTGACGAGTCAGCCACGCCGGGCAGGCGAGCCTGCCACAGCTTCACCAGCTTGCCCACGTTGGCGGGCGAGAGCGCCGAGTCGCCCGGATTCACCCCACTGCGAGCGGGATCATAGCCAAACTCCAGCCAATCGCCGCTGGCGGGCGGCGCGTGCAGGCCCGGATTGCTGATGGGCGGCGTGAAAGGCGATGGCGTCGAGCAGCCCGCTACACACGTCGCGAACAGCGCCAGCAGGGCAATCGCCCGCCAATGGCTCCGCAGCCGTCGTCGCCGCATGCTCCACCGCTCACTTTCCACGTGTTCCTTTGGAGGAGGGTAGCTCCCCTCTCCCGCAAAGCGGGGGAGGGGTCGGGGGAGGGGGTCACGCTCAGCGGGGCGTCACCTGCGCCCCGTGAATCTCGCGCTCAAACTGCTGCAAGCGCACGATCTGGCGATGATTGGGCGCCGCCTGCCAGCGCCGGCGCTGCACCAGTGTGACGGCCGCATGCGCCGACATGCCGCTCGCCACCAGCGACGCCGCCGTCAGCAGCACGCTGCGCCCCACGCCATGCTCGCAGTGGATCAGCACGCGCTGGCCATCAGCGATCTGCTCATTGATCCACAGCGCGCCGCGCCGCAGGTCGTCGAGCGAGAGCGGCGCGGTGTCGGGAGTCGGCAGATAGAGCAGCTCGATGTCTTCTGCGCCGAGTGCGGCCTCGTCGTCTTTATGTTCGGAGCGCGTATCGACGACGCGGGTGACGCCCGAACGAGCCAGCCGCCCCACGTCCTCCGGGCGCACGCGGCCGCCGACGGCGAGCTGCGGCGTGATCCAGCTCATATTGAGGCGGTCGGGCAGCGGCACGCCGAGGTTGGCGGCCCAGCGCGCCCTGGCGGAACCTTCGGGGAAGAGCGCCACAGCCAGACGAGTCCACCAGCGATAGAGGATGCGCACACCACCCGTCAAAGCCCAGCGGGCCGCGCTGCGTCGTCGCAGTCCAGCGCCACTCAGAATCGGCGGCACGCTCTCGTCGGGGGTCGGCGCTTGGTCCGCGCTCACTCGCTGCCTCTCAATCGCTCAGCCGTTCATCACTCTCGCTGCCCTGCGGATGCGGGGTGGGAGAAGTCGTCGCATCCTCTCCTCAGAGGGTATACCGCACAGCAGGCGCCGCACGCCACGCGCTCCTCAATCCCAGCGGTCAGCGTCTGATCGGCTGACCGATGCCGCGCCCTCCAGCGCGCTGCGCTGCAAGAGCGCCCGCGCCGCGCTGAGCCGGGGCAACGCCAGTGGACGGCGCAGATGCGGCCTGCCGCCGCGCAGGTGCGGCAGCGCCAGCGCGATATGCTGCGGGGTGCGCCGCGCGCTGCTGACCACCCGCCGCGCACGGCGCAGCGCTGTGGTGCGGCGGCTCAGCACCCGCGAGAGTCGCCCACGTCGCACGCGCGGCACGCTGGCCCAGGCCGAGACGCTATTAGCCGCTGGCAGGTAGTTCAGCACGAGCTTGGCGATATCGGCGGAGGCGTGGGGATAGCTCAGCCGCTGGATGTTCGCGCGCATCTCCGCCAGCGTCACCGAGCCAGGCGTCAGCAGGGTGCAAATGGCGGCGACCAGCTTTTCGGGCGTGCGCGCCATCACGCCGAGATGGTTGGAGAGCACGTAGTCCACATTGCCCTCTTCCTGTCCGGGTATGTAGCCGGTCAGCACGATGGGCAACCCACAGGCCATCGCCTCGCTGATGGAGCCAGGGCCAGCTTTGGTCGCCACCACATCGGCGGCGCGCATGAGTTGCGGCATGTTGTGGACGAAGCCATAGACCGTCGTCGGCACGCTGAAGCTCTCTTTATCGCGGTCGAGCTGATGATGCAGCGCCGCATTGCGCCCGGTGATGATGACCAACTGCGCGGGCAGATCGAGCCGCCCCAGCGCATACGCCGCGCGCTCCAGGCCGCCAGCGCCCTCGCCACCGCCGACCAGCAGTATCGTCGGCAGATGCGGATCCAGGCCCAGCGCCGCCTTGCGCTCCTCCAGCGTCGTCTCTGGCTTGACAGCAAAAGCTGGATCGATCGGCATGCCCAGCAGGCGCACGCGCCGGGCGGGCAAACCGGCGGCGACCGCGTAGTCGCGCGCCGCCTTCGTGGGCGTCACGCAGGCTGTGACGCCGGGCGCCACCCATGCGGTATGGATGCTGACCAGATCGGTGATCACAGTGATGAACGGCGCCCGCACGCCCAGCTCGCGCATGGCCTGGAGGGTGATGTGATTGAGTAGCGGGTGGACGGAGACGATGACATCTGGCCGCGTGCGTCGCAGCAGCTCTGAGATGCCCTGGCGCAGGAACGGCTGCGAGATGCGATAGGCGGCGTTGAAGCGGTTGACCGTATTGGTCATATGGAAGAGGCGCGAGTAGAGTCGCGGGCTGTGCTTGATGGCGGGGCCATACAAAAAGACGCCTTTGCGCAGGGGAAAATTGGCGCATTCGGCAAAGCCATCGACAATGATAACGCGCCAGTTGGGATGGTTCGCGCCACTGCGACCGCCGTTGCGGGCGCCGTTAGCGCCTGCGGGGCGAGAGGATTGCCCGTCTACCAGCCGCATCGCAGCATGAATGGCATTGGCGGCGCTACGATGACCGGCTCCAGTATCAGAGATGAGAAACAGAACCGTGCGAGGACGGGATGTTCCCTTCATCCAGTGCGCCTCCTCAGCGAACTGCAGCGTGCGCCTGAACGGATCATGCGGGCAGATTGGTACATCTGGGCGTTTCATCTGGGCGGATAACGACAGGGCGCGAGGCCTTGCGGTCCGCGCCCCACCACGAATCGTGCGGTTGGCTCTACTTCTCGTCGCTCTCGGCGATGTTGAAGCGCTTGTAGTAGCGCTCGACGCGGCCCGCCGTATCGAGGATGCGCTGCTGGCCCGTGTAGAACGGATGGCACTTGGCGCACACGTCTACCCTCAGGTCGCCCTTGGTGCTGCCAACCGTGAAGGTATTGCCACAGGAGGCACAGACAGCCGTCGCGGTCTGATATTTCGGATGGATTCCGGCCTTCATGTTCTTCGAGTTCTCCTGAGGCGGCTGGGGAGCCGCCTATGTGTATGACTGTGATTGTCCGGCCCCGCATGGGCCGGGCGCAACAGTCACGACTCATTCTACCACAGGCGCCCATGATAAGGAAAATTGCGTAGGGCGTTCGGCCCGCCAGCCACCATGGCCAGACGCCTTCAAGACGCCATCAAGACGCCTTCAAGACGCCATCAAGGGGCGACCTGAATGTCGATCTCGCTCCCGTGCGACAGCCTCACCGCTGCCTCATCTCCGGATCGCTCAAAACGCAACTGCCCGCTCAGATCGCCCACGCGCACCTCACGCATCTCCAGCCGACTCAACCAATCGGGCAGCAATGGACGGCGCAGGGTCAGCCGTCCCTGCGTGGCGTCTGGCTCGAAGCCCAGCAACGCCTGCATCAGCAGAAATGGAGCGCCCGCCGCCCACGACTGTGGCGCACATGCCACCGGGTAGCGCGTCGGCCCGAAACCGGGCGTGCGTGCGAAGCCGCAGAATAATTCAGGCAGCCGTGCACCCTCATAGTGCAGGCTAACGCCATAGAGATTTCCCAGAAGGCGCGCCGCCTGCTCGCGGAAGCCATAGCGCGCAAAGCCAGCGCCGATCAGCGCGGTGTCGTGTGGCCAGACCGAGCCATTGTGATAACTCATCGGATTGAAGCGGGCAGCATCCGATGACAGCGTACGGATGCCCCACTCGGTATACATGTCCGGACGCAGCAGCCGCTCGACAATCGCCTGCGCTTGTGCTTGTGTTGCGATCCCTGACCAGAGGCATTGCCCGGCATTGGAGCTGACGACCCGACACGGCTCGCTGGCGCCATCCAGCGCAAGATAATAGCACTGCTGTTCGGGCCACCAGAACCGCTCTGAAAAACGCTGCTGCAGCTCAGCAGCGCGCTGACTCCACGGCTGGCTCTGGTCGCCATGTCCCGACTGCGCTGCCAGCCAGGCCATTGCTTGAAAGGCCGCATAGGCGTAGCCCTGCGCCTCGCAGAGCGCCACATGCCCCTGCGCCAGGCTACCATCGGTATGCGAGATTGCGTCCCAGCTATCCTTCCAGCCCTGATTGACCAGGCCGGTGGCTTCGGATCGCTGGTAGTCCAGGAACCCGTCACCGTCGCTATCGCCATAGTCCACGATCCAGCGCGCCGCTGCCAGGGCATGCGGCCACAGTTGGCGCAGCAATTCAGTGTCATTGGTCCAGCGGATGTACTGCTCCAGCGTGATGATGAAGAGCGGCGTGGCATCTACAGCGCCGTAGTATGGTATGAATGGGATCTCGCGCAGGTTGGCCAGCTCACCAACCCGCAGCTCATGCAGAATACGTCCGGGCTGCTCCTCGGTGAAGCTATCTTCCTTCTGCCCCTGCCGGGCAGCGAGAAATGCGAGCGTGCCGCGCGCCACCTCCGGAAACCACGGCAGAAATTCCAGACTCGTTATCAAGCTATCGCGCCCGAACGGGCAGACATACCAGGGGATGCCACCATATGGGAAGAAGCCCGCTGGCGTGCGCACACACATCATCTCCAGATCGTGCATGCCGCGCAGCAACGTGCGATTGAAGGAGGTGTTGTCACTCACCAGCGTGGGAAGCGGTCGTACACGGAGCGGCTGCCGTTGGATGGCCTCGTCACCGCGCCAGCGCTGCTCGGGTGGCGTCGAAGGATTGCCCTCCCAGACATTCACCACGACCGAAATGGTCGTAGACTCCAACCGTCTCAGTCGCAACGTCCATTGGCCAGTGACGCTGACATCGGCGTTCTCTTCCGTCAACTCTTGCTTCACCGAATCGGCGTCAGCGTCCGGGGAGACTGTCACGCGCGCGGCGCGGAGGACGTTGTCGCGCCCCAGATAAAACAGCGACATCGCGCCAGCGGCTAACTCTGGAGGTTGGAAGGCGCCGCGTCCGACGCTGCGCAGGCCGCGAACCTCGAAGATGTCTTTGAAATCGGCTCCCAGCGCGAGACGAACAGTCAGAGCAACCGATCCGGTGCGATAGCTCGTGAAGGTCAACGTCTCCTTAAACGAGCTGGCGCTGAGCTCGATCCTTCGATTCAGGTGGATGTCTCGCTGGCCGCCGTCGATGCCTTGCTGCTCGTTCTCTGAGAGTATCGCCACATCGAATGAACATGTCGTTCCGTCATCGGAGACGGCATGCGAGAGATCCTCTGTCGGGCGTCCATCCACCAGCATGTTCAGGCGTCGCAGGAAGCGTGTTCCGCGCCAGTAGAGACCGTTGGCTGCGTCATCGGTCGCAATGTCGCCATGTTCGTCACAGACGAGAAAGAGCTCATTGGCTTTGAGCCGAATTTCGCCATTTTCACTTGACAGGCGTCGCTCTTCCGTATGGCTGTCCATCACACCTTCTCAACACTATCTCGTCACACTATCTCGTCGCTACTCGTGGCGCAGGCGCTCAATACGTTGTATCTGCGCACTGGTTATTCCCGTTGTCAACACCTGTTGATAGCGAAGAAGGCGGCGGCAGCCTGTGATGGTGAGACCGGTGAGCACGACGTGCTGCTGTGCGCAGAGATAGTACACCGTTCACATGGCTCTGCCCGGTGTGATACTGTTGTGCTTGACGCTGCTTGTTCGCATCGGGTGGTAGATGAAAGCGATGGGGGCCGATGAAATCAACTCGCACAGTGGTCAGCGATTCACCGCAGGACCTTGCTCATTTCGCGGTTGACCCAGACCACGAAGGCGATGCGCTCAAAGTGATCCTGGCGGAATATAAGGCATTGCGAACAGAGATACAGAACCGCTCCAATGCACAGACCTTCATTCTACAAGTGCATATCACAGCGCTCACCTTCACTCTGGGCGCGGCAGCGACGACCCATTACTTTCCCTGGCTCATCTTTTTGATCCCAATCGAGGCTTCGATATTCGGTTTGTGGTATGTGGATCACGCCAGTACGATTGCACGGCTCGGCGAGTATATTCAGACGTGCATCGAACCGAACGTCAATAAATTCGCCCAGACCACCGGGCTGCTGAGCTGGGAGAGCGGATTCTATGGGCGCAAAGTCTCAGCATCGCGAGAGAAGGAGCCAATATCATTTGAGTCGCTGGTCTTTCTGACATTTGGCGGGCCATCAATGCTCGCGCTTCTCGCTGGCGCGCTGAATATCGCGTTCAGCTTGCCACTGACACGCCCGGCGTTGAGCCGCGGATTCTTCGCCAGCGTTCCCGTCTTTTACCCGGCCGCCTCCGCTGCGCTTGCATTCGCCTCGTTCGTCGTCTGTATCATCTTGCTGTCGTTCTATATCCGGTTGACCAGATATCACAGCCGCATCGTCGACGGTCGGAGGAAGTCCGCGCAAACACAGCAATCGCAGGCTGCGCCTGTGGCGCCAACGACCCAGCAAGCGCCAGACTCTGATACACTGGCGTCAGTGGAGTCAGACGCATCGTTGAATCTCACACCTGGGCCAGCGTATCCATCCTCTGATGACCCGCACGACCTCTCCTGAAGGCGGTTCGGATGGCGCGGTGGGTGAACCTGTGACGCCTGCTCACTGCCGCCGTCCTCATCCCCGACGCGGGGAGGTTTTGCTGAAGGAGAGCCTGCCCATGCCAGCGCCCAACCGCCAGCGCCGCATCGCCCCCATCGACATCCCTCGGCTGCCATTCGTCACCCATGAGCGGCCGCTGTTCTTCGCGCATCGTGGTGGCTCGGCGCTGGCCCCCGAAAACACGCTGCCCGCCTATGAGAATGGCCTGCGCTACGGCGCCGACGCGCTAGAGCTGGACATCCACTACACCCGCGATGGCGAAATCGTCGTCATCCACGACGACCTGCTCGACCGCACGACCGATGGCAGCGGCCCGCTGGCGGCGCTGACCCTCGACGAGCTGCGACGGCTGGATGCTGGCTATCGCTTCACCCCCGACGACGGCCAGACCTATCCCTGGCGTGGCAAAGGCGTCACCATCCCTACACTGCGCGAGGTCTTCGAGCACTTTCCACAGACGCGCATCAACGTCGAGATGAAGGTGAGCGACGCCGACGGCGAGCGGCGTCTCCTGCGGCTGCTGCTGGACAACGGCTGGGGCGACCGGGCGCTGGTGGGCAGCTACTATACCGACGCGCTGCAGCGCTTCCGCGCGCTCTGCGAGGGCCACATCGCCACCTCGGCCAGCGCCAACGAGATACGCATCTTCGTCCTCGCCGTGCTGGTGCGCCAGACCCAGCGCCTGCGTCCCACCTACGACGCGCTCCAGCTTCCCGAGATCTATCGCGGCATTCGGGTCACCTCGCCGACCAGCATCCGGCTGGCGCATGAGCTGGGTCTCGATCTGCACGTCTGGACGGTGGACGACCGCGAGACGATGGAGCGGCTGCTGGACTGGGGTGTGGATGGCCTGATGTCAGACCGCCCCGACACGCTGGCGGAGGTCTACCAGGCGCGCGGCTGGCTGCCAACGCCATCGCCGAATCGGGAGCCAGAGCAGCATTCGTAGCTCGCTCCCATGCGCAATCGGTCGCAGCGCGCTAGAATCAAAAGTGGGAGCATGTACACCGATGAGCGGCGCACGCTCCCTATGATGGCAATGGCGACATCAAGCGACATCACGGAGGCATGGCGCATGCGGAAGCGGCTGGCGCGCGGGGTGGCGATTGCGGCGGGGGTTGGCGCGGCGACGCTGGCGAGCGTTAGCGCAGGGATGGGCTATTATGTAGCGCGCAGACTCACCGAGCCCACCCCAATCAGTTTCATGGATGATTTCACCATGACGCCCTATGAGACGGGCGTCGAATATGAAGACGTACACATCCCGACGGCGAATCCGGAGCGGCCACTGGTGGGGTGGTGGTTCCCGCGGCCCGCGAGCAACGAGGTTATCATCACCTGCGCGGGCTATCGGGGCAGCAAGTCCGACCTGCTCGGCCTGGGCTCGGCGCTCTGGCGCGCGGGCTTCAATGTGCTGCTCTTCGACTACCACGGCCACGGCGCCAACCACGGCGTCCCCATCACGCTGGCCTACCGCGAGCTGCACGATTTCTATGCCGCGCTCGACTACACACTAGCCCGCATCCCCCATGCGCACATCGGCGTGCAGGGCTTCTCAATGGGCGCGGCCATCGCCATCCTCGGCGCGGCGACGCGACCGGAGGTGCGAGTCGTGGTGGCGGATTCGCCCTTCGCCTCGCACAGCGATGTCGTCAGCCACGCCGTGCAGCGCGTCATCCACCTGCCTGGCCAGCCCTTCGCCACCATCAGCGACTACTTCCTGATGCACAGCGCGGGCTACCGCGGTCGCGACGTGGCGCCCATTCGCGTCGTCGATCGACTCGCGCCGCGCCCCCTGCTGCTGATCCACGGAACCGACGACGACATGATTCCTGTCAACCACGCCTATCGCCTCTTTGAGGCCGCACGCGAGCCGAAGGAATTGTGGATCGCGTCGGGCGCCAACCATTGCGGCGCGTACTTCCTCGACCGCCCGGCCTACTGCCAGCGGGTCATCAGATTCTTTCACGCAGGGCTGGCGGACGACGCGATGGCGGACGAGATATCGGTAGAGTCGCTGGAGTCACTGGAGCAACGCGCAGCGGGCATCTGACGGCGCAGCGCATCAACTCAGCCTGCCTGCCACGCTCGCGCTACGCCCGACGTTGGACGCACCAGCAGCCAGGTTCTGGTCGGCTGCAGTGACGTATCCACCACGGTCACCAGCTCGCGGCACAAGTTCTCCAGGTCAACCTCACTGCGCAGGGTCGCGCTGAACGCGGTCAGCGTCTTGGCCGCATCATACTTGCGACGATAGAACCGCAGGTCGATGAAGGTCTGGATGCGTCTCCGCATCGGCTGGAACAGCGTAGCGATCAACAGCGTCGAGACCGTAATGGCCGCCGCGCTGCTCTGCTGTCCCGTCACCCCGCGCGCCGCAGCCTGGAGCGCAAAGACGCAGCCGACGTAAATAGCGGCGAGGAGCGCAGACAGCGAGCCATAGACCAGCGTGCGGTTCAGGAGCACGTCGAGATCAAAGAGCCGATAACGCAGCACGGCGACCGTAAATGCGATAGGCGCAACAGCCAGCGCCAGCGTGCTCACGCTCCCGGCCACCACTGGAAAGAGCGTTCCCGGCGCCGCGAGAGCGGGTGCGATGACCGGAACGATCGAGAGGACGACCTGCACGACGACATTCAGGGCGATGCCGAGAATCACCCATCGCGTCTGCTGACGCTGGAGTGGCGTGGAGACAGCGCGATAGCGATAGCCCTGCGCGACGATCAGGCCAATGAGGCACGCCAGAATGACCTGCTCCTGCGCCTCGGCGGTGAAGGGCGGGAACTGTGTGGCGATCAGCGCCGCGCAGGCGGGGATCATGAGCCAGCCCAACCAGCGGGGAGTGAACCGCCCGGTGGGAAACAGCGCCAGGAACACAACAAAGAGGACAATATTGAGGGTGGTCAGCGTCGAGGTGGCGACAGGGAAGATGAGTGGATGACTGGCCATGACGGCGGGGCCAGCAGGCGAATTCAAGGCGCCCTGGGTAGCGAGCTGCGTCGCCGCCAGGAGCAAGAAGAGTGTATCAGTGCGACGCCAGAAGATCAGCGCTGCGGCGCCGAACCACACCAGACTGGTCGTCACGGTCAGCATCATCGCGAAGAGCGCGTACGCCTCCAGCGAGATACCGAACTGGCCGAGCGCGGCGGCCTGGCCTGACGTCAACTGCCCGGCGCGGCAGCTCGTCGCACACACCACCCGCAGCGCGGCAAACCTGCGCAGCGTCGTTGCCCCAAAGACGGTCAGCGCTAAGACGACAATGCCTGCGCCGACAAGCCGCGCCAGCAGCAGCCAGCAGCAGCCAGCCGCCGACCAGCCGTCTGTCGGTCGGCTCTGACGCCGCGTCAACGCCAACAGCAAGCGATGAGGTGCGGGGTAGGACTTCCATGGGCGCATCTGCCTTTGTTTACTGCTGCGTGCTCTCCGTGAGTGATTGATGCGCCACGGGAAGGCGGCGCGCGCAGTGGCACGGGCGCTGAGTCGGGAGCATGAGAGCGCCGCTGCTTTTATATCGCATTGTGATTCTATCCTACACCCGTTCGCCAAACGTTACGGCGCATCGGTCGGAGGTCTGGTGGAATCTCTGGGGATAGCGGCGAGCCAGAGCGAGCGCAGGCACAACTCTTGCGGCGCAATTGGCGACAGGCCCACAACGGCGTCTCACACATCAGGCGCACACCTTACGGGAAACAGGTCGGCGCCCTACGGTAGACCGCTTTCGGGCAGGCATTGTATACTTTATGGCGGGGCGCCAGCGGCATGAGCGGCAACGGCGATCACTGGCGATACCTTATAGATTCCAGCGACGCTCCGAAGGCGCCAGCGTCACGAAAGGGTCAGACGATATGCTCGATCAGGATGCGGATCTCGATCTGCTGTATCAGTCAGAGTTCGCCGATCCCGATTGGTATAAGACCAATATTCCCTGCCAGGTGGGCTGCCCGGCCCGCACCGATGTCTCGAACTACATCGGGTTGATCTCGCAGGGGCGCTTCGATGAAGCCTACGTGCTCAACCGCCGCTCGAACGTCGTGCCGGGCGTGCTGGGCCGCACCTGCGCACGTCCGTGCGAGCCGGTGTGCCGCCGCAACAAGGTCGATGGCAAGCCCGTCTCGATCTGCTGGCTCAAGCGCGCCTCGCACGACCACCGCGAGTATCGCCACCTGCCCGAGCGTCCCAAGGTGACGAAGCAAGAGAAGATTGCCGTCATCGGCGCGGGCTCGGCGGGCGTGGCCTGTGCTCGCGAGATGGCCGAGATGGGATATCCGGTGACGGTCTACGACATGTATCCGGCCCCCGGCGGCATGATGGTCGGCGGCATCCCCGTGTGGCGCCTGCCGCGCGAGGTGACGCAGGAAGAGGTCGATGAGTATCTGGACGCGCTGGGCGTCGAGGTCAAGCTCAACACCTTCGTCGGCAAGGATGTGCAGCTCACCGACCTGCTTAGCGAGTATAGCGCTGTCTACATCGGCGCTGGCACGATGCTCTCGAATCCCCTGACCGGCCCCGACAACAAAGTCGTCCCTGGCTCCGACTTCCACGGCGTGATCGCTGGCCTGCCGTTCCTGGAGAAGGTCAACTTCGGCGAGCCGGTCTACGTCGGCAAGAAGGTGGTAGTGCTGGGCGCGGGCTTCACCGCGATGGACTGCTGCCGCTCGTCCATCCGCTTCGGCGCCGAGAAGGTCTACGTCCTCTATCGCCGCTCCAAAGAGGAGATGCCCTCCGACGAGTACGAGGTGGATGAGGCGACACTGGAGCATGTCGAGTTCCAGTATCTCTGCTCGCCAGTCGAGATTCTCAGCAATGATGGCAAGCATGTCAGCGGCGTGAAGATGATCCGCAACCGCCTGGGCGACCCAGACGCGGGCGGCCGCCGCCGCCCGGTGCCAGTGAAAGGCTCCGAGTACATCGTCGAGTGCGACCAGATCATCTCGGCTTTCGGGCAGTACGCCGACGTGTCGTGGATTCCGGCTAAGGAGCTGGGGCTGGAGGTCAACCGCTGGGGCATCCCGCTGGTGGACCGCGACAC
>DATAED010000333.1:0-8440 GCA_036258195.1 Ktedonobacterales bacterium
ATATCCATCACCGGAGCGATGCCAGGCGTCGGCTCCAGGGCAAGCGCCCCACGCGATACTACCATAGACGCCCGTCCGTGGGATAGGCGCCTGGGTGACCTCATCTTCATTCAGTCAGGGAGGCCGTCCCATTTCGGGTTCTCACCCGTTACATAGGCATAGGCGGGTGAAGGCGCACGCAGCAGATGCGCATTGAGTCGCAAGGGAGGTGTGCTGTGGTTGCGGGCGGTGTTGACAAAGTAGGCCGGATGGCCAGATTAGACAGCATCAACAGGCTAGACAAACTTTACCAGCGCAGATTCGGCTCTGACCTGGCATTTCGACGTGACATGTGGCAGGCGCTCTGTCAGGGTTTCTTCCAGCGCTATGTTGATCCTGACACTACTGTGCTGGAGATAGGCGCTGGCTATTGCGAGTTCATCAACAGCATTCACGCGCGCCGGAAGATTGCACTGGATGTGAATCCCGATACAGCGCGCTATGCTCAACCAGATGTCGAGGTTATCCGTAGCTCATCAACCGAGATGTCCGCTGTTCCGTCCGGTTCGGTTGACGTGGTATTCGCCAGCAACTTCTTTGAACACCTCTCACGCGATGCCATCCTGGAGACCATGCATGAGGTGGCGCGTGTGCTCCGTCCACACGGACGTTTTCTCATTCTGCAGCCCAATATTCGCTACTGCTGGCGCGACTACTGGATGTTCTTTGACCACATAACGCCACTCGATCAGTATAGTTTGGCTGAGGCGCTGCATATGTCGGGCTTTCGAGTTGCGCAGATGATCGTGCGTTTCCTGCCGTACACGACCCATGGCAGGCTCCCGAACGCGCTCTTCCTGGTCAACCTCTACCTCAAACTGCCGATTCTTTGGCGCCTCTTTGGGCAGCAGACATTTGTCGTAGCGGAACTGGCGTCACCGCACGGAGGTCGCTAGCGAGCGCTAGAGTGTCAGCGTGCCTGGCCCTCGATTTGACAAGCGCCAGCCGTGCGCCATGCTCTGACCGTGCGACCATTGACCTGGGTGGAAGGGCTGCGGGCGCTCGCGCGAGGAGGCCTTCGCCGAGGCGTGGCGAGAGGGGAGCCGGAGGCGTGATGCCCTCTGGCTCCCCTCTCCCGCAAAGCGGGGGAGGGGCTGGGGGTGGGGGCGTCGCCTTGACGGCGCGCGCCGCCGCTCGCTATACTCCCCTGTGTACAACCGCATAACGAGTACCCGTGAGGTGGCGACCCTCGCCGCGCGAGGGAAACGCCAGGGAAATCGGTGCAATGCCGATGCGGACGCGCCACTGTAACCGGGAAACGCTGCTCCTCATGCATCTCACAGTGAACCTGTGAGGTGAAGCCACTGTCGGGGCGACCGATGGGAAGGTTCTGGGGTAGCCATCTGCGCCACGCTGTCATCACGCCAGGCGCAGACCCGGAAGCCAGGAGACCGACCTGCGGGGAATGCTCAGACCTTCGCGCCAAGAGGAGAGAGCAGCGTCGTCATCGTCCGGTCATCTTCTGATGAATCCGCCATGCGCTGCGCCCTCGCTCTGTTCGCCAGAGACGAGGGCGCAGTTGTGTGCTGGGGGATGCGCGGCGACGTGTGACCGATGCGGAGAGTGTTGGGGGCGCCAGATGCGCCCTCACCCGTGGGGAGCCCGTGCGCAGATCGCGGCGCAGTGATGCGCGCAGCCCCCTGGAGGTAGCCTGATTTCCATGCGTACCGCGCGCCTTCGTTCCAACCTTTCCGTTCGCTCTGTTCGTTTCCTGAGCGTGGCGGGCAGCCTCGCGCTGGCTGCGACTCTGGCGACGCTGGCGCTGGGCGCCTGCGCCCCGACCGCCGCGACCTCCTCCGGGCCGGAGCAGCCGCTGCTGGCCAAAGACGCCAACGGCACGGCCATCGTCATCCCGGCCACCGCGCCGCAGCGCATCGTCTCGCTGACCCCGGTAGATAGCGAGATTCTGGGCGCGCTGCATGAGCAGGCCAGGGTCGTCGGCGTGGACAACTACACTGACTACCCGGCGGACATGGCCAGCAAGACCAAAGTCACCGACGCCAACAGCACGCCCAATATCGAGCAGATCATCGCGCTGAAGCCTGATCTGGTGCTGAGCTACGGCCACGAAACCAACTCCAGCGTCAGCCACGCCGATACCCAGCTGATGGCCGCGCACATCACCGTCTACGACCTGCCCGCGCTCGACCTGGATGGCTCGATCAAGGAGATTCGCCTGATCGGCCAGGTCACACATGCCGAGAGCGCCGCCAACGCGCTGGCCGCCAGCATGCAGAGCGACATCGCCTCGGTCAAGGCCAAAGTCGCCTCGGCCTCGAAGCCGACCGTCTACATGGAGCTGTACTACGGCAGTGGCCCCACCTATGTCTTCGGTGGCGGCTCATTCGGCGATGAGTTGATCGCCGACGCGGGCGGCGTGAACGTCTTTCACGGCGACACCTCCGGCGCGGGCTATCCGGCGGTGGATAATGAGGCCATCATCGCGGCCAATCCGCAGGTCATCATCCTGACGGATGGCGCGACCCCGGCGCAGGTGGCCGCGCGCCCCGGCTGGAGCGACATCGCGGCGGTGAAGTCGGGCGCCATCTATAGCCTCGATCCAAACCTGGCGCAGCGCCCCGGCCCGCGCATCATCGACGGGCTGAATAGCGTGGCGAAAGACCTGCATCCGTCGATCTTCTCGTAGTCGCATCGTCACGTCGACCATCCACCAGAAGGAGACCGCTATGGCGCAGGCGCCGCAACAGGGGCGCGTCGGCGAGATCGGCCCACAGGCCGCGCCCGCCGCGCCCGCCGAGCGCGCAGGCGTGGTGGCCTTCTTCGCTGGGCTGGCGCAGCCCGACGCGCTGGCTGGCAGTCGCTCGCGCACGACACTGGCGCTGCTGGGGCTGGCGCTGGGGCTGCTGGTGGCGCTGGCGCTGGCCACGCTGCAAGGCACGGTAGCGATTCCCCCGCTGACCACGCTGGAGATCGTCCTGCGCCATGTGGGCCTCTGGTGGGGCCAGCCCCACTGGCCAGCGTCCGATGAGCTGATTCTGATGCAGGTGCGCCTGCCACGCGCGCTGGGCGCGGCGCTGGTGGGCGCGGCGCTGGGGGTGTCGGGCGCGCTCTTCCAGGGACTCCTGCGCAATCCCCTGGCGGATCCGCTGCTGCTGGGCACGTCGTCGGGCGCGGCGCTGGGCGCGGTCGTGGCGCTGGTCATCACCAGTGCGTTCACCGTCGAATGGCTCGGCTTCAGCCTGGTGGCGGTGCTGGCCTTTGGCGGGGCGCTGGCCTCCGTCGGCATCGTCTATGGTCTGGCGACGCGCGGCGGGCGCACGCCGGTGGTGACGCTGCTGCTGGCTGGGGTCGCGGTCGGCGCGCTGCTGACGGCGGGGCAGACCATTTTGATCGTCTTGGAATCTTCCCTTACCCAGCATTTTGGAGTACTCTACTTCTGGTTCTCCGGCGCCATAGATGTAGAATCATGGATGCAGCTATGGATCGTGGCGGCGCTGCTGACGCTAGGAATCGCAGTTGCGCTGTGGCTGGCTCCGACCCTCGATGCCTTTGCGCTGGGCGAGGAGATGGCCGGTCATCTGGGGGTGCCAGTCGAGCGTCGGAAACTGCTGATCGTGGGCGCGGCCTCGCTGCTGGTGGCTGCCTCGGTGACGATTGGTGGGCTGGTGGGGTTCGTGGGGCTGGTCGCGCCGCATGTCTGCCGCCTGTTGCTGGGGCCGCGCAGTCGTCCGCTGGTGGCGGCCTCGGCGTTGGGCGGCGCGCTCTTTGTCACGTTGGCCGATCTGCTCGCGCGCACCGTCGTCGCGCCATCCGAAATTCCACTGGGTGTGGTAACGGCGCTGATCGGTGGACCGTTCTTTCTATGGTTACTGCGCTATGCTGGCCAGCGCTATCGCTGGTGATGATCCTGATGACCCTGATGACCCTGATGGAATCGCTGGATGGATGAGACGTCGCCTCCGAACAGTTTCACGGCTGCCACTGCTCCGGCCGCGCCACTGGCGCTGGCCCTGGAGGCAGTGACCTTCGCCTATGGGCCGACCACAGGCCCCGCCGCGCGCCGCGCCGATCTGGTCGCGCAGGATGTCACCCTGCGCGTGGCGCGTGGTGAGATGGTAGGGCTGCTCGGCCCCAACGGCGCGGGCAAATCAACGCTGTTGCGCATCGCCTCGGGCGCGCTCCAGCCGCAGCGTGGCCGCGCGCTGATCGAGGGGCGCGATGTGCGCCGCATGTCGCCGGAGGAGCTGGCGCGGCGCGTGGCCATGATGCCGCAAGACTTCGCCGTGCAGTTCAACTATACCGTGCGGCAGATTGTCGAGCTGGGGCGCACGCCGTATCTGGGGAGCTGGGGAACGCTGCGCGCGCGCGACCGCGCCGTGGTGGAGGAAGCCATGGCCGAATCAGGGCTGGAGACGTTGGCCGAGCGCGTCTTCGCCGACCTCAGCGGCGGCGAGCGCCAGCGAACGCTGGTGGCGCTGGCGCTCGCCCAGCAATCGCCGCTGCTGCTGCTGGATGAGCCGACTGCGCACCTGGACATCCGCTACCAGATCGAGGCGCTGGAGCTGCTGCTGCGACTGAACCAGCAGCGCGGGCTGACTGTCATCGCCACGCTGCACGATCTGAACCTGGCGGCGCGCTACTTCCCGCGCCTGGTCGTCTACAATCGCCACATCGTCTCGGATGGCGCCCCCACCGAGGCGCTCGACGAGGCGACCCTCTCGCAGGTCTACGGGACGCCAGTGCGGGTGGGCATCTTGCGCGGGGATGAGCGATTGAGTGTGCATCCCCCCGCGCAGGAGCAGTCCACCATGCCAGAGGAGACGTCCGCCGAGGAGCTCGCGCCAGAGCAGCGGCCGCTGCAGGCGCATGTGATCGCGGGGGGTGGCTCCGGCGAGCTGCTGATGCGGGCGCTGGCCGACGCGGGCGTGCCATTCTCGGCGGGGCCGCTGAATGTGGGCGACAGCGATGGCGCGCTGGCCGAGCGGCTGGCGACGCTGACGCTGGTCGAGCCGCCCTACGCGCCCATCTCGCCGGAGGGTCTGGTGGCGGCGCGCGAGCGGATGATCGAGGCGGGGGTGGTGGTAGTCTGCCCTGCCCCTCTCGGCCCTGGCAACATCGCCCTGCTCGATGCCGCGCTGGCGGCGCAGCAGGCCGGCGCGCGCGTCATCCTGCTGGAGCCAGGCATGGGCGTGCCGCCAGACAACGGCGCCCTGCACATCACCAACGATGAGACCGGGCTGACGCTGGCCGCGGCGCGCGACTTCTCGGGGCGTGGCCGCGCCGCCTATCAGGCGCTGGCGACGGGCGGCGCCGTCTGGGCCACCTCGCCCACTGCCGCGCTGCGCCGCGCCCTGGCCGTCAGCGACTGAGCGCCCGAGCCGACGAGTGCTGCTGCTCCACGACATCTCACTCCGAGCGACCGCTGCCGCTCTCGATGGCGTTGCGGCAGTAGAACATCCAGTAGCCGCGCGCGTCGCCGTAGCGCTCCAGCAGGCGGGCGAAGGCGTCGGCAGACAGCGGCTGGCCAGCGTTGTAGATGCGTGCGGTGGCGCGTTGCAGCTCGCCATCTGAGCCTGGCATGGCGTCCATGCGCCCCAGCCCGCGTACCAGCAGGAACATCGCCGACCACTCGCCAATGCCGCGCACGCCGCGCAGCCGCGCCTGCACCTCGTCCACTGGCGCCAAGCGCAGCCAGCCTTCATCCACCTCATCGAAGAACTGGATGACCGCCAGCAGATAGTTTGCCTTGCGGGCATTGCGCACGAGATCCGCCAGCTCGGCGGGATCGACGCTGGCCAGTGTCGCGGCCTCCGGGAAGGCGCGATAGACGACGCCATCGACCGCCAGCTCCACGCCATAGCGCGCCACCAGCCGCTGCTTGATCTGCCGCGCGATGGGGATGGGCGTGCGCTGCGTCAGGATCGCCCAGCAGGCCAGCTCGAAGGGCGTCAGGAACTTTGGCTGATGCAGGCCGTAGAGCCGCGCCACCACGGGCTCCAGCGCCGTGTCGTCCTGCGCCCGCTGATAGAACACGCCGAGGTCGTCATCCAGGCTGAGCGCGAAGCTGATGCGGTCACGCAGCGTGTTGCGCTCGGCCTCGCTCAGTGGCGCTGTGCTGGTGAGGATATAGGCCAGGCGCGGCTGCTCGATGGTTCCCGCGCTGCGTACACTGAAGACGACCGCGCGCCCATTCAGCGCGATGGCGCGAGTGAGCGTGTCATCGGTCAACTGCTGCTCGCCCGCCGTTGGGGTGAAGCGGCGCAGGAAGCCGAGCGTCTGGCCGAAGTCGAACGGCGCGCGTGGCGTCAGCTCGCCGCTGATCTGGGCGAGTGGCGGCTGGCTGGCCTGCTGGCCGACAGTTGCGCTGGTTGACATGGAAAATCTCTCCTGACGCTGATCTGGCGGCGGTTCGATGACCCTGGCGCGCCACGCAGTTCATTTGCACGGGCTGGGACGTAGCTCCCCTCTCCCGCCTTGGCGGGGGAGGGGCTGGGGGATGGGGCTGCCCGCCTACTTTGGCTGGAAGGCGCTGAGGATGTTGCCCTCTGGGTCGGTGAACGAGAGCGTGCGGCCAAATGGCTCATCCTGCGGCTCGGCGGTGATGCGCGCGCCTTGCCCGACCAGCCGGGCGCGCAGCGCGTCGATGTCGTCCACCTGCCACCAGAGCGCGCGACCAGTGATGGTAACGGACTCAACGTGGGAGATGCCCAGGCTCAGTCCCGTCCCACTGGAGGCCGTCACCTGAAGGAACATCGGGCTTTCCGCCTCGACCGTCATGTCAAGCGCGTCCACATAGAACGCGCGCGCCTGGGCGATGTCGGAGGCATGCAGCAAAATGAAGTTGAGCGGGCCGATAGGTTGCGCCATGATGAGATGTCCTCCCGTTTTTGCGGCTGAATGCGGTTGTATGAGGCGCGCGCTCCCCTGACCCCCTGGGAGAGGGGAGGCGCCCTCATCTGGGGTCAGGCGGCTGGCTGATAGGCGAAGAGCAGGTTGCCCTCGGGGTCGGTGAAGCCCACCGCGCGCCCAAATGGGCGATCTGTCGGCTCCAGCGTGATGCGCACGCCCCGCGCGACCAGCGCCGCATGGAAGGCGTCGGCGTCGTCCACACGCCACCAGACCTCCGCGCCGCCTTTGCCGTGCAGCTCGCCCACCCCGACGCCGAGCGAGGCGCCCTGGCCATCAACCGGAGCGACACTGAAGAAGCCTGGCCCCTCTGCCGTCAGCGTGAGGCCGAGTGTCTCGCCGTAGAAGGCGCGCGCCTGCGCGATGTCGGCGACGCGCACGATGACGATGTTCAGATCCTTGACCAGTGGTTGCGCCATGCGATGTTGTCCTCCTGTCGTCAGATTGTCCTGCGCGCCGCCCATCTCATCAGGGTTATTGGGTCTGCGCGCTCTTCACAATCCTAGTGTGACATGGCGCTGTGACAACAGTATGGCAACAAGTTTTGCATCTGCGCGATTCGCGACGAAACTGGTGAGGAACCTCACCCCCAACCCCCTCTCCCGCGAGGAGAGGGGGCTTCGGATGCTGCGGCGCTTCTGTGAAGAGTAGGGGCTTCGGGCGTTCACGCTTCCGTTTGCTGGGCCGTGGGTTGATAGAGCCGCAGCAGGGCCGCCGCTTCCTCGGCGATGCGCTGGCGCAGCGAGGCTGGCTCCAGCACGCGCGCATGGCTACCCCAGCCCAGCAACCACTGGATGACGTCCTCCTCCTGGCGCATGCGCAGGGTGACAAGCAGCGCGCCGTCGGCCTCGTCCTCCTGCGCGACGGTAAAGAACGAGGGAGCTTCACGCGCCCAGCGCGCGGTCTGCGCATCGAAGCGGATGCGCGCCTCGACGCCGACCCCTAGCTCCGGGCGGCGGGAGGACAGCGGCAGGCTAGCGGGGCGCGTGAAGGTCTGGTCGAGCACACTCAGGTCTTCGATGCGATCCAGCCGGAAGTTGCGGCGATCCTTGCGCAGATGGCAGTAGGCGTGCAGATACCAGACCGCGCCGATGCGCGTCAGCGCGTAGGGGTCGGCCTCGCGCCAGCTCGCTCCTGGCTGGACGCCTGGATCGCCACTCTGCCGCGCGTAGTAGTGGAAGCGCACGCGCTGGCAGCCGACCACCGCGCCGCGCAGCGTGCGCAGTGTCGCGTCCACCCCTGGCTGAAGCGCCACCCGTTCCGGCCCCATGCGGATGCGCTCGCGCAACTCCTCCACATCCTCGCGCAGGCGCTCGGGCAGCGCGGCGGTGATCTTGCTGGCGGCGCTCTGGGCGGCGGCGCGATATTGCGCGTCGAAACTTCTGGCCATCACATCGGCGCCGAGCGAGAGGACGGTGGCCTCATCGACGGTGAAGCTGACCGGCGGCAAGAAGTAGCCCTCCACCAGCGTATACCCACGCCCCGGCGTCGAGACAATCGGCACACCCGCCTGCCCCAGCGCCACCAGATCGCG
>DATAED010000334.1:0-2834 GCA_036258195.1 Ktedonobacterales bacterium
GCCAAGAACGGTCTGCTGTAGCGAGCAGCGCTATGTGCGCGGGGTCGGCGACGTCAGGTTGGCCCCGCGCGTGCGTTTTCCGGCGCAGGCGAGACCTCAGCGAGCGGTGGCGCTCGCGCGACCGGAAGGAGACGCGGTCATGTGGAGTGCAGCGCTGGATGGAGATGGCCTGAGCAAGCGCGCCCGCAGCCGATACGTGAGCCATGTGACAGCGGTTTCACGGCGGCTGGCGTGGATGAGCGTGATTCTGGGGGCGATGAGCCTCGACCTGGAGGCGTTGGCGGCGCTCTCGGCGGTCGTCCCGTCGCCCTTCCGTTGGTATGCCGAGTTGTTGCAGCGCTACGGCTCCGCGACCGTCGTCGTGGCGGCGATGTTTGCGCTGGGCTGGCCGCTGGCCATCACCGGCCTGGCCTGCGCCAGCGCGATTGTGCGGCGGGGGCGTGCAACCTACGCGATGCTACTGGGCGTCGCCGTCTGCTCCATTAGCGTCGCCATCCCGCTGGTCTACGCCCTCTTCGTCGCGACCTACGTGCGCGGGCTGCTGTAAGGGTGGCAGCGCGCTGGCCCCCACCCCCAGCCCCTCCCCCGCCAAGGCGGGAGAGGGGAGCCAGACGGCGCGTGCTGTGCGGGAACCTTCCGCTCCCTCTCCCTCTGGGAGGGGGCTGGGGTGAGGGCGCTCGCCAGACGATTGCCCACTCAACACATTCATCCTCATAAAGGCCGCGACCCGTCAACTTCCGCCAGCCCCAGGAAGCGCGCCGCGTTGCCGCCCAGCGCGGCGGCGAGCGCGACCGCATCCAGTCCGGAGGCGCGGGCGTGGGCCAGCATGCGCGGATGGGCGATCAGCGGAAAATCGCTGCCCCACAGCAGCTTCTCGGCCCCGGCGATGGCCGCCACCGTGGCGAAGACCTCTGGCCGATAGAGGTAGAGCGAGGCGGCGGAGTCGTACCACAGGTTGGCGGCGGCGGCATGTACTTCGGGCATCAGCTCGTAGAAGGGGAAGCCGCCGCCCCAGTGCGCCGCCACCACGCGCAGCTCCGGAAACGCCAGCAGGAAGGTCGCCAGATCCTGCGGGCTGACATTGCCCTTGCCGCGATAGAGATGTCCCACCGGCTCGCTGGCGTGCGTCAGCAGGAAGAGGCCGAGCGCCTGGCAGGCCTCGGCGATGGGCGCCATGACGCGCAGATCGCTCAGCGCGTAGCCCTGGCCGTGCGGCATCAGCTCGCCCACGCCGCGCAGCCCGGCCCGCGCGCTGCGCTCGGTCTCAGCCACCGCGCGCGCCCCAGCCAGCGGCTGGATCACCGCCAGCCCGGTCAGCTTGCCATGCGCGCGCGCCACCGCCTCCGCCACATACGAGTTGCAGTCCTCGATCAGCCCAGGGTCGCTCCAGCCGAACGAGAAGGTAACGGCGTGATCCACACCCGCCGCATCCATCGCCGCCAGCAGTTGATCGGCGTCGGCCATCCTGGCGCGCGGGTCGCCGTACAGCTCAGCGAACCAGGGGTCGCGCGCGGCGTACTCCTCGCGCCGCGCGATGACCTCTGGCGGAAAGATGTGGGTGTGGAAGTCAACGATCATGCCGACGCCCTGGAACTGGTCGAATCGGCGTTCGCATGGGTCGCCTTCCACCAGTCGATGGTGATCTCGACGTGGCCGAGATGCAGCCCCAGATGCTCGATCACGTGCGTCAGGCAGCGGCGATTCATGCGGTCGCCAGCGGGGTGCCTGCTGATGGCCTGGAATTGGTCAGTGGTCATCGGCGCGATGAGCGCATCTACAGCGGCCAGCCACTGCTTGAAGCGCTCGCGCATCGCGCTCCACGGCGGTACGGTGGCGGTGAATTCGGCGTCGCGGTCGCGCTCCAGCGGAGCGTCGCCGACGCAGCTCAGCGTCCACCACTCTGAGGAGGAGATGGCGTGCGAGCAGATCGCCGCCAGCGAGTTCATCTCGCTCTTCGGCGGCGTCCAGGTGAAGGCTTCGGCGGGCAGCGGGTCGAGCGCCTCCAGATACCAGGTGATGAGGCGGCGGAAATGATAGCGATACAGCTCGGCCTCGGTGGTCGGCTCCTCGCCGGGGCCGGGAGGCGTAGGCATCGGCATGGTAGCTGTTCTCCTTGTGGCGGGGTACGACCTCACCCCCCAGCCCCCTCTCCCACAGGAGAGGGGGAGCAAGAGGAAAGACGCTAGCGGCTGGGCGATTCGACGATCTGGTTGCGCAGCGTGCCGAGCCGCTCGACGCTCATCTCGCAGACATCGCCGGGCTGCAGCCAGCGGTGGCGCTCGGTTCCCAGCTCCAGGATGCAGCCGGTGCCGACGGTGCCAGAGCCGATGATGTCGCCGGGGCGCAGCCGCACATGCTGCGAGGCGCGCTCGATCATCTGCGGGAAGGTGAAGTAGAGGTCTTTGAGGTTGGCGTGGGCCAGCTCATCGCCGTTGATGGCTCCGGTGATCGGCAGATCGTAGCGCTCATCCTTTCCAGAGCCGCTGCGGCGGTCGTCCAACTCATCCGGAGTGACGAGCCACGGGCCGAGCGAGGTGGCGAAGTCTTTGCCCTTGGCCGGGCCGAGATTCATCTTCATCTCGTGCCGCTGGAGGTCGCGGGCGCTCCAGTCGTTCATCACCATGTAGCCTGCGATGAAGTTGGGCGCGTCGTCGGCGTGGATGTCGGAGCCCGCCTGCCCGATGACGGCGGCCACCTCCAGCTCGAAGTCCAGCTCCTGGCTGAGGCGCGGATAAGGGATGTCCTCCTCGGCGCCATAGACGGCAGAGGCGTTGGAGAAGTAGAAGACGGGAATCTCGTACCATTCCGGGATCATCCCCACGCCGCGTTTGGCT
>DATAED010000335.1:0-3675 GCA_036258195.1 Ktedonobacterales bacterium
AACGGACTCAGCCCCATGTAGACATCCTGGAAAGTGAACGCCGCCTTCAGGCGTGGATCGCTGAAGTACGCGCCCATATGGTGGTAATGCTGCGTCAGCGGCTTCAGACTGAAGAGCAGCGGGGCGTTGCTGAAGGCGAAGAACTATGAGGCGGTGCGGAAATCGCGCTCGACCAGACGCTCCATCGCGACATTGTAGTGGCGATAGCCCTCACCCAGATAGCGCAGGAACCCCTGGAAGCTGCCCGGCTGGATCGCCTCCAACTGCGCACACATGCGCTGCAGGTCGGAGGTGAGGGCGAGCTGGCTGCCATCATCGAAGACCAGATGGTACGTAGGATCGACACGCCGCAGATCGAGCCGCTCGCGCAGCGCAATGCCCAGCGATGCGAACTCCTGCTCATAGACCTTCGGCATGATGAGCAGTGTGGGGCCAGTGTTGAAATGATGGCCGTCGCGCTCAAAGTGGTCGCAGCGCCCGCCGGGCCAGGCGTTCTTCTCGACCACGGTCACCTGCATGCCGCGCTGCGCCAGGTGCGCCGCAGTGGCGATGCCGCCGATGCCCGCGCCAATGATGACCACGGCCGGTCTCTTCGTCGTCCACATGGTGTTCCTCACGTTTCTGTGGTAGGGCGCCGACCCGCCTCACCGCCCGCTTTACCGCCCTCGGCGCAGCGCCGCGCTCACGCAGACTGAGCCGGCCATGCGCAGCCCATACCGCAGGCGCGTGCGCTCCGGGTAAGCGGGCCGCAGCAGGTAGCCCTCGCGCTCGATAGCATCGAGGACGCCCGTGAAGCGCGCCATATAGGCATAGCCCGCGAGCCGACAGCGCACGCCCTCCACCTGCGCCAGGTAATGTGCGCCAGCCGCGAAATACGAGCGCGCCAGGCGCACGCGGCTCCGCACCCACGCGCGATACGGCGCGCTGGCGATGTCGGCTGGCCCTATACCGCTGGCGGCCAGCAGCTCGCCCGGCACGTTGTAGTAGCCCATCGCCGCATCCTCCCAGGTGTCGCGCAGCATGTGTGTGATGTGCGCGCCCATCGCGGGCAGATAGCGCTCCGCGCTCGGCGGCGGCGCATGCGCGTGGTTGATGAAATAGTGCAGGGCGTCCGTAACCGCCGTGGCCAGGCGCAACGCATACTCCGCCAGCTCGCGCTCGCTGATGACCTGCCCACGACGATCAGCGTCGAAGGCCATCACCGCCATCATGTTGTCGATGTAAGAGCGCAGCCCGCTGTCTGCGGTGTGGTCGGAGTGGATGAGATCCATCAGCATGCGCTCTTCGGCGGCTAGATCAGCAGGCCACTCGCCCCGATAGCCGCGCTCCACCAGCGCCTGCTGCCGCGCGACGAACGCCAGCCGCCCCGGACGCGCCCAGTCGCCCTGGTCAATGGAGTCGTCAACCCAGCGAAAGTATGCATAGGCGCGGTAAGCGTCGCGCTGTCGCTCGCGATCCGCCAGAAAACGAACGGTATAATAGGCCTGCCTGCTAGCCGCGCGCGTGATACGCTCGGGCAGGTCGCGCAGCGCGCCATCGCAGGCGGCGGGCGCCTCTGTGCGCGTCTTGATACGATCCGCTGGACGTGTCTGCGTGAGCGCGTCGTAGGTTATGTGCTGTGACATGGATGGCCCTCTTCCCGGGGGCGTGCTGCGCCACTGCTGGGGTGGCGTCGATACCTCTTGCGGCAGGGTATCCTCCGGCTCCCTCGCGTTCGTCACAGGCGCACGCGGGCATCTCACAGGCGCATCACCAGCGCGTGGCGGCCCCGCAAACGACCGCCGAGGAAGCTAGAAACGTCCAGCTTCCTCGGCGTGACGCACGGCCTCGGCAGGGACGCAATCTGATCGCGCCAGCTACCGCAGCCCCTCCCAGAGCGCCCGCTCCGTGGCGAGCGGATCTTCCACGACGCTAGAGACGGCGCCGAAGCGCATGGTCGCTCTGCGCCGCAGGTCGTAGCGCGGCCAGCCGGGGGCGCCGTGCGTGGCGAAAGCTAGCCAGGCGGCGTGCATGGCGTCGGCGAGCTGTTGCGGAGGGTCAGCCCCCAGCAGCGGCTGCGTGCCAGCGCCCAGCGTATCGAAGACGAAGGGAATCTCCAGCGCGTGGCATGCCCCCAGCAGTCCATCAAACTGCGGCGAGCGCCAGGCGAATTCATACACGTAGGTGGCGCCAGAGCGCGGGGCGTGGGCATCTGCTATGCGCAGCGTAGGGACGCGCCAGTACCAGTCGGTCAAAATGGCCGCGAACAGGTCGCCAGGGGCAGCGCCGGGGCGCAGCGCGCGGTACGTCGCCAGCGCCGCCTCGACCGGCAGCCCATAGTTCGCTGCCATGCCAGCCAGCGCCTCCTCGGTGGTGTGCTCGATGATCCCCATGGGAACCAGGAACAGCCGATGCTCATCGACGTTCGTGCCGACGAGCAGGTCGACGCCTGCGCTGGCTCCGGCGACGAGGCGATCGATCGGTCGCTCGGGTAGCGTCTCGCCATCGACGACCGGCTCGAAGGGCAACAAGGTCGTCGCTACCTCGCCCCAGCGCTGTGGATCAGGGCGCGCGCTCAGCTCGGCCTTCAACTCCTCCTGGGTCGCCAGCAGGCGGTCGAGGGGAACGGCGGCGATTGCCTCTCTGGTCGGCGCGACATCGAGCTTCTCGGCGAGGTACTGGCAGATGCGGCTGGCGGTCGCGGCGCTGGTGACGTGATGCGCCGTCCCGCTCTCAATGATGGCGCGCCGGAATAGCCCTTCAGCAAGCGGCATCGCGAGCAAGTCGCCGACACTCATACCGCCCGCCGACTCGCCAAAGATGGTGACGTTATCTGGGTCGCCACCAAAGGCCGCGATATTTTCCTGCGTCCACACGAGCGCGGCGATCTGGTCGAGCAGTCCGCGATTGGCGCCATCGGCGCCGAGGAAGAGGAAGCCATCGGTTCCGACACGGTAGTTGATGGTGACACAGACCACGCCATCGCGCGCAAAGTGGCGGCCATCCCACCAGGGGGACGAGCCAGTCCCGCCATACTCGAACATGCCGCCTGCGATCCAGACCATGACGGGGAGGCCAGTCGCCGCAAGATCAGGTGTCCAGATGTTGAGGGTCAGGCAGTCCTCGCCGGGGAGCGTCGGCCCCAACGGCATCAACAGCGCGATGGCTGGAGGCATCTGTGGCTGTGGTGGCGACGGGCTAAAGGCCAGCGCGTCGCGCACGCCGCTCCATGGCTCGGCGGACTGCGGCGGACGCAGACGGCGAGCGCCAAACGGCGGCGCCGCATACGGAATGCCTTTGAAGACATACACACCATCGACAACGCCGCCGCGCACGTCGCCAGATCGAGTTCGGACGACGGGATGTTTGATCATGGTGCTCACGCGACATACCTCCTTCGATTGTTTCACGCGATCGTTTCACGGCAGGCGCCTCGATCAAGGAAAGGATGGAGCGCGCCGACGCCGTCTCTGCGGCCTTACCCACGCGCCACGGGCGCAGAGCGCAGGGCGACGCCAGGCGCCAGCCCGGACTCGACGGCGCCAGCCTCAAGACCATAGCCACGCTCGATCAGCTCTTTCAGTCGTCGGGTGAAGCGAGCGGCAGGCGCGCCATCGATGATGTCGTGATCGACACTGATTGTCAGGTCGAGATACTCACGCGTCGTGACCTGATCGCCGCCCAGCAGGCGTTTCT
>DATAED010000336.1:0-11017 GCA_036258195.1 Ktedonobacterales bacterium
GGCGCGGCGAGGCAAACAACACCTGCCGCATGCTCCCTGTATGTATCCTTATGGTACCTGCGCGGAGCGCGCTCGCGCAACACGCCTTCGCCCGCCAGCCACGGCGCACACATCCATGGCGCCGTTTGCTGTGTTACCAGCCGCGTAGTGTAAGGCGGAGAGAAGGCTGAACGCCGCTGGTTGTCGCGCATACTCGCGCACGTGGCGTGCAAGGAATGCTCGTATAGAGGGAAGACCCATGATTGCTGTACAGGCACGCGCGGTACCTCATAAGAAGCCCGTTGCGGGAGATGTCGTCTATTTGCTGCCCTCGTTCGAGATCAGCGTCGTGTCCATTGTCCTGGTGGCGGCCGGCGCCACGCTGGGCCTCGGAACGCTCATCATCGGGATAGGGGCGCCGCTGCTCGTCGGCATGTGCGCGCTCATCCGCGGCATTGGAACGCTCGAACGCTCGCTGATGCGCCACTTGCTCGGCGTCGCGGTCGACGAGCCTCGTCCTCGGCGCCAGGCGCGAGGTTTCTGGCGTTTCACCCTGGCGGCGCTGAGCGATGGGCAGATGTGGAGAACCCTGCTCTTCATCGTGCTGAAGCTGCCCATCAGCCTGATCACGCTGATCCTCGCGGCGGTGTCGCTGGCGATCCCGCTTGGGCTGATGTTGACGCCGCTGGGCTATCTGATCCCTACGGTCATTCTGATGATCCTCGGTATCCAGGTTCCCGATACGTCACCCGCCTGGCTCACGCCCATCGAGATTGTCATCACCGGGCAGTTTGATCCGCTCATGCTGGCGAAGACGCTGCTCTTTGCCGCCATTGGCGTCGGACTCTGGATTCCGGCGCGTATCGCGCTGCGTGGACTGGCTGAGTTCCTCGCCGCGCTGACACGCGGACTTCTCATCTCAGACTGACGACGACGCACGGCGTCCCTCCCTCGCCGTGGCAGGAGAGGGACGCCGTGCTATCTCACGACGGCTGAGGCAGCGCACCGCTGGAGAACTGCGGAATCCACCCCTCGACGCCATCCACATACCAGCGATTCTGGATGCCGTACTGGTCGGTGTAGCCCGCGCCCTCGTTATAGGCGCTCAGCGTCATGTCGAGCAGGGTGTTATCGCCCGCCGTTGCGCTGTACGGGCAGCTCCAGACATCCGACGAGGTCGAAGGCAGCATCGCGTACTCTGGATGGTTCGGATCGCTGAAGACGGAGTCGCAGAAGCTCCTCGGATTACTCGTACCATCGGCGAGCAGCGTGTCGGGATATTGCAGCCCGGCCTGCTGGTAGTACCAGGCTATCGTGTACTGGCCGGGGCTGGTCAGCGAGGCGCCGCCGTTGTCGCCCCAGTAGCTGTAGAAGCAACTCAGCCACTTCAGATATTTCGCGCCGAGGTCAGCGTTCCCTTCCGCTGTGTAGGGGTCGTCGTTGGTCACCGTCAGGCCGCAGGATGGCTCGTCCACGCTGTTGAGCCAGGGGTACGTATAATATTGAATCTGCATCAGGCCGATGCCGCCATCGCACGACAGCACATCGGCGTGCCAGCGGCTCTCCTGCCAGGCCACCGCCATGACGAGATTGACCGGCAGCCCGTATTTGGTCGCGGCGTTGGTCATTGTCTGCGCCAGGCTGGTCTGATCGGGATTGGAGCCGAGATAGACCGGGCATGCCTGGCAGGTGGGGGTCGCTTCCGGCTGGCCAATGCCGACGGTCTCCGTGGGAGCGGGCGTCGCGGTGGCAGTGGCCGTCGCGGTGGCTGTCGGCGCTGCCGTCGCGGTGGTCGTGGCGCTCGTTACGGGCGTCCCGAACACCGTCGCGGTGGCGGCTGGCGGTGTGGCCACCGCGCAGACATCCTGCATGCGCGCCTTGGCCAGCGTGGCGAAGACGGCGGTATTAGGCAGGTCGGGGGTGCGCGGCAACTTGATCGTGGTAGCGGGCGCGGTCGGCAAAATCAGCGTGTAGCTCTGGTCGCCGTGTGCGCTGCTGGCTGGTGTGCTGGTCGCCTGCGCCGCGCCTGTTCTGGCGGCGGCGAGCAGCGTGCCCAGACTGGGCGCCACCACCGCGACCACGCAGATCAGCGTCACCGCGAACAGCGCCACGGCGCAGCCCAACGGAACCAGGCGCGAGCGCCCATCGCGAAACCATTGTCCAAACGTCCTGCGCTCACGCATGGGCGTTGACCCTCCTCCGTCGGATGAACGCGCGGCGCTGGAGACAGTAGATGGGAACAGATGACGCCGCTCGTTCCTCTCTCAAGAGTATCATACGAGCGGTGTCCAGGCGAAGTTGGAGCGCCCAATCAGGCTGTGAGGAAGATCACTGCGCTGGAAGGCGCTACTCGGCGCCCTGGAGGCAGCGCATGGGGAAAGCGGCTCACCTGCCCCGCGCGTTATCCTCGCATCGGGTTCCCCCTCCCTCGGAGGGGAGGGGGTCAAGGGGAGAGGTTCCGCCCGCCCCGCGCGAATGAGCCGACCTACGGCAGCGCGCCAGAGCTGAATTGCGCGATGTAGCCCTCAACCCCATCGATATACCACTGGTTGTTGATGCCGTACTTCGCGATATTGCCCGCGCCCTCGTTATAGGCACTGATCGTGATGTCGAGCAGCGTCGTGTCGCCCGGCGTTGCGCTGTACGGGCAGCTCCATGGCGCGCTGGTGGTGGAAGGCAGCGTGGGATAGTAGGCGTTGGCGTTGAAGACGGCAGCACACAGGCTGTTCGGACTGTTCGAATCAGGATATGACAAGCCAGCAGACAGGTAATACCAGTCCACCGTGTACTTGCTGGGATTCGACAGCGAATGGGGATTGCCGTTGGCGTCGTAGTCATAGCCGCCCCAATAGCTGTAGTAGCAGCTCAGGTACTTCAGCAGTTTGGCCCCGAGGTTAGCGTTTCCCTGGAGCGTATACGGATCGTCACTGGTTGGATAGATGTTGCAATCCGCCACCGAGACGCCATTCAGCCAGGGATAGACGTAATATTGAATCTGCATCAGGCCGATGCCGCCGTCGCAGCTATAGGCGTCTTCGTGCCAGTGGCTCTCCTGCCAGGCCACCGCTTTCAGCAGGTTGACGGGCAGATGGTAGGACGAGGCGGCGTTGGCCAGCGCCTGCGCGATCTGCGACTGCGTGGAGTTGTAGCCCGAGATGAAGGGACATGTCACGCAGGACTGCGGCATGGCCAGCCCCGCGTGCCCCAGCGCCGTCGAGGTTCCCGTCCCCGAACTGGTCGGCGTCGCGGTGGCGGCGAGCGGCGTATCGGTCGCGGTGGGCGCGGAGGTGGTTGCGGTCGGCGTCGGCGATCCGCAGAAATCGGAGAAGATGCTGTCGTTGGTGACGGGGCCACCGGTGTACCCCCCAGACGCCGCAGGGGTAGGTGTGACGGGCGGTGGTGGCGGCGGCGCGGGTGGTGGCGGCGGCGTCTTCGGCACGGGCTTGGGTTTGGGCGTGGCGGTCGGGCGCGGGGTGGCCGTCGCGGTGGAGGTGGCCGTAGGCAGCGGAGTCGCTGTCGCGGTCGCCTGGATGTCGACACGCTGCTTGGGCGCGCTCGCGGGGGCCATCGTCGCCAGCATGACGCCGGAGAGAATCAGCAGCAGCCCCAGCGCGGCCCCACCCGCGAAGAACCGCTGCCGCCAGACCGAGCCAGCCGTTGCGCGGAGCCACAGAGCGCCTACTCGCGCCCACAGTTCACGCCACATCGTGCGCACGCCATCCTTCTCGTGGAGCGCGCCCCATACAGTACCTGAGACGCGCTGCTCGTCCCCTCACTTTATGGTGACGCGCCAGCCAGAGGGCTGTAACAACTAGTGGGAGGGCGCGTGGAAGGGGTGGGGGCTGCAGCTCGGCGTTGATTCTTGCGTTAGATGCGCGTCAGTCCTATTGCGCGATCATGTTATAATTTCATCATACCTCGGAGCGACGATCTCCCTTTGCTCGTTCACACTGCGATAGACCGCGCATCGTCATAGAGAGCAACAAGCTTACGTTTGCAGGCTTCAGGAGTGAGCGCATCATGGCAGTCAAGACCACATCCGCACGAGCGGCGAATAAAGCCAATCACGCGCAACATGCGAAGTCCGACGCGATGCATGGCGTCAATCTCGACCTGCTCCGGCGACTCAGCGAGACGCCCGGCGTCTCTGGTCGCGAAGAGCAGGTGCGCGCCATCGTCGTGGAGCAGCTCAAGCCGCTCGTGGACGAGCTCTCGGTGGATGCGCTGGGCAACGTCATCGCCATCAAGCGCGGCTCCAGCGATCGCAAGGTGATGCTGGCCGCGCATATGGATGAGATCGGCTTCATGGCGCGCTACATCGACGAGCGCGGCTTCGTGCGCATCCAGCCGCTCGGCGGATTCGATCCGCGCACGCTGGTGGCGCAGCGCGTCGTCGTGCATACGCGCGGCGGCGAGCGTCTGCGTGGCGTGCTGACCCCCGCGACCAAGCCGATTCATCTGCTGGGCGACGAGCGACCAGGCACGCCCAAGCTCGAAGAATTCTACGTCGATCTGGGGCTGCCCGGCGAGCGCGTGAAGGAGCTGGTCAGCCTGGGCGACTCCATCACCATGGATCGCACCTTCGAGCAGGTCGGCGAGAATGTCATCGGCAAGGCGATGGATGACCGCACCGGCGTCTTCACGATGATCGAGGCGCTGCGCCAGCTTGGCAAGCACAGCGCCACTGTCATCGCCGTGGCCACCGTGCAGGAGGAGGTCGGGCTGCGCGGCGCGACCACCTCGGCCTTCGCCGTCCAGCCCGATGTCGCCATCGCCATCGACACCACGCTGGCCGTCGATACGCCAGGCATGCCCGACACCGAGGCCGTCACGCGGCTGGGCGAGGGCGTGGCCATCAAGGTCTTTGACTCCAGCTTCATTCCCAACTTCAAATTGGTTGGGCATCTGCGCGAGGTGGCCGAGCGCCACGCCATTCGCCACCAGATGGAGGTGCTGCCGCGCGGTGGCACCGACGCTGGCGCGATGCAGCGGGCGCGTGGTGGCGCGGCGGCCATCACCATCTCGATCCCCTCGCGCTACGTGCATACGGTCAATGAGATGATCAGCGTGGCCGATCTGGATGCGGCGGCGAAGCTACTGGCTCGCTACCTCGAAGACGCGCACAGCGGTACGTACACGCTCTAGGGTCAGTCTCGCCTCTCTCTGACGGGGGAGGGGCCGGAGGAACGCTCGCAGCAGCCTCCGCTGACCCCGTGGAATACCGCGCCCCCAGCTTTTCGCTCGCACAGAGCCGGAGCTGGGGGCGTTTTCGTGTCCGATATCGCGCTGTCGATTTCAATCGCCAGCAGCCTTCTCCTCCACGCGATCCAGCCACTCGCCGATGAGCGCGTGGCAGAGCGCTTCCTGCTCGAAGGTCGCCAGATGTCCGGCGCGGTCGAGCGTGACGAAGGTCGCGCGGGGATAGTTGGCCAGCAGCTCCCAGGCGTCGCGGTAGCCGCAGACGTTATCCTGGCGGCCCGTCAGGATGAGTGTCGGCTCCTCGAAGGGCGCAGGCAGCGCGTCCACGTCGAACGAGAAGCCGCCAGCGGCCTCCATGCGCCCAAGGAAGGCGTGGTCGGCGATACTGGTCTCATCGGTCAGCATCTGGCGCGTCGCCGCGATCACCGGTGGCGTCTGCGCCACCACCAGCGCCTCAGCGATGCCCTTCTGGTTTGGCGGGAGTTGGGCCAGCAGCGCGGGATTCTCGACAATCGGCGTGCGGGGTGGGAGCTGCGCCTGTGTCTCATCCGCTTTGATCAGCGGGACACAGAGCAGCAGTCCATCGACCGACGCGGCGCGGCGATGGATTATCCCCCGCGCCAGATAGCCGCCATACGACAGCCCCGCCAGCGTGAAGCGCTGCCCCGGGATGACCGCATCGATGAACGCCAGCAGCGCATCGAGCGTCTGCTCGACAGTGGCGAGCCGCTCGCCGCCAGTGGATTGCCCCGTGCCAGGCAGGTCGAGATAGATACGCTGCCAGCCTGCGCGCTGCGCAAAGACCGGCTCGATGAAGCGCGCCAGGCTGACGTGGTTGCTGGGCTGGCCGGGCAGCAGCACCAGCGGCCGCCCCGCGCCATGCGTTTCATAGAAAAGCTCGGCGTCCTCATAAGCGAATTTCATCCGCGGATTCCTCTCGATTCTCGTTGCCTGCCCTGCGCCTACGCCTGCTCCGCTGCGGGCTGCTCCTTGATGTCCTGAAGAATCTCCCACGGATTGCCCTCGGGATCGACGAAGTGCGCGGTGCGCAAGCCCCACGGCTGATCGGTCGGGGGGCGCAGGAACGTCACGCCCTTCGCGGTGAGCGCCTCGTAGGCGGCGTCGACGTCCTCGACCTCCACGGCCAGCATGCCGCGCGGGCCACCAGCGAGCTTCACCTCCACCCGGCCCTCGCTGATGAGGTCAGAGGCGGCCTTTGTCGTCATGATGAAGAAATACGTGTCGCCAATCTTGAAGGTGAACGACTCAGCGTTGCTGTCCTGTACTGCCAGTCCGAGGGTATCGCGATAGAACGCCGCGCAGGCCGCCAGATCCTGAACGAACAGCTCAGCCGCGATAACCCCACGTACGTTGATCATGATGTCACTCCATTGCATGCGTGTCGCAGCGTGGTCGAGGGCCGCGCCACTCCATGCACGGCGCCGCATCACTCGGTCACAGGCAGCAGCATAGCGTATCACCGCGAGGCGCCGCTTCTCTCATCTTGCGCGTTTTGCAAGCGGCGATCTGCGCAATCATGTGGCGCGTCATGTGGCGCTACGTGGCGCTGGGGCGCTGCTCGCTGGCATTCTCCGCCTGGCCGCCCGCCTGGCCGCTGGCGTGGCCGCTGGCGTCGGATTCCGTCGGCTGCGGCGCCGTCTCGTGGGTGGGCGACCGCGCCTGCCAGAACCACGGACGCTCGCGTCGGTAGGCGCGCGTGGCGCGGTCGCCCTTCTGCATGGCCGAGAGCGCCGCGACCAGCCAGCTCGCCAGCATCAGCGCGGCGTGCAGCCCGTTGTAGGTGATCCACTGGACGCGGGCGAGTGTCTCATGAGGGCCAAATGTGCCGACCAGATTGCCATAGACGACGTTGCCATTCGAGAACAGCACGACGTAGATCGTGCCGATGATGGCGCAGTAGATCGTGGCCCAGCGGCGCCTGCCCAGAAACGCCACGCCCAGGCCAGCCAGCCCCGTCACCAGATGGATGATATTGCCCTCAACCGTGACACGCATGATGTCGAAGAGCACATCGCCCTGCGTGAAGAGTGGGATGAAACCCAGAATGCCCAGCGTCGTCAGCCCGCCGCCGACCAGAAAGGCATAGTAGAGGGCGATGGGCTGCGAGATGACACGCTCCTCTGGCGGCGCGGCGTACCTCGACTGCTCGTGCGGTTCGGGCGTCGCTTGCTGGTTGGCTTTGGGCATCGAGCCGCTCCTTGCTATAGGGCATGCGGAGGCTGGGCCGTCCTGGCGCGCTCCCTGCGCCCCCTGTGGACGATGCATGCGAACGGCGCTCCCGATGGTGCGCGTTGGTGGCTCAGGCGTCAGGTCGGCGTCAGTCGAGGCCAGCCAGCTCGCACGCCCGGAAGAGCCGTCGCCGCTCGGCGTCCCAGTCCACCCGCGCGGGCCGCGCTGACTCATCCATCGCCACTTCCGAATTCGTGCGCTCCGGTGGGTCATCCGCATCGCCGCTGACGGGTTTGCCGGATGGGTCTTCGACCAGCGTGAACGGCGTCTCCAGTATGGTCGTCGTGTGCGCCAATTGTGGCGTGCGCAGAAACGCTGCCAACCCCTCCAGCGGAATCGTCCCTTCGCCCAGGCGCGCGTGGTGATCGCGGTGGCTGGCCAGCGCGCCATGCGAGTCGTTGAGGTGGACGACGTGGACACGCTTCAGGCCAAAGGCGGCGTCGGCCTGGGCCAGCGTCTCCGCCACGCCCTCCGCCGTGCCGATGTCAAATCCAGCGCCCCACAGATGGCAGGTGTCGAGGCAGACGCCGAGCTGTGCGCTGTGCTGAGGCAGGGCGTCCAAAAGCGTGGCGATGGTCTCGAAGCGCGCGCCTAGCTTGCCGCCGCCGCCCGTGTCGTTCTCCAGCAGCAGCCGCACGCTGGCGGGCGCGCCATCCAGCGCGCGGTCGAGCCCCTCGGCCAGGCGGCGCAGTCCGGCCTCCTCGCCAGAGCCGGTGTGGCTGCCGATGTGGAAGACGACTGCGCTGGCGTCGTAGCGGGCCGCGCGCTCCAGCGTGAACCGCAGCAGCTCCACCGATTTCGTGAAGAATTCGTCTTTGGGCGAGGCCAGGTTGATGAGGTAGGCCGCGTGCACCACCACCGGCCAGCGCCCCAGCTCCGTTCGCAGCGTGCGGAAGTCGTCCTCATCCCTGGGGCGCGGCGCTGAGGGTCGCCATCCGCGCGGATTCGAGACGAAGATTTGCACCGCATCGCCGCCGATCTGCTGGGTCAGCCGCAGCGCCTCGCTGGGACGCGGCGATGTAGGCATATGCCGACCAATATGCACGACCTGCTCACTTTCCATTGCTTGAACTGCTTCACCCGCGCTCGATGGCCTGCTACCGCTTGATATGGCGTCTCATGACTCGCTGTCGTGGATGAGTGGGCCAGAGCGTGCGGCGCGCTGGCGCTCCAGCTCGCGAGCCTCTTCGGCGTCTCCGGCGTTGACGGCATCGCGGATGCTCTGGGCGGCGCGCTCGCGCAGCGCCTCGGCCATCTCGGCGCGCGGCAAATCTGGGGTGGGCAGCGCGTCGAGGCTGGTGAGGCCAAACTGCTGCAAGAACTCTGGCGTGACACCAAAGAGCACCGGACGCCCCACCGTCGCCGCGCGCCCAACCTCCTGCGCCAGCCCATGCTGCAGCAGGCTCGCCAGTGCGCGGTCGCTATTCACCCCGCGAATCGCCTCGATCTGCCCGCGGGTGATGGGCTGGCGATAGGCGATCACGGAGAGCGTTTCGAGCGCGGCGGTGGTCAGGCGCACCTGCGTGGGCAGACCCAGCAGCGCGGCGACGAAGCGCGCATGCTCTGGCGCGGAGACCATCTGCGCGCTGGCGCCCATCGACTGCACGCGCACGCCCCGCCCCGCGCGATCCAGCTCGCGGGCCAGCTCGGCGATGGCAGCGCGCACCCGCGCCTCATCGGCCCCCGTCAGCCGCCGCAGCTCGCTCATCTCCAGCGGGCGCCCCGCGACGAAGAGCAGGCTCTCGATGACGCCGCGCAGTTGATGTGGCTCCAGCGCGTTCCCCTGCGCCTCCAGCGCCAGCGGCGCCTGCGTGACGGCGGGCGTCTGCGGCGTGGCGGCGGCGATGGCCTGGCGGGCGCGCTTCTGCTGCTCGCGCACCGCCTTGGCGTCCAGCTTCGTCGCAGGCTGCTCCTCAGGCTGCTCGCCCGATGGCTCGTCTGCGGCTGGTGGATTGGATGAATCAGGCGCTTGTGGCATGCTTGGCGTCCTCGGTCGTTCTCAGCGTTCTCGGTCGTTCTCGGTCGTTCTCGGTCGTTCTCGGTCGTCTTCTGGCGGTCGCAGGGCGCATCGCGGATGGGAAACACTGGAACAAACTGTATCATGCGGGCGTCTGAGCCGTATAGCCTGAGGAGGCAGCGCGGCTTGCGTGGCTGGCGCGCCGTGCTATACTGGCTCTGTCGCGCGCGCTTCACCGTGCTCTTGCCGCCGCACATCTCCAGATCACTCGCGGCGGCGCACAGGCGCAGCGCGCATTTCATCCATTCATCGCAGGTGTATCACGGCCCGGAAGGGCCATCCAACTCCCTTTCCGGGCGCGGCGCGCCTGGCGGGATCGCAATCATGAGCGCATACATGCGTATGGGGAGGCGAAATGATTGTTCCGCTCGCTGGGGGCGCGAGGCTCAGACGTGCGCTCACAGCTCTGGCGATGGTTGGCGCGCTGGCGCTGCTCCTGGGCGCGCTGACGCCAGGCGCGCAGGCCGCTCCCCTCGTGAAAGGTGATCCCAGCTCCATCTCACTCGACATCACCCAGCCTGCGCCCAACAGCGGCTTTGCGGAGGGGCCAGTCGGAGCGAATCTGGTGGTGCAGGGGCAGGCCACGGCGGGCGATACGCTCCAGATCGGCATCGCCTCGCGCAGCGCTGGCTGCACGACGGCGAGCTTCCAGTCGCTGAACCTGAGCACCACGGTCGCCGCTGATGGCACGTTCTCGTCCACATTCGCATGGCCGCAGATCGCCAATGATGTTGGCGGCGCGTACTATATCTGCGCGCAGGATGCGACCGCTAACGCGATTGGCGCCACGAACTCGTATTTCCGGGTCGATTCCGCGAACCCGCCCGCCATCTCGGCGACGCAGGTGAGTGACCCCAACGCCACACCGCCTGGCCCCGGCACGCCGACCCCGACGACGCCCAACCCGCCCGACGGCACGTTCTACGCCGGTGGCTTCATCGAGGTCAAAGGCCAGAACTTCACTCCTGGTGGCACGGCGATTCAGATTATCGTGACGCCTGTACAGATCTCGCCCGCCACCGATAGCACGCCGCCGCTGCAGATTGTGAAGGGCAACAACGTCTCCAGCCACAACGGCTCGTTCGATGTCATCGTGCAGTTGCCCAGCGACCGCACAGGCCCGCTCTACCTCAACGCCACCTCGACCGATGGCACTAGCAACGTGCTACCAACGCTGGTGGGCAGCCAGTCGGCGAAGGTGACGCTGGCTCCAACGCCCACCGTTGCGCCGTCCCCCTCGCCGTCTGCCTCGCCATCGGCCTCGGCGACCGCCGGCACGGGCAACGACACGGGGAGCACTGGCCCTGGCACTGGCCGGATCATCGGAGCGATTGCGCTGGGCCTCTTCAGCGCCATCTTCTTCATCCTGGGTGTGGCGATGCTGATCTCCGCCTCGGGTATGGGTGGTGACGCGCCTGGCCCCGGCAGCCGCCCGCAGTTGCGATAGGACGCGCCCTCACCCCTGTTGGGAGCTTGCTGGCGGAACCTCTCCCCCTGACCCCCTCCCCTCCGAGGGAGGGGGAATTCTGGCCAGGCGTGCCTCACGTGGCGGCCCTCCGGCTCCCTCTCCCT
>DATAED010000337.1:0-1888 GCA_036258195.1 Ktedonobacterales bacterium
CCCGCGACCGTGGCGAAGAGCTGCGCGACCGGACGCACGATGTAGAGCACCGCCAGCCGGGTCAGCTCGGCCACCTGGATGGCGGCGTCGAGCGGCACGCCTTCGAGCTGCGCCAGCTCGCTCAGCAACGCCTGGCGGCCAGCGGCGATGCCGGCGGCGTAGGCGTCTTCTACCGCTTGCTGGCCGATCTGCTGGGCGATGCGCTCCGCCGTGGGGGTGAGCGCCACGCCCGCCGCGCAGACGCTCACCGCCGCCACGCCCACCAGCGCGCGGCGCCCCAGAGCGCCCGTCCCGCGCTTGCGTTCGCCTGTCGTAACACTGGCCGCGCCGGGAGTTGTTGGCTGTTCGGGTGAAGGGGTTGTGTTATCAGACACTGCCATGCCACTGCTCACTTTTCAGGCGCGCGTCTACCGCGCTCGCTCCCATCCTGCCCGCCATATACGCTGTTCGCATGCCAAATTGTCATCACCGGGACAGTGCGTTACAGCGCACGGCAGCGTATGGCGTCAGTATAGGCATACACGCTGATTCGGGCAAGCCCGCCGAATCGCGTTCCCGCGCTACATGACGCCAACCATGCTACGCGCAACCCGCCCCCGCTGTTGTCTGCCTGCCCGGATGGATCATCGCTCGGCGCAGACGCCGCCCGCCGCGCTTGACACGGCGAGTATGCTGCAACTTATAGCATGTCGCACTGCGCCCTATTTGGCGGCGCGTACGCAGTTCAGGCGAAGACAGGGAAAGGGACGATAGTCGATGCGCTGGTTTGGCTGGTTCCGTAGCAAGCCGAAGTACTCCGCTCAACGGGGCGCCATCAACCTCAACGCCGTGACGAACGTTGTGGCGGGTCGCGAGCGGGTCGTGGGGCTGCCGTATACGCTGCCAGCCGATGGAGAAGAGGTCAATCGCCTCGACTTCCAGCACTATATGCTGCGATTCGCGTTCCAGGGCAACTTCGCCGCTCCCATTGGGCGGCCAGCCAGCATTCTGGATGTGGGAACGGGCACAGGGCGCTGGGCGATGGAGATGGCGCAGACCTTCCCCGACGCCAATGTCATCGGTCTGGATGTGAAGCCGCCCGCCGTGGATGAGCGTGCCGAGCGTCGCCCGGATGCCGACGTGCGCCCGCCCAACTACACCTTCGTCGCGGGCAACCTCTTCGAGGGGCTGCCTTTTGGCGAGAAGTCCTTCGACTTCGTGCATCAGCGCCTGCTCTTCACGGCGATCCCGCATGGCCGCTGGTCGTGGGTGGCGTCAGAGCTGATGCGCGTGACGCGCCCCGGCGGCTGGGTCGAGCTGGTAGACTCCATCGGCCTGGCCAACGGTGGGCCTCATGTCGAGCAGTTGATGGAGTGGATTCGCCAGCTCAGCCTGAAGCGCGGTGTCGATCTCAATGATGGCGGCCGCCTCGCCGAGGCGATGAACTCGACGCCGCTGCGCAATCAGGCCAGCCGCCGCATCGACCTGCCGACGGGCGCGTATGGCGGACGACTGGGTCGCATGGTAGCGACCGACTTCGTTTCTGTGTGCAAGGGCTTTGGCGGCGTGGCCGTGGCACAGGGCATCTGCTCACAATCGGCATGGGATCTGACGCTGGAGAACATGCAGCTCGATCTGGCGCAGCCCGACAACCGCTGCGTGACCCCGTTCTTCATCGCCTACGGACAGCGCGTGTAGGCGCCTCTCGCGCTCGGCGCGGTTTAGCGAGCGCCGAGAGAGGACTGCGGCGCTGCGTCGTCCGCAGGCTCAGGCGGAGCGTCGTCGCGCAGTGGCGCAGGGGCGATGGGCGTGTCGTCTGGCTCATCCAGCGGTGGTGGCTCGGCGGCGCGCTCCTCGGGCGGGCGTCTGGCGTGGAAGAAGAGGTAGAAGAGCGTAGCGTTCAGGAACT
>DATAED010000338.1:0-7309 GCA_036258195.1 Ktedonobacterales bacterium
GTGCGCGTGGATAGCGGCGACTGCGTTGAGATCGGAGACATCGACACTCAGGAGTTCCACTCATGGTGTCATGGGCCCAACGCCAGCAATCAGACTGCGGAAGCGGTTATGGAACGAGCGCAAGGATTCCCTTATACTCAAGTAGGCAGTGTACTTGCGCGCTGGGCAAGCGCTACCTTCAAAGGAGTTGGCATTACTGAGGACTACACCAACGGACCCGTGAAGGCGGGGTACTGGGGGTTCCCTCATGTATGGCACGACTTCTTTAAGATGTACAACTGTACCAATTGTACCCTGGAGCTAGCAACACCTGCCGCACTCGTGAACGACCCGAGCGACCCTCCTGGCGATGATAGCCCAATCAACTGGCTAAACTACGGCGGTTGAATCCACCGTTAGCGTCAGAGGCCATCATGAGCTAAATCGCGCCAAACGTGGAGCGATAGCTGTTGGCATGTTGTACGCGCATGCCATATTTACAACATGCCAACCCAAAATTTGAGGGACGAGGCAAATAATCGGTCGGTTGCTGCAGCGTTCCTCTCAGATTGTGAAGTCGAGAGCAGCCCGCTGTTCGCGAGTACCCCTGGTACAAGTAGCGTGTTAGTTGGATGTGTTCCGCACATTCGGTGAGGAGGTTCTCGATGCTACCCCTGTCTTGGCTAGAGCGGGGACTAGGCGCTCTGACGGGATTACTCGGTATCGGAGCGCTGTCCTTCACGCTCATGCAGCATCTTGTGAAAGAGAGCCTTTGGATCTCCTACCCGTATACGATTGTCGGGCCATCTGGTTCCCACGTCGTTTTCGGCCCCAAGGTCAGCAGCGTAGATGCTCTGACTTTCGCCTCCACGGTTGGGCTAGCGGCGCTCGCCGCAGTGCTGGTCTGTGTCTTTGCCTGGCGTCAGACGCGCCCCAGTGGCGCGTCTGAACGTCGCTGGGGGCTGCTGGTGATCGTAGCCGCAGCGCTAGGGATCGTTGCATATTTCCTGCTGGCCTTCTCCAATCTCTTCGTCGCAGTGGGCGGGACGTCTCCATCTTATGTGGACGCTATGCCCATCCTCAATGCGGCAAACATCTTTATGCCTGGCGTGGTAGCAGGATTGATCACAGCGGTGTTCGCCCTTGTCATCGCACTACGACGGCGTCAACATGTTCCAATTCAGTCTGGACGGCAAGCGTAGGGCTACGCTACCTGAATAGGCAAATGCTTTCCGGTTGGCACTGCGATCTTACCCTACTCGCCCGCAGGGCGGGGAGAAACTTCGGCAGGTCAGCCTTTGAGGCGGTAGCCGACGCCGCGCACGGTCTGCACCAGTTGCGGGTTGGCGGGGTCGTCCTCGATCTTCTCGCGCAGCCAGCGCACATGCACATCCACCGTGCGCGTGTCGCCGGCGTAATCGTAGCCCCAGACGTGTTCGAGCAGGCGCCCGCGTGTCAGCACTGTGCCGGGGTGGCGAGCCAGATAGAGCAGCAGGTCAAAGAGGCGCGGCGGCAGCTCGATGAGCTGGTCGCCCTTGCGCACCTCGCGGCGATCTTCGTCGATGCGCAGGGCGCCGATGGTGAGCGGCTCGCTCTGCGCCAGATCGCTGCTGGCCTCGTCGCCACTGACGACGCGCTGGCCGCCACGCCGCAGCAGCGCTCGCAGCCGCGCGCGCACCTCATTCCAGGAGAAGGGCTTGGCCACGTAGTCGTCGGCGCCCAGCTCCAGCCCCACGACGATATCGCTCTCCTCGGCGCGCGCTGTCAGCATCAGCACCGGGATGGCGGCGGTCTCCGGGCGGGCGCGCAACTGGCGCAGCACGTCGAGGCCGTCGAGCCGGGGCAACATCACGTCGAGGATCACCAGCGCGACAGGCTGGCGACGAGCAAGCTCCAGCGCCGCTACGCCATCGGCGGCCAGCAGGGTCTCGTACCCCTCGGCGCGCAGGTTGTAGGCGAGCGTCTCGCGCAGGTCGTCGTCATCTTCCACCACCAGGATGGGGCGCTGTTCCACGGTCGCAGTCTCCGGCCAGGGCCGCTCAGTTCAGCTCTTCGATCTCGCCAGTGACCATATAGAGCACATCTTCGCCGATGTTCGTCACGCGGTCGCCGATGCGCTCCAGATCGTGCGCGACGAAGAGCAGGCTGGTGGCGGGGGCCACCTTCGACGGCTCGCTGGACATCAGATGGATGATCTGGCTGAGAATGTCGCGGTAGTAGTGATCGACCGCGTCATCTTTGGCGCAGACATCGCGAGCCAACTGCACATTGACATCCACAAACGCCTGAATGCAATCGCGCACCTGCTCCCGCACGATCTTGGCCATCTCCACCAGATCATTCACCTGGCTGAGCGGCTCGAACTCGACCAGCCGCATGGATTGCTTTGAGATGCTGACGGCATGGTCGCCCATGCGCTCCAGCTCATTGATGACGAGCTGCACCGTGACCAGCTCGCGCAGATCGCGCGCCACCGGCGCTTGCAGCGCCATCAGCGCGATGCAGTGGCTGCGAATACTGCGTTGCAGCTCGTTGACCTCGCCATCCTTGGTGATGACATCCTGCGCCAGCACGGTATCACGGTGGCTGAGCGCCTGCATGGTCTGCGCAATCTCGGACTCGACCAGCGAGGCCATCTGAATGACCGACTCCTCGATCTCGCGCAGCTCCTGGTGAAATGCCTTCCGGGCCATGTGTCTCGACTCGCTTTCAGGGATTGGCAGGGACGGACGTGCGGCGATGACCGCGATGCTGCTGCCGTGAGCGCGCTAACCAAAGCGGCCCGTGATGAAATCCTCGGTGCGCTGATCTTGTGGGCGCGAGAAGATCTGCGCTGTCACATTAAACTCGATCAGGTCGCCGCTCAGGAAGAAGCCGGTATACTGGCTGACGCGCGCCGCCTGTTGCAGATTGTGCGTCACGATGACGATGGTGTAGCGCCGCTTGAGTTGCTCGATCAGCTCCTCGATCTTGAGCGTGGCGATGGGGTCCAGCGCGGAGCAAGGCTCGTCCATCAGGATGATCTCTGGCTCGACCGCCAGCGCCCGCGCGATGCAGAGCCGCTGCTGCTGGCCACCAGAAAGCCCCAGCGCGCTGTGGCCGAGGCGGTCTTTTACTTCATCCCAGATGGCCGCGCTGCGCAGGCTGCGCTCCACCCGTTCTTTGATCTCCGTCTGGGTCACGCCGCCCTGCACCCGCAGCCCATAGGCCACGTTCTCGAAGATGGACTGTGGGAAGGGATTGGGCCGCTGGAAGACCATGCCAACCCGCTGGCGCAGATGCACGACATCTATCGAGGGCGAGAGGACATCCTCGCCATCGAAGAGGATCGAGCCGGTGACGCGGGCGATGGGGGTCAGGTCGTGCATGCGGTTGAGCGAGCGCAGGAAGGTGGATTTGCCACAGCCCGATGGCCCCATCAGCGCCGTCACCTGGCGGTCGGCCATCTCCAGGTTGATGTGCTTGAGCGCGTGCGCCGCGCCATAGTAGACATTGAGATCGACCGTGCGTATCTTGATGGGCGCGTCGACCTTCACCAGATGCTGCGCGTTGATGCCTTTATCTGTACCGAGGATGGCGCGCTCGCGCTCCCCGCTGGTGGCGCCGGATGGATTCGATGGACTGGACGAACTGGACGAACTGGACGGACTCGTCATCATGCTGTGCTTTCTCCCGCGCATGCCTGCGCTCGCGCGCTGACCCTGCTAGCGTGTGTGGCCTGTGCCTGTGATGCGTTTGTTGATGTAGTTAGCGGCGAAGCGCAGCCCCAGATTGAAGGCCAGCAGCAGCACGATCAGCAGCGTGGCTGTGCCTGCCGCCACGTGCGCGGCATTCGGCGTGATGCCCTCGGCCTGTAGCGTGTAGAGCTTGATGGTCAGCGTATCGCCAGAGGTCAGCGGATTGAGCGAGAACCAGCCGTTGACCGAGCTACTGCCGCCTGCGGTGTAGATCAGCGCCGCCGTCTCGCCGATCATCTTGCCCGCCGTCAGGATGACGCCCGTGATGAGCGACGGGAATGCGGTGGGGATCAGCACCCGCCCGACCGTCTGGAGCTTGTTGGCGCCCAGCGCCTCGCTGGCCTCGCGCAGCTCATTCGGCACTTTGCGCAGGGCATCCTCAAAGACGCTCAGCAGCACGGGCAGGTTCAGGATGACCAGCGTCAGCGCGCCCGCCAGCCGCGAGTAGCCCAGTCGTGTCCCCTGGCCAAAGTTCGTCACAAAGATCAGGAAGCCGAACAGGCCCAGGATGATGGACGGCACGCCAGCCAGCGTCTCTGTGGCGAAGCGCACCAGCGTGGTGTAGCGGCTCTGGCGCGCGTACTCGACCAGATAGATCGCAGCGCACAACGCGAACGGGATGCAGATGAGCAGCGCCAGAATGATGATGTAGAAGGTGTTGAACACCTCCGGGCCATCATAGGTCGCTAGTACATTCGCCTGCGTGATGAAGTTCCACGAGAGGACATTCAGCCCCTTGGCGAGCAGGTAGATGATGATGAACGCCAGCAGCAGCACGACACCGCTGGCCACCCCCCAGAGGATGCCCGTCACGACGCGATCCCAGAAGCGGGCCTGCGCGCGCAGGCTGGCGCGGCGCTTGACCCCGCCCGACGACTGCGCGCCGGAGCGCTCGGCGATGACGCTCATGAGTCAGCCCTTCTCAGCGGCAGACGCTCTGCCAGGGGCGCCGGGATGCGCTCCAGCAGCGGCGCCAACTGTGGCGCGACGACGCGCGACCACCATCCGGGTGGTCCATTCGTGCGGCGGGCGTTGGCGTTGGTGTTGTAGACGCTGCGCGAGGCGATCCAGCGGCTGGCGGCGACCAGCAGCGACGAGATCACCAGCAGGGTGAAGGCGAGTGTCCAGATGGCGCTGTAGTTGAGCGATGGGTTGCGCGCCTCGGCGAAGTCGAAGAGTAGTTGCACGGTGATGGTGCTGGTCGGCGCGAAGTTGACGTAGGGATAGGCGCTGGTGAGCTTGATGGGGAAGCTGTTGGCGTTCGAGCCGATGACGTAGGAGACTGCCAGCGTCTCGCCAATCGCGCGGCCCATCCCCAGCACTACGCCCGTCAGGATGCCCGACGAGCCAGCGGGCAGCAGCGTGCGGCGGATCGTCTGCCAGCGAGTCGCGCCGAGCGCCAGGCTGGCCTCGCGCAGGCCGACGGGCAGAGTGGAGAGCGTGTCGATGGCGATGGTGGTAATGGTCGGCAGAATCATGACCGTCAGCACGATGGCGGCGGCGACCATGCCGAATCCGGTATTGAAGTAGCCGCCCATGAAGCTGTTGTAGGCTTTGGCGATCAGCGGCACGACGATCACCAGCCCCAGGAAGCCATAGATGATCGATGGGATGCCAGTCAGCAGCTCGATGACGGGCTGCATGAACTGGCGCGCCCAGCGCGGCGCGACCTCGGTGACGAAAAGCGCGATGCCCACACTGATCGGCGCGCCCAGCAGCACGGCGAGCAGGGTGGCGACCACGCTGCCGACGATCAGCACGAGCGAGCCGACCTGCCCACTATCGGGCGACCAGCCGGAGGTGAAGTAGAAGGCGAAGGGATTGGCGTGGTAGACAGTGAAGGTCTGGAAGGCGTTCAGCCCAACGAAGATGATGATGCTGGCCATGATCACGACGACCAGGCCGGCGCAGCTCGCGAACACGATTCTGCTGGTTCGTTCTCGCCAACGCATCCGCGCCTCATTTCCCCGCCAGCGCGACGGCTGGCGTTCGCTGCGAGTACATCATCACGACACCTTCACCCCACCGATATTCAGGCATGCGCAGCATGGCAGCCCTTCTCACAGCGAGAGGCGTAGCATGCGCCGCCCACATGCCACACCCTGGCTCTTTGCTGTCAGTATACGCGCTCGTCGCGGGTCGCTGCGCGCGGGCAAGGCGTCGTCCCTGACGCCCAGCCGCGCGCGCTCGCGTGTGATTAGTTTCCGTAGAAGCTCTCCGCTTTTGGCTCTGTGCCCGGCACATGGGTTGCCAGCGCCGAGGGCGATACCTCGGAGACCGGCAGGTAGCTGAGCGCCAGCAGATCGTTCTTCTGCACGGCAGGGCTCTCGATGTACTGGAGCAGCGCCTTGGCCGCGCCCGTCGCGGGGCCTTTGGTGTAGGCGTGCTCGACATTCCAGAACTGATACTTGCCGCTATTGACATCCGAGGCGATTGGCTTGGCGCCATCGATGCAGAGCGGCGTGACCTGGCTGGCGTACTGGCTCGAAGCCGCGAAGCCGGTGGACACGTAGCCGATGGAGCCGCGCGTCTGGGTGATGGCCTGTGCCACCGCGCCGGTGTTGTCTTGCGTCAAGGTCGAGCCGCCCTGCTCTTGAGCGCCGCCGAGGACGAATTTATCGAAGGTGGCGCGAGTGCCAGAGGTCGTCGGGCGATTGATGACGGTGATGGCCTCGCTCGGGCCGCCCAGCTCGCTCCAGTTGGTGTACTGGCCAGTGTAGATGCCTTTGATCTCGGCGGTGGTCAGATTGTTGACCTTGCCATTCAGATCAGGGTTGACGACCAGTGCGAAGACGACGGCGGCGACCTGATGGTCGGTCAACTCGGCGGCGGCGCTGGCGGGGAGCTTGGCGTCGGCGAAGACATCGGACATGCCGATCTGCACGGCTCCGGCGGCCACATCTTTGAGTCCCTGGCCGCTGCCACCGGCATTGATGGTAGACTGCGTGCCGTTGGTCTGGTCGAACTCAGCGGCGGCCTGCCGGACGAGCGGCTGCAGCGCCGAGGAGCCATCGGCTGCGATCTTCTGGCCCGCGAGCCCCGCGACTTTGGGCGCTGTTCCGGTGGCGCTGGTCGAGGGCGTCAGGTCAGCCGACCTGACCTTGCAGGCCTGGAGCGAGGCGTTGGCGCTGCCGCCGCCCGTGCTGCTATTGGCGGGTGGCGTGCAGGCGGCGACCACCAGGCTGGATGCGACTACGGCGCCGAGCGCCGCCTTGAGGCCAAAGGTGCGGATCGCTGAAGAGCGATCTGACATGACTCGTTCCCTCCGTGCGCTACGGAAGCGCATATGGCATCTTCACGCTTGGGAAGACGATCAACTCACTGGATGGAAGGCTGGCGAGCTCGTCTGGAATCGCTTGCCCGCCGTCCCAATGAGACTGTACGGCAGCCGTGTTAACCCGCATTTAACGCTGTGTTAAATGTGTGTTAAGGCAGACGACAGTGAAGAGGAAGAAGGCGCCTGACGTGGAGGGAATGAGTGGATTGTGGCGCTAGAGCCTTCGCGACTCTAGCGCCACAGGATAGAACGCGCTACGCTCACATGCCGTTGTATGAGTGGTCGTACCAGATGCCGCGCGGCTTTTCCAGGGCAT
>DATAED010000339.1:0-2638 GCA_036258195.1 Ktedonobacterales bacterium
CATCCCGTTTGGCGAGCGCATCACCGCCGGGATCGTCTGGGCGCTCGACGCCAGCGACGAACTGACCGAGTCCGAAACGGAATCTCCCAGGCAGGACCACGCACGTCTGCGGTCGATCTCGCACATGCTCCTACCTGAACCAATTATCTCCGAGGCGCATCATGCGCTGGCCGAGTGGATCGCCGACTACTACGCCACACCGTTGGCCGACGCCGCGCGCCTGATGCTGCCACCGGGCCTGTTGAGCAGCATGCGCGAGGTATTGCTGCCTGTCGAACCAGCGCCCACTGACATGCCGAGCCTGGCGTCAGATGCCGCGATGATGCTGGGACTGCTGCACGAGCGCGGGTGGCTCGACCGGACACAGATACGCGAGGCGCTGGGGCCGCAGCGTGCGCGCGCCGCCGTCTCCACACTGGTAGCGTCCGGTTATGCCTCACTGGTGACAGAAATTCCCGCCGGTCAGCGCGAGAAGCGGCGCGAGCGGCTCGTTCGCATAGCTGGAACATCGGCGCAACTTGCCGCATGGCAGCAAACCGCCCGCGCTGCCCTGGACGTACGCGCAGGCGCACAACTCCACCGCGAAAAAACCACCCAGCGACGCTCACGCGGTGAGGAGCGGGAAGGCGAACGACTGCTGCGTCAGCTTGCCGTCCTCGATGTCCTCTCGCGGCCCGGCCTGGAAACGCCCTGGCGCCTGGAAGAACTGCAACGGCTGACCAGGGCCACTAGCACCGCACTCCGCGAGTTACAGGCGGCTGGGTTGATCGCAATCGACGAGGTGACGGTGCGCCATGACCCTCTGGCGGGGCGCGCTATCGCCAAGACCGCGCCGCTCGCACTGACACTGGCGCAGGCACACGCGCTGGCCACCATCACCGCGAAACGCGCACCGGACGCAAGCCATGTCTTTCTGCTCCATGGCATCACCGGCAGCGGCAAGACCGAGATCTATTTGCAGGCGCTGGCCGAGACGCTGGTGCGCGGGGAACGCGGCATCGTGCTCGTCCCCGAAATTGCGCTCACGCCCCAGGCAATGGAGCGCTACGCTGGGCGTTTCCCCGACCGGGTCGCGCTGCTGCATAGCGGTCTGAGCGACGCCGAGCGCCTGGATGAATGGCGGCGCATCCACGCAGGCGAGGTAGACGTGGTGCTTGGCTCGCGTTCCGCGCTCTTTGCGCCGATAGAGCGGCTGGGGCTGATCGTGGTGGATGAAGAGCACGAAGGCGCTTACAAGCAGGATCGTCGCCCAACCTACCACGCACGCGATGTCGCCATCCGCCTGGGCGCGCTGGCCGGAGCAACCGTCGTGCTGGGCAGCGCCACACCCTCGGTCGAGTCATACTGGCGGGCGCAAGCGGGCGAGTATACGCTGGTGGAGCTACACGAGCGCGCCCCCGCTGGGGAAGCGGACGCGCCGCCGATGGGGCTCCCGCCCGTCACGCTGGTCGATCTGCGCGCCGCGCTACGCGAGGGCAACACCAGCATCCTCAGCAATCCACTGGTGACGGCGCTGCACGAAACGCTCGAACGCGGCGAGCAGGCGATTCTCTTCCTCAACCGGCGCGGTATGGCCAGCATGATCGTCTGCCGGGAGTGTGGCTATGTCGTCCGCTGCACCCACTGCGACATCTCGATGACGCTCCACGCCAGCGAGCGCGCCGTCATCTGCCACTATTGCGGGCGCAAAGCCAGTGTGCCGCACGTCTGCCCGATCTGCCATAGCACCAGCATCCGCTTCTTCGGGTTGGGGACCGAGCGCGTCGAGAGCGCCGTCAAGCGACGATTCCCGGCGGCGCGGGTCTTGCGTTGGGATCGCGACACCGCCAAAACGCGCCAGACCCACGAAGAGTTGCTGCGCGCCTTCTCCGAGCGCCGCGCCGATGTGCTGGTCGGCACACAGATGATCGCCAAAGGGCTGGACCTCCCGGCGGTGACGCTGGTGGGGGTCGTCTCCGCCGATATCGCGCTCTTCCTGCCAGACTTCCGCGCCTCCGAGCGCACCTTCCAGTTGCTAACGCAGGTGGCGGGCCGCGCCGGACGAGGCGCGCAGGCGGGGCGCGCGCTGATCCAGACATTCAACCCCGACCATTTCTGCATCCAGTCCGCCGCCCGCCACGACTACGCCGAATTTGTCGGCGCCGAAGTGGCCGCCCGCCAGCGCTACGGCTATCCACCCTTCCGCCGCTTCATGAAATGCACCTTCACCCACCGCGACCGCTACACCGCTCAGGTCGAGGCGACAGCGCTCGCTGGCCGTCTGGAGACCCTGATACGCGAACTTGACCTGCCGCAGTCGGATATTGTCGGCCCAGCGCCCGCATTTCTGGAACGGCTGCGCGGCTCCTATCGCTGGCAGGTGATTATCCGCGGGCCGGAGCTACGCCCGCTGCTGCACGCGCTGGCGCATGAAGACCTGCCTCACGGCTGGGCAATCGACATCGACCCCGCCTCGACGCTTTGAGCGCTGTTGTACACTGACTGCTCAAGGTGTCACGAATGAACCCCGGCGGAGGGGCGAATATGGTCAACATGCGCAAATGGCTGGGCGTCGCGATTGCCGCCCTCTCGACCGTGCCTGGCCTCACCCTGCGACTTGGCCTCTACCACGTCTCGCCCGCTGCCGAGGCGATCATCT
>DATAED010000340.1:0-7208 GCA_036258195.1 Ktedonobacterales bacterium
CTCCGTCTGGAACGCGGCGCTCTGCGCCTTGCCCGAGGCCGTGCCGTCATCGACCACGAAGACGGCGTGCGAGCTCAGGCCATGCGCCGAGGACGCGGCGAGCGCCAGATCGGCGGCGGCGCTCCCGATGGCGTTGTCGTCCGCCGTCAGCCGGAAGAAGTTGATCGGCTTGCCCTGCGGATGCAGTTGGCTGAATTTCAGCCCCTCTGCCGTGGCATGGTCGGCTTGTGTGAGGCCGGGCAGCGTCGCCATCGGGCTGATGGTCGCCACCCCCGCCTGCGCCAGCGCGGGCAGCGTCGCCACCACTGTATCGCTGCTGAGCGGCCCCACCACGCCCATCACCTGCGCATTGGCCAGCGCTTGCGCTGCCTCTGGCCCCACCGCCACGCTCGACTCATCCACATGCGTCGACGTCAGCGTGTAGCTGCCGCTCAGCGCCGCATTTTGCTTGACCGCCAGATCGACTGCCCGCGCCATCGACTGCCCCACCGCTCCGCTGGCGCCCGTCGTGGGGAAGATCGACACCAGCGTCACCGTCTGTTGCTGCGGCCCGCCAAGGCTGCACGCTGAGAGCCAGTTAACAGCCAGCAGCGCCGCGAGCAGCGCGAAGCTCTGCCCGCGCAGGCGGGCGTATCGGCGCGTGGTCGCGCGGGTGAGCAGAGGCATCATCGGCGTGGCGTGCGCTTTCACTGGTACGATACAAAGATCGGCTGCGGGAACAGCTTCATCACATCTTGAGGCGTCTGGAACGGGATGTCGTATTGTGTGTCGCCGGGATAGGGGAAGAACAGCTTGTAGCCGCCATATTCGATCAGATCCTGCTGCACGAAGACCTGATAGTCGCCCAGCTTGTTGCCCACATCGCCGAAGCCATCGGACTGCAAGACCACCGAGACATTCGGATTCAGCGTGATCTTGTCCTTGCCGTGGAGCACTGCGCTATTCCACTGGTGAATCACCAGCACTTTGCGCGGCAGGTGGTACTGGAGCGAGATCTGCGCCAGATAGTTGATCGCCCAGTTGGCCTCGTCGGCGCCCATCCATCCCAGGCAGCACGGGTAGCCCGCCGCCTCGGCGTAGCCCTGCGGATTGTTCGGGAAGTGGAACTCGGTATCAAGAGCCAGCTCGGTGAAGTCGTACTTCTGGAGATACGGCTGAAGCTGCTGCACGACCGCGTCGGCCACCGGCTCCACGCCGAGCTGCAGGTCGAAGAACAGCAACAGGTGATGTTGCTGGCAGTAGGTAATGTACGACTGGATGGTCGCGTCATCCGTGCTGGAGGCGCACCACTTGGGAAATTGGCTGCACGGCTGGATGACGTTGACGACCAGATCGAGCGCCAACTGCACCGGATGCGTGGGATCGAGCGCGGCGTACTGCTGCCCAAGCTGCTGGAGCGTCGGCAGGTAGGCGTCGAGCATCTGGAGATTGGAGGCCGGGCCGTTGAACTGGCCGCCGCCTACGATGCCGTAGGCCGCTACGATGCGATCATTGGGCAGCGGAGCGCCCACGCTCGGATCAAACACCTTGACCGCGTTGGCGTTCGTGACGCCAATCGAGGCGCCCACCCCGGCGGGAGCGCCCGGATCGCTCGCCGCGCCACAGCCAGCCAGCGTCACGACGGCGCACAGGCATGCCACCAGCAGCGTGGCCAGACGAGACTGGCGCGCTGCTCGCCCGCGCGATGCCCCCATGGCGTGTATCCTCTCCCTGACCATGCTCCAGCGAGCGCGTTCCTGCCGTCATGGCGCTGCGGCGTCGTTTGGCGGACGGCGCCGCAGCAGGATGGCTCGATTCTAGACTCTACTCCTCAGCCGCGAAGCGCGTCAAACCAGCTATGCCTTCGCGAGATACGCTCTGGCAAGTACAACGCGCGATGGCTGGTCGCGGCGACGTTGGCGCCCCAATTGGCCCGCAGCGCCATCACAATCACATCACTCAGTGATATGACAGCGCGCCTGCTCTGGTCTGGACGCTACCAGCCGTAGGCCAGTTCCGCAGCCCGTCCATATGCAGTATGCGCTGCCCGTGCGTTTGCTTAGGCGCAGGGCAAGATGCGCCGCCCAGCGCCCTACGGTATACGGGGAGCGACAGACGATTGTATAATGGTCGAAGCCATGGCAAGTGCGGCCCAATCGCTGCGCGCAGGTGGTGATCGTCCATCCACCGAGGCGCCTGGCTGGCGATCCTGATTCAGCGTCCGACATCCCTGGGCGCGGCGCACGCGCCAAGCCTGCGATGTGTAGCAAACCTACAGCTCTGAAGGAGTCCGTGTCCCATGACCTACGTAATTACGCAGCCATGTGTGGGCGTCAAAGATGGTAGCTGTGTCGATGTCTGCCCGGTTGACTGCATTCATCCCGCCGAGGGTGAACCCGGGTACGATGACTTTGATCAGCTCTACATCAATCCCGAGGAATGCATCGACTGCGGCGCCTGCGAGCCTGCCTGCCCGGTGACGGCCATCTTCGAGGAGAGCGCCGTGCCAGAGCAGTGGCAGGAATATACCAAGCTCAACGCGGATTACTTCAAAAAGTAGCTGAACGTCTGGCTCGCCGCGCCGATTTCCCTGGCTGACCCGCGCCAGGCGGCCGCGATCCAACTTTCGGGCTGTAGCGGCCCGCGCGTCCTGGTCAATGGTTGCAGGCGTCGCGGGCCGTTTCGCGTCGCACTGCGCAAGCGGACGGCGCGGCGATGAGTGGGCTTCAGGAGAGGCTCACTCAAGCGTCTCTGAAAGGGCATGCGCCATGAGTGACACAGACATCGAAAGCCTGCTGGAACGCGGCTATGCGTTCGAGGAGCAGGATCGCTACGCCGATGCGCTGGCGGTCTACGAGCAGGCGGTCACGCAAGACCCCACCCACAGCGAGGCCTGGTATCTTAAGGGTGAGGCGCTCTTCTCGCTGGAGCGCTTCGCGGAGGCGCTGACGGCATTCGAGCGCTCCATCGCGCTCGACCCCAACGAGGCTGACACCTGGCTGGGTAAGGGCAACGCCCTGACCGCGCTGGAGCGACGCACCGAGGCGGTCGAGGCCTACGAGCACAGCATCACGCTCGACCCCACGCAGTCCGTCTCCTGGCTGCTCAAGGGCATCGCGCTCTTCGATCTGGGCCAGACAATGCCCGCGCTCCAGGCCTATGAGCGCGCCGCATCGCTCGACCCCACCGAGCCAGAAGCCTGGATCGGCAAAGGCGAGGCGCTGGTCGAGATGGAGCGCGGCGAGGAGGCAGTGGCCGCCTACGACCGCGCACTGGCCCTCGACCCGGAGAACGTGGACGCCTGGATTGGCCACGGCGATGCGCTGGCCGACCTTGAAGATGAAGTCGCGGCGCTCGATTCCTATGAGCATGCGCTGGCGCTCGATCCGCAGAACGCCGACGCGCAGAGCGGTCGTGGCGACGCGCTCTCTGGCATGGAGCGCTTCGAGGAGGCGCTGGCCGCCTACGACAGCGCCATCAAGCTGGAGGCCGACAATGCGCGCGCCTGGGCAGGGCGCGCCGCCGCGCTGACTAGCATGCAGCGCTACCCGGAATCGCTGGAGGCCTTCGACAAAGCGATCAGCCTGGACGACCAGAATCCCTTGCTCTGGCTCTTCCGTGGCAACACGCTCTCGCTGATGGATCGCGCGAACGATGCGCTGGCGGCCTATGACAAAGCCATCGACCTCGACCCAGCCTTTGCCTGGGCCTGGCAGGGCAAGGCGCACACGTTGCGCGCGCTGGGCCGCGACGACGAGGCCACCTTCGCCCAGCGCAAAGCCGATCAACTCGAACCGCCCGAGGCCTGACCAAATGGCGGATGGCGCCGCGTCTCGCGCATGCGACGCCATCCACCAGCCGACCGCTACCGGTCGCCGTCGGCCACTGTCCCTTCCACCTGTCCCTCGTCGTTGGCGTCGGACTGGATGAGCCCGCGCGTATCCTCGGCGCTGCCGCCATCCTCCACGCCATCGCGCGTCAGCAGCGGATCGCCGCCCCAGGCAGGCGGCCCACCATCATCCACGGACGCCTGCTCGGGGATATCTGGCTGCGCGCCCAGGAAGTCGCCTTCCGCGCGGCTGCGCGCCTCCCACACATCGCGCAGCGCCTCTTCCGCGTTGAGGAAGCGGCGGCTCGATGGCATGCGCAGATAGATCGCCTCGGGCAGATCGCGATACTTTTTACGCATCTGGTCGCGGGTCAGGCCCTCCTGGCCAAAGTCGAGTTCCATCAGGCGGAGCGTCACCGTCTCCAGCTCATCGGTGGACAACGCCTTCAGCGCATCGGGGTCGGCCTGAGGCTTGGGCGTCTGCTGATAGCCGGGCAGATGTCGCTCGCTGCGCGGCGTCTGTGGCCGCGTCGGCTGTTGCGAGTCTTGCTGCTGTGCGCTCATCGGCGGGCCTCCTTCTATAGCCAGCGTACCACGCCAGCGGGGCAGGTGGCCCACAGCCCCGCGTTGACACCCCCAAAAGACGCGGGCTATCATCCCAATATCCGGCTCGGCGCGTCCCAGCGAGGGACATGCTGAACTGGCGGTTCAACGCCAACCAACGCGCAGCACTGCCAATGAAAAGGTGACAACTATGGCGGCTCCACAGGTCTCCCCGTCCCGCGCAGGCCAATTTTTCACGCATCGCCTCCCCAACGGCCTGCAAATGCTCGGCCAGCGCATGCCCGATCTCGAATCGGTCTCGCTGTGCTTCTATGCCCACACAGGCGCGCGCGACGAGGCCGACCCTGCGCTCTATGGGGTGTCGCACTTTCTGGAGCACATGGTGTTCAAGGGCACCGCGCGCCGCGACACCGAGCAGATCACGCTCGACTTCAATCTGATGGGCGCCGAATTCAACGCCTTCACATCGGTCGAGCAGACCGTCTTCTACGCGCGCATCCTGAACGAGTATCTGCCCAAAGCGGTCGATCTGCTCAGCGACATGATGCGCCCGCGCCTCGACGCCAACGACTTCAGCATGGAGCGCAACGTCATCCTGGAGGAGATCGCGCGCTCTGAGGACGTGCCGACCGGTCAGGCCTATCGCCGCCTGATGCAGACCTTCTTCGCCAACAGTCCACTCGGCCACGACGTGCTCGGCACGAAGGACAGCATCCGCGAGATGACGGTGGAGCAGATGCGCGCCTACCATGCGCGCCGCTATGGGGCCAACAACCTGATCTTCGCCATCGCGGGCAATTTCGAGTGGGACAAGGTCGTCGGGCTGGTCGAGCAGGCGTGCGGCGGCTGGAATGAGGGCGAGGCCGGACGCGACGCCAGGATCTACGCGCCCACCCACTCCCAGAGCGGCGTGGTGGTTAAACCGCAGTTGAAGCAGCAACTCATCCTCGTGGGCAGCCCGTCGGTCAGCATCCAGGATGACGACCTGTACGCAGCCCACCTCGCGGCGATGATCCTGGGGGATGGCGCTGGCTCGCGCCTCTACTGGAACATCTACCAGAAGGGGCTGGCGGAGTCCGCCTCTGCGTCGATCTCCCCCTTCGACAGCACCGGCATGCTGCTGACCTTCCTCAGCACCACGCCCGACCACGCGCCCGCCGTGCTGGAGCTGGCGCAGGCCGAGCTGAAGGGCTTGCAGGAAGATGGCGTGCAGGAGGATGAGCTGCGTCGCGCCAAAGATAAGCTCGTCAGTCGCACCGTGCTGGATGGCGACTCCGCCTTCTCGCGCATGCAGGATCTGGCCTACACCTGGGTCGCCGAGGGAACCGTCCACAGCATCCAGGAAGAGATGGAGCGCATCGAGAAGGTCACGCTGGCCGACGTGCGCCGCGTGCTGGATCGCTTCCCGGCCAACGCCAACCAGACCATCCTGGCCTATGGCCCGCTGGAGGCCGCCGCGCTCAATCTGCCCGCGTAGCGCGCCATCCGCACAACAGAGCGGCGGCGTTCAGGGTGATGTCCCGAACGCCGCCGCTACGCTGTCTCTGGCGACTGATTCTCCGCGCTGGAGACTCTCAGGCGGCGGGCGCGCCTTCTCGCTGGCGAGCCGCCACCGCTCCCCGCAACTCGATCAACAGCGCGTCGATCTCGTCCCAGCGACGCGCGCTGCGGCGCGTCGGCGCATCCGGCCACACCGCCTGCGCCGGGGCTATGGGCGCCACTGGCGCGGCGCCTGCTTCACCCTCGCGTCTGCGCAGCCATTCGCGCGCCGCCTCGACCCACACGTCGCTCTCGCTGCGGCCACAGGCTTGCGCCACCTCTGACATGCGCGCCAGCAGATCCACCGGGGCGCGCAGGTTCGCGCCAGCCTGTGCGGTCGTCGCAGCGCGCCGCGGTGTGGCCGACACAGGCTGCGCTGCAGAGCCAGCCCATGCCCACGCGCCGCTCGCCCACGCCGAGCCAATCCCGACGCTGTGCGGCTGCCCAGAACGGGCGGCACGCTCATCGGCTGCCCAGGTAGTGTTCATCAGCATAGGAGAGAACCAGGTCATCTGTGCGCTCCTCTCGTTCCGAAGTCGGGGGTGGCTCCGGACACTGGCTCGATCAACCGATCACTCAGGCGCCAGTGCGCCACAGGTCTATCGCTCATGAGTCCGTGTGTCTTGCACTGCTCCACACCGATATGTGAAACATTTGTTCTAAGTATAGAGCGAACGTCGGTGGTTGTCCAGATGGTGGGAGATTTGTCGGCAAAGGTCGCTCGATCGTCGCGCTCCGACACGCAGTCGCTCGACCATTGGCACAGACGGGGCATTGGTACGCCAGATGCGCTCCCTCTCGACGGCATGTCGAGGGAACATCGACGGAACGGGCGCGTCTGTGCGCCAGGCAGTCGTAGCGGCTCGTTGTCAGTAAGGAAGCGCACATGTGGAATGTGATCCTGTGGTTTGTGATCGGTGGTCTGGTTGGCTATCTGGCGCAGCGCTATGTACTGCTGGGTCGCCCCGGGATGGTCGCCGATGTCGTCGTCGGCGCAGTCAGCGCCGTGGTCGTGAACGTAATCCTGTCGCTGCTCATCCAGAACTACTTCAGCTTCACCTATATGAACATTCCCAGCCTGTTCTATGCGCTGCTCGCCGCCATCATCGCCACGCTGCTCGCCCACCTCATCACTGCGCTGGTCGGCGCTCGTCGCCAGCGCGCTTGACAGCCACGGCGGGATAGAGTAGTATACGGAAGCCGATGCGAGCAATCGCATGGAGTCACGCGGGAGTGGCTCAGGGGTAGAGCATCTCCTTGCCAAGGAGAAGGTCGCGGGTTCGAATCCCGTCTCCCG
>DATAED010000341.1:0-1920 GCA_036258195.1 Ktedonobacterales bacterium
TGCGCTCCTCGACGCTGACGATCTCGGACCAGCGCGCCCGCGTCGTGACGCCTGCGCGTGTGATCGACAGGCCCCGTTCGTAGATCTCTGCCTGTACCCCGTGTGACGAGGAGAACGTCTGGAGGCAGTCGACTGCCACCACCCCACTGATGAGCGCGAGCGCGACAGCTGTCAGGCTCCCAGCGAGATCGCGCTGGTGAACGCTGATCGCCGCCAGGACGAGGAACATGAGGGCGGCGACCGACCACACCACGCCGAAGGCGCCGAGGAATCCCCGCAGCGGGTTCTCCCCATACTTCTCGACGAGCGCGCCGAGGTGTTCGCTCTCAAGCGCTGCGTCGCCTGGAACCATGTGCGCCGCTGCCAATCTATCGCTCTCAGTTCTTGCCTCTAGCTGCTTACCCAGAAATGCGTCGGAGTCACTGGGTGCGGCACATGGCGCAGACCGCCAATGCTGACGCCGCACGTGTGAAGTGCGTCCCTGGGGCTGGTCACGCCAGGGGCTGGCGAGCCACAGGTCAATGCGACTCAGTGCACCTGCGATGGAAACGTCCTCGTTTCCTCCCGGCGCTGCCGCCTGTTCGCGGGACCACGCAACGGCGAACTCGTAGCCCAGGTCTGTGCATGGATACCCTTTTTGGTCGACCCGTCAGATGTGCGTTCAGTAACCGGATGCAGCCGATGGTACCGATCGCGGTCAGGGGCATTGCGCAACACTAGCGCATCGCAGGAAAATGACGCTGTCTGGGTGGTACGGGCAGTGAGCATGAGCCTCCATGAGTACGGAAGTGAAACGTATTCAGCAGGTCGAAATCGAAGCCACTGTCGGCGTCCGTGGCTCCGGTGACATCCATAGTCGCAGATGCACCGCCACCTTGATTGTTGCGCTGCATGTCTGAAATGGACATAGAGCCTCGGCTACACGTGGGTTGATGTCCGCCTCGTAAATTCATCAGGACGGCAGAAGGGATGAGCGCCAGAGGTGCGGCACTCGAAGGCGACACAACTAGCCGATTGTAACGCTCGTGTGCAGATTGTTTGTGGTCTAGCGCATACTAGGCGCAGATGACGCCAATTGTTCGCACGCTTCAGGAACACATCGCGAGCGCCAGGAGTCAGCCGCCAGAGGCGCCCTTGCCTTGAATCCGGCACGCGATAGACCAGCAACCGTAGGTGGAGGATCGACAGCATGAACGGGGCGAACCCGATGAACCTATCGGTGGTGATCCCGGCGCACAATGAGGAGGAGGGAGTGCGCCCGACCGTCGAGCGGCTGTACGGCGCGCTGATGGAGGCGCAGATCCCCTGCGAGATCCTGGTGGTCAACGACCACTCCACCGACAGCACCGAGCAGGTGTTGCAGCAGCTCGCCCGCGAGATGCCCGGCGTGCGCTACGTCAACAATCCCAAGCCCGGTGGCTTCGGTTTCGCCATCCAGACTGGCCTGGAGCGCTTCCGCGGCGACGCCGTCTGCATCGTGATGGCCGACGCCTCCGATGACCCCAAGGATGTCGTCGCCTACTATCGCCAGCTCGAAGCGGGCTACGAGTGCGTCTTTGGCTCGCGCTTCGTGCGCGGCAGCCGCGTGGTGGATTATCCGCTGCACAAGCTGCTGGTCAACCGGCTGGCCAACAAGTTCATCGACGTGCTCTTCCGGCTGCACTTCAACGACACCACCAACGCCTTCAAAGCCTATCGGCGCGAGGCCATCGACGGGATCAAGCCATTCCTCTCCTCGCACTTCAACATCACCGTCGAGCTGCCGCTCAAGGCCATCACGCGCGGCTACACCTACACCAGCGTGCCGATCAACTGGTACAACCGGGCGACGGGCGTCTCCAAGCTCAAGATCAAGGAGATGGGCAGCCGCTACCTGTTCATTGTGCTCTATGTCTGGCTGGAGCAACTGCTCGCGCGTGG
>DATAED010000342.1:0-17614 GCA_036258195.1 Ktedonobacterales bacterium
GCGAGCCGCTGGCCAGCAAGCGTCGTGGCCTACGCGGGCAAGGCCTACCTCTCGCCGGCCCTCTGCACGCTGCTGCTGGAGGAAGGGCTGGAGCTGGACGCCGTCTCGGCGGGCGAGGTGGGGCTGGCCGTGCGCGCGGGCTATCCGGCGCAGCACATCCACCTGCACGGCAACTTCAAGCCCGACGCCGAGCTAGCCTACGCGCTGGAGGCGGGCGAGGGCGGCGTGGGACGGGTCGTGGTCGATAGCCTCGACGAGCTGGACCACCTGGCCGCGATGGGCCAGGCGCGTGGGCGGCCCATCGCCATCTGGCTGCGCGTCAATCCCGATGTGCAGACCAAGACGCATGTCAGCATCCAGACGGGGCATGCCGATGCCAAGTTCGGGCTGGATCTGGCCAGCGGCGCCGTTGATGAGGCCGCGCGCCGCGCCGCCAGCGCGCCGGGGCTGGCGCTGCTGGGCGTGCACGCGCACGCTGGCTCCAGTCTCTTCGATACGGCGCCGGTGGCCCAGGTGACGAAGACGCTGGCCGAGCTGGCCGCAACCCTGCGCGAGACGCACGGGGTCACCATTAGCGAGCTGAGCCCCGGCGGCGGCGTGGGTGTCGCCTACACGCCAGAGCAGCGTGCCCTCGCTCCCGACGACTACGCCGAGGCCATCACCGCCGCGCTGCGCGCAAGCTGCGAGCGCCTACGCCTGGCCCCGCCACGGCTGATCGTGGAGCCGGGCCGCGCCATCGTCGCGCGCGCAGGCGTCGCGCTCTACACCACCGGCCCACGCAAGGTGACGCCGCACACCATCTTCGTCGCTGTGGATGGCGGCATGGGCGACAATCCGCGCCCCGCGCTTTACGATGCGCGCTACCACGCCGCGCTGGCCGACCGCATGACCGAGCCGCCCAGCGAGACGGCGCAGGTCGTCGGGCGCTACTGCGAGTCGGGTGATGTGCTGGTGCGCGCGGTGGAGCTGCCGCAGGCGCGCGCCGGCGAGACGCTGGCGATCCCCGTCAGCGGCGCTTATCACCTGCCGATGGCCAGCCAGTACAACCTTACGCCGCGTCCGGCGGTGATCTCCACCGCCGCCGGGCAGGCGCGCCTGGTGCGTCGCCGCGAAACACTCGACGATCTCACCCGCCTCGACCTCTGATACTTCCCCTCTCCTGTGGGAGAGCGGGCTGGGGGTGAGGTCGTCCCATCCTTCTATACTGAGTGAGGAGCGTATGCCAGCCATCACTGATCTGCAGGGCTATATGGACGCCTTGCGCGCCTCGTTCGACGCCCGGCGAGCGGCTGGACGCTGTGCCGTCCTCCAGTATTGCTTCACTGGCGCTGTGACGGGCGCCTGCTACGCCATCATCGCCGATGGCGCGCTGACCGTCGCTGAGGGCCAACATCCCACCCCCAACGCAACGGTACAGGCGGATTTCGACCTCTGGCTGCGTGTGATCGCCTATCACCTCGACCCGCTAATGGCCTATCAGGATGGCCTCTTCACCGTGGAAGGCGATGTGGAGGCGCTGATCGAGACGGATGCGCTGTTCACCCGCTGATTCACGTGTGCCACGCGGCGCCGCAGATGAGGGCAGATGTGGTCAAATAGAAGCGAACGCGCAGGCAGCGAGCGGAAGGGGTGTCGTCCTGAGCGCCAGAGCATCTGGGGCTGACCCAGCCGAGCCAAATCAGCCAACCCAGCCAGGGCAGCGACCCACCGCCGCGCGACGCAAGCCAGCGCGCCAGCGGCTCGATCTGCTGCTCACCGAGCGCGGGCTGGCGCCGAGCCGCGAGCGCGCCCGCGCGCTCATCATGGCGGGCGAGGCGCTGGTGGATGGCCGCGCGGTGACCAAGGCGGGCGAGCTGATCAGTGTGGATGCGCAGGTGACGCTGGCGGCGCCGCCCGCCGAGTTGCGCTATGTCAGCCGGGGCGGCCTCAAGCTGGAGCGCGCGCTCGAAGCCTTCGCGCTCTCGCCCGCTGGCCGCGTCTGCCTGGATGTTGGCGCTTCGACCGGCGGCTTCACCGATCTGCTCTTGCGCCAGGGCGCCACGCGCGTCTACGCTGTGGATGTCGGCCACGGGCAGCTTGCCTGGTCGCTGCGCACCGATCCGCGCGTGGTGGTGATGGAGCGCGTCAACATTCGTCATCTGGCCGCGCTGCCCGAGGCGGTGGAGTGCGTCGTCATCGACGTTTCGTTCATCTCGCTGCGGCTGGTCTTGCCGCGCGTGGCGGCGCTGCTGGCGCCGGGCGGCTGGGTGGTGGCGCTGGTCAAGCCGCAGTTCGAGGCGGGGCGCGCTGAGGCTGACCGAGGACGTGGCGTCATCAGCGATCCGGCGGCGCATCGGCGGGTGCTGCGCGAGCTGCTGGCCTGGCTGGCCGAGTGGCCCACCCGCGCCGCCGAGGCTCACGACGCCAGCGAGGTCGCCACGCCGCTCACGCCGCTGGGGCTGATCGTCTCGCCCATCGCCGGGCGCGACGGCAACCACGAATATCTGCTTTGGCTGGCGCCCACCACGAGTGGCGCGGCGCATGCGGAGCAGGCGGAGCACGCGCTGCAGGGCGAGGCAGGTGGGCGCGCCATCGAGCGCGTGGTGGCGGAGGCGCTGACCCCCAGCGAGCCGCCTACCAGGTAAGTGATCGAGCTACGGGACGCGAGGAGAGTACGCATGCGGTATGTCGTTGGTGTAGATGGTGGTGGCACCAAAACCGCCGCAGCAGTGGTGGGCGATGATCTCGGCGTGATTGGCTCTGGAATCGCCGGGCCATCGAACTATCGCTCGGTAGGCATGGAGGCCAGCGGCGGCAACATCGCCCAGGCCATCACCCATGCGCTGGCGCAGTCGCAGGTGACGCTCGATGAGCTGGACGCCATCTGCCTCTGCCTTGCCGGATTCGATACCGACCTCGATCTGCCCGTGCCGCAGCGCGCCATCGCCCTGCTGGGCTTTAGAGGCCCCGTTATCTTCGAGAATGATGTCGTCGGCGCGTGGGCGGGCGTGACGGGCGGTGAGGCGGGCATCGTAGCCATCGCCGGCACGGGCGCCACCGCGCTGGGCATGAATGCGCGCGGCGAGTTCTGGCGCACCGACGGCTGGGATTACGTTCTTGGCGACGCTGGTAGCGGCTACCGCATCGGGCTGGACGGCATCCATGAGGCGATGAAGATGCTGGATGGCCGCCACCCGCCGACCCGCCTGGCGCGCGAGATGGCCGAGTGCTACGGCATCGATGATGCCCCCGCCATGCGGCGGCTGGCCGATAGCGGCGCGCTGGGCAAACTGCGCATCGCCGACTTCGCGCGCCACGTCTCCGACGCCGCCGACGCGGGTGATCCCGTCGCGCGCGAGATTCTGGCGCGGGCAGCCAACGACATCGGCGAGAACATCGAAGCGATCGTACGGCGGCTCGACATGCAGAACGACGCCTTCCCTGTCGGCATCGTCGGCAGCGTCTTCAAGTCGCGCTGGACACTCGATCCGCTGCGCCCACGCATCGCCACGCTAGCTCCCAAAGCAACGCTGGCCGCGCCGCTCTACCCACCAGAGGTGGGCGCCGCCCTCACCGCGCGCCGCCGCCTGACCAATCAGGATATCGGCTCCTGGACGCTGGGACTGGGCAAGCGCCAGATTCGCCGCAGCCTCAAGATCAGCGAGCTGGGTCTGGAGTAACCTCCAGCGCTCCTCACTCCCGTTTCATTGACACTGACCGACACGGCACATACAATGCCCTTGCGTTTCGCGCCCGGATGGGCAGCAGGGCGACGAGTAGAGCGTCGGCCAGGTGGAAAGCGATGGGGTCATGGAGTTGGAGAACGTGGCGGAGAAGAAGTCATTCCGCCAGGCGCTGGCTCAGGCCGTCTCAGTCATCATCCACCCGGTCGCGTTTCCGCTGGTGACGCTGGCGGCCATCGCCTTCACCGAGACCGGCTCAATCCGCTCATCGCTCATCGTCTGCCTCATCGCGCTGGCCCTCACCACCGCGCCCGTGGCCGCGCTGGTGGGCTTCCAGGTGGCGCGCGGTCACTGGACTGACCTCGACGTCAGCGTGCGCCAGCAGCGCTATGCCCTCTACCCGATTGGCCTCATCTGCGCTCTGCTGATGGTAGCCGCGCTAGCCTACGTCAGCGCTCCGCACGGGGCCGTCGCCGCCGCCATCGCCATGACGCTGGCGAACGGTGTGGATGGCGTCATCAACTTCGCCTACAAAGTCTCGGCCCACGCCACCGCCGCCGCCGCCTGCGCCGCGCTGCTGTGGATCTTCGTGCCGGGCTGGGGCGCGCCCGCCGCGCTGGCCGCCGCGCTGGTGGGCTGGTCACGGGTGGAGCTGGGGCGCCACACAACAGGGCAGGTGCTGCTCGGCTGGCTGGTAGGCATCGCCAGCGTACTCACCGTGCAGATGCTCTTCATCTGAGCGATCCTTCGCCCTGCTCCAGCGCTACAGCCGCAGCAGCAGCCTCTGCGCCAGCGGCCACAGATGCGGAATGAAGACCAGCGCGCCGATCACCACCGAGAGCATCGCATTGAGCAGCACCGCGCCCGCCGCCACATCCTTCGCGATGCGCGCCAGCGGGTTGTACTCGCGCGTCACCAGATCGACACACGCCTCGGCCACGGTGTTGAACATCTCGGCGATGAAGACCAGCGTGATGGCGATGAAGACCATCGCCCACTCGACTGGCGAGATACGCAGCAGCACGCCCAGGATGATGGCGATGGTCGCCAGGAACCCGTGCACGCGCGCATTACGCTGCGTGCGCACGGCATACACCAGGCCGTGCCAGGCGTAGACGAAGCTATTGAGGAATGCGACCAGCTCGCCGCGCGATGTCGGCGGGATGGGTGGCGCGCTGGGGCCGCGCGGCGCGGGCGCGTCATGGTGTGAGCCGGAGTGCGACGAATCGCCCGGCAGTGATTGATACGACATAGGCTGCCTCACTTACCCGCTGTGTGTCACGAGCGGGTGACGCCTGCCTGAGCCAGCGCGGCCTCCTGGTGGGCTACCATCGCCTGATAGCCAGCGTCGGTGTGGTCGTCGAAGCCGACGAGATGCAGCACGCCATGAACAAAGAGAAATGCGACCTCATACGCTGCGCTGTGCCCGGCCTGCTGCGCCTGCCGCACCGCTGTCTCGCGCGAGATGGCGATATCGCCCAGATGCGTCGGCCAGAAGATGGAGTCATCGTCGAAGGCGTCATCCTCAGCGCCTTCGTCGCCCAGGATCACGACCATCCCTTTGAGGCTCTGGTCGGCGTCGTTCTCCGTGTCGCCAAACGCATTGGCGAACTCCTCGTCAACCGCTGCGTCCGTAGCGCCGTCCAGGTTGGCCAGGTCGTCGTCGTCGAGTGTGTCGTCGGCTTCGAGACCATCCTCATCGAGGTCGTCGGCGGTGGACGGCCAGAGTTGATCAGCGGGCGCGTCGACGATGGGCTGATCGAGCAGCGGGAAGGAGAGCACATCGGTGGACTCATCTTTGCCGCGATACTCGCGATTGAGCGCGCGGATGCCCTCATCGGTGGTGATCAGCACGCTCACTTCGACCGATTCGCGCACGCCGACACGCTCCAGCGCCAGGTCGAAGGCGTGGAACAGCGTCTCCTCGGGCAGACCGAACAACTCCTCCAGCGTCGCATGTGGCTCGTAGCTGAAGGTCAGCGTGATCTCCTGCTCGTCGCCCGCCGCTCCGCTCATCGCATCGTTCGCGTTATTGTTCGCGTCGTCGTTCGAATGGTCGTCCATGTTCGCTCTCTACTATCCCGACAATCCCCGCGCATGTCGCTCGCCCTCATCGCAGCCGGAGGCATCTATCCTCCCCGTATTTTATGCGATGTGGACGGGCGCATGTTGGCACATGTGTGCCGCCGCCTGCCGTCGTCTGCCGTCCTCGCTGCGCTACCAGCCTCGGCTATCATCGCGCCGGGGCGGATGGGGCTGGCGGGTCGTTGGCCGATGCTGCGCTGCGGTTGGCGCGCCTGCGCGTGGCCCGCCGCCAGGGCCGTTCGGGCCATTGGGAGGGCGGCGCGGGCCGCTGTCGCCACCTTTACTGTTCACGCGGTTGGCGCGGCGAGCGCGGGCCAGCTCGATCTGCGCGCGACGCTCGCGCGCAGCGGCGGCGCGTTTGCGCTGGTTCAGCCAGAAGACCAGCCCCGCCAACGCCAGGATCACCACCAGCGCCGCCCCCGCGAGCAGCAGCCAGTTTGGCCCGCTCGTTCCTGCGGCTGGCCCCACCGCAGCGGCTGGCGTCACATGCACCGTGATCGTCGTCACGTCGCCATCGCCGAGCTGCCCATAGACCCCTACGGAGACGGTATACACGCCGGGCTGATGGTAGATGTGGCCAACATTTGGCTGGCTGGTCGTCACCAGCGGCGAGCCATCGCCAAAGTCCCACGCCACCGCGTCGGGCTGATCGGCGGGTGGCTGCGTCTGCGAGGCGTCGAACAGGAACTGCGCGCCGACTGCGCCAGAGGTCGGCGAGACGGTCACTTTGGCGGGCTGAGCGACCTCGATGATGACCACCGAGACCTGCGCGATCGTCTTCGCGCCGCGCGCATCGGTGACGGTGAGGGTGATGAAGCCGCGCCCCGCCTGGTTGAACTGGTGCGTGGCCTTCAGGCCGGTGGCGACCGAGTTATCGCCGAAGTTCCACTGATAGGTCGCGGTCGAGCCGTCCGCCGCGTGCGAGCCGGTGGCGTCGAAGCTGATCTTGCCGCCGACGCCGATCACCGTCGATGTCACTGCGCGCGCCTTGGCCACCGGTGGATTGGCGAATGGCGCGGAGATGACCTTCATGATGGCGTTATCGAACACGCCCCACTGACCTGAGACCGGCTCATAGACCGAGACGACGACCGTATACGTACCGGGCGTGGCGTAGGTGTGGGTCGGCTTGACCTGATACGACAGCGGCGAGCCGTCGCCGAAGTTCCACTGCCACTTCACCGACGTGGGATCAGGCGCGCTGGGCGCGCGGCTGAGATCCTCGTAGAAGGTCACGGGCTTGTTGATGTAATAATCCAGCGCGAAGATGCCAGCGGGAGCATCGGTGGCGTCGTTGGGCGGGGCATAGGCCAGCGCGGGCGCGTTGTTGGCTACCATCGTGACGGTATTGCCCAGGCCACAGGCGCAGATGGGCGAGGCGGCGGGCGTGCGCGCGAACGAGAACGCCACGATCAGGCTGGCGGCCAGCAGGGTCGCGATGACCAGCGAGCGCCCCAGCGCGCTCAGGCGTCGCACAGCGCGCTCAGGCGTCGCGGGCTGCGCTGCCGGCCCATCCGCTGGCTTCGTCGCGCTCTTCGCTTGCGGTGACCTCCACATAGGCGCCCTCTCGGATTGGTTTGGAATGCTCCAGTACGCTCGCGGCTTCCGTCGCGCCATCACCCGTAGCGCTGCGCAGAAGTACGTAGCAGGCGCGGGCATTCGCATCATAACATGGCGCGGCGCGTCTGACCCGCAGACGCGCCGCGCACTGGTACTGACTGGTTATGGACGGGAAACCAGCAGCCTTAGCTGCGGCTCTCCTTCTTCGCAGCGCGGTAGATGGCGGCCATCTTGCGCGCGGTGGCGTCGTCGATGCTGTAGCGCTCTTGCAGCCGCGCCACGACATCGCGCTGTACCGGCGAGATGCCACTAGCCTTCAACTCGCTGACGACCTCTTCGACCTGCTCGATGGTGCGGGCATGCGGCTCATTCATCGTGCGCAGCAACTGGCTCGGCTCGGCGCCCCGGCGAATGGCTGGACGCGGGCCAGTGGTTCCGGTCATGGCGTCGTTGTCGCTGGGGAAGAAGGCGGCGATGCCAGCGCCCACACTCGGGCGCGGACGCGCTGGCCACGAGCTGGCCACATCGGCATCGCCCACGCCGGCCAGCGTATCGGGCATGGCGTCGTGGAGCAGGGCGGGCTGCGACATCGCTGCGCGCGCGCCGATCGGCTCTGGCCGCGCTGGCGCTGTCACAGGCGCCGCGTGGTTGTACATCTCGCGCGAGGCGCCACGCCCGGCGCCAGCCAGATCGCGGCGGCTGGGCGCGAAGAGGCGCGTCGGCTCCTGCTCGGCCTGCGACGTGGACATGATAGTGGACTCGGTCGCGACATCGGGCGCGCTGATGGCAGGCAGGGCTTCGGCGCTGTCGCCGCCCTGGCCCATCTGGGTCACATCGGCAGCCGGAGCGTCGCCGCTACCGTCCGTCTGACCACCCCGGCGCTGCGCCAGGAAGCCAGCCATCTGGCCGCGCGCGGCCACCGCCGTCTGCGCCATACCGCGCAGTTGCGCCTCGCGCACCTTGGCGTTGGCCTCGGCGCGGATGGCCTTGAGTTGCGCTTCCTGCTGGGTGCGCAGCACGCGCTCGGCATACGAATCTTGCAGGTGGCGCAGATCGCGATGGCGCTGGGTCGGCTGCACGATGGCCCAGAAGAGGCCCCAGAAAGGGGGAGCGACCGAGACGAGCACCATCGTCATGCTGATGTTGAGTGTCTGCAACTGCGGGAAGACCGAGGCGGCCCACTGGTCGGGCTTGAATGGCACAAAGTGGTCGCTGCGATAGGACAGGCTGTTCCAGGTGGTGATGACCGTCGCGATGACCACGCCCACGCCGCAGAAGAACGCCTGGATGCGATGTCCCTGGCTCCAGTGCCACGGCGCCAGCACCGAGAGTAGGTAGGCCATACCCACGACGCCGATCGCCACAAAACCCCAGACAATCGACCAGAAGACCTGGCCCGCCAGCGAGCCAGACTGCTGGGTGATGCCATCCGAGTAGACGTAGTAGTTGAAGATAGCATCAGGGAGGTAGAGAATGACCGGGAAGATGAAGTAGAGCTTCACGAGCCAACCCGGCAGCGGAAGCGCCTTCTCTTCAGCCGCGCTGGCCGTCGTAGCGCCCTGTGGCGCGGCTATCGCGGGGTCATTCTCGGACGCGCCATACGGAAGCGCGCCATTCGCCGATTGAGCCATACAGATACAACCTCCCTGTGCTTCGCTTACTGCTCGCTCGTCATTGCGCCAATCCACGCCGCCCATCTCACCTGGGGCGCGCTCGTGGCGATCACGCGCTGGCGCCTTCGGGCGCGTGTCGAGCGCTGAATCAGAATGTGGGAAGCATAGCTACCTCGCAGGCGCCCTGTAAAGTGACCCGTCAGTACGCCCCATTCTGTAAAGTAGCTGGCAGGCGGTCATGAGCCCGCTTGATTTCTCACTTTGCCATCCTACATCACTGGCCGCTCATCTGGTCACATCGCCGCAAGCAGATAGCCCGACCAGGCTAGCGAAACTCTCAAAAGTCCCAGTTTTGGCGGGAAATGTCCGGAGTTGTCGGCTCTCGCCCCTGCTCGTCTCCCAGACAGCGCAGGGAGTCCTGCTTGCCCACGCGCTGCCCTCGAAACGATGAGCGCCTTGGACGCGCGCTCCAACGCCAGCATCCCGCCACTGTGTGCCATACTGAGCGCGCATGACCTGCTGAAAGGATGACTGATGAGCGATTCGCACGAGGCGAGACTGGCGCTGGCCGACGCCGCATATCACCGCGAGCTGGGCGATGGCCTGCTGCTGCGCTGGTCTACCGCCGCCGACACTGAGCGCCTGACCACCTTCTACAGCCAGGCGTTCCGCCGCAGCGAGCAGGCGCCGCCATCCACGCGCCTGTTGTCACTCGTCCCTGAAATGATGAGTGGACGCAGTCCACTGGTCGCGCCAGAGGACTTCGCGCTGGTGGAGGATACGGCGACCGGCGCGGTCGTGGCGGCGACTGTGCTCCTCAAGCAGGCGTGGGAGTACGACGGGATCCGCTTCCCCATCGGGCGGCCAGAGATCGTCGCCAGCCTGCCAGACTATCGGCGGCGCGGGCTGGTGCGCGAGATCTTCCAGCTGATCCACGCGCGCAGCGACACGCAGGGCCATCTGGCGCAGGGGATTACAGGCATCAACTGGTACTACCGCCAGTTCGACTACGAATATGCCATCGAGCTGGAGAACGGCGTGCGCGTGACGATGGCCGAGATTCCGGCGGCGAAGGAGGGTGAGCCAGAGCCATTCCGGCTGCGCCCCGCTGCGGAGGCCGACCTGCCGCTGGCAGCGCAATACTACGACGAAGAGCGGGCCAGCGCGCACGTCTCCACGCCAATTGACGCGGCGTACTGGCGCTTCGGGGCGCTGGAGGCCAGGCCGGAGTCCGATGTCTTCCCGCAGGTCTCCATCATCGAGGACGCCGGCGGCGCGGCGGTGGGCTACACGTTCACGGGGCAGCGCGCCTTCGAGGGCATGTTCGATGTCTATGGGCTGTGGCTGCGGCCCGGCCTGTGGCTGGCGGCGCTGCCTGCGGTGCTGCGCGCCTATGTGCGGCTGGGTGAGCAGGCGCGCGAGCGCGGCGACAACAAGCCGCTACATCTGCTGGCCTTCGCGCTGCCACAGGGACATCCCGCCCTGGCGGCGCTGCCCGCGCTGGTCAACACGCCGCCATTCAACCAGCCCTACGCCTGGTATGTGCGGGTGGCCGATCTGCCCGCGCTGCTGCGCATGCTGGCGCCCGCGCTGGAGCGGCGACTGGCCGCCTCGCCCTTCGCGGGCTACACCGGCGCGCTGGCGCTCGACTTCTATCGCGGCGGGCTGCGCATGGGCTGGCGCGATGGCAAGCTGGCCGAGGTGGGCGGCTGGCAGAAGCCGATCTATGGCGAGGGCGACGCGGGCTTCCCGCCGCTAGTTTTCTTGCAGATGCTCTTTGGCTACCGCGACCTCGCCGAGCTGCGCCACGCCTTCCCGGATGTCTGGGCGAAGGGCGAGGCGCGCGCGCTGCTACCAGCGCTCTTTCCCCAGCGCGCGTCGTGGGTTGTGCCGCTGGGGTGAACCCTCACCCCAGCCCTCTCCCTGAGGGAGAGGGCGCAGAAGGGTGATCGTAGGCTAGGCTCCATCCGTGTAGCTCCCCTCTCCCGCACAGCGGGGGAGGGGCTGGGGGTGGGGGCTGCCCTGCCGAGCAGGAGGTGTGATGAGCGACTCTATGGATCAGGTGATCGAGCGGCGGGTGGCAGGGGTGCTGCTGATGGATGCGCGTGGCTGGCTGCTGATGCATCTGCGCAGCCAGGATGCGCTCGTCTCGCCGGGGCAGTGGAGCTTTCCGGGCGGCGGCATCGAGCCAGGCGAGTCGCCAGAGCAGGCGGCGCATCGCGAGCTGCTGGAGGAGGCGGGGCTGCGCGTCGCGGGGCCGCTGACGCTCTTCTGGGAGGGGCTGCGGCCATCTGCCAGTGGCTCTGGCGCGCTGGCCGAGTGGCACATCTACTATGCCCGCACGACCGCCCGACAGGAGGATATCATTCTGGGCGAGGGCGACGCCATGGTCTTCACCGCTCCGGAGCGCATCCCATCGCTGCGTCTGGGCGTCAGCGCGGCGTTCTTCCTGCCGCGCTTCCTCGCCTCAACGGAGTTTCAGCGGCTGCGCGCGGGCCTGGCAGGCGCGTAGCTCAGCCCTCCCATCCCAGCGCCAGCGCCGCATGCTCGGCGTCGTCCAGGTCAGGGCGCCGCAGCAGCCCGACACGCTCGGCCACGCGCTGCGAGGGAACATTGGCGGGCCGGACGCGCGCGATCACCGGCCACTGCGGCAGATGCGCCCGCGCCAGCGTCACGGCGACCCGCGCCATCTCGGTGGCGTAGCCGTGGCCCCAGGCGCGCGGCGCGAAGCGATAATAGAGATTCAGCGCGTCTCGCTTGCGCCAGACGATCCGCTGCACGCCGCCGAACCCGATCACCTCGAGCGCCCCCGCCAGCATGATCGCCCAGTAGCCCACGCCATCCGCATCCCAATGCCGCAGCCACTCGCGTAGCCGCGCCTCGCTGTCGGCCAGATCAGCCGATGCGCTCCCAGGCGGATTGAACTGATGTGTCGCCGGATCGCCATCGATGGCAAATAGCGCCGGGCCATCCCTGGCCTGCACGCGCCGCAACGCCAGCCGCTCCGTGCGCTGCGCCCCGAAGATCGCCGCTAGCGCAGCGACATGGGGTGGCTGGCCCTGCGCTGTGTCCTCGTCGTTCATCATTGTTCTCTCATTTCCAGGCGCCAATAGTGCCATATACCACGCATGTTCCAGTGATTGCCCTCTGCTGTTGGGTCAGATCTTCAGCCCGCGCAGGCGGGCTTTGCGGCGGAACGCCCTTAGCTGCGAGTTTACCCGCCCGTTCGCCCCTCCCGGGCTTGGATGAGGGCCGCGCCTGAGATGCTATACTGGGACGACTCCCGATATGCCCACTACGCCTGGATGGATATGACCACACAGCCAACCACAACTGAGACTCCGACCGCCGCGCGGCGCTTCGTCATCGGGCGCTATCTGGCGCGCGTCGAGGCGCTGGGGCCGGATGGCCTGGCGCATGCCGTCGTCACGCAGCCGCTCGCGCCGCCCAGCGACGATGACCTGCGCGCCGTCTATGGCCCGGCGTGGGATGCGCACCCTGAACTGCGCGCCAGCATCGAGTCGTTCGATGTCGTCGGCGCGCTGCCCGGTGAGGTGATCGAGCTGGAGGTGAGCTGGAGTCTGCCGCGACCCGGACGCAAGCGCGCCCGTCGCACGCCACCACCCCTGGCGCGGCTGGCGCGAGTGGTCGAGCCAGCGCCAGAGCGCGTCACGCCGCGCTGCGCCGTCTTTGGCGAGTGCGGCGGCTGCCAGCTCCAGCAGATGGCCTATCCCGCGCAGCTCACGTGGAAGACGGCGCGCGTGCGCGATCTGCTGTACGGCGTAGGCTTTGATGATCCGCCCATGCGAGACGCCATCGGCTGCGAGCCGCCGTGGAACTATCGCAATCACATGCGCTTCGGCGTCGACCGCGAGGGGCGCATCGGGCTGACGGCGCGCGGCACGCATCGGCTGATCCCGCTGGCGGATTGCCCCATCGCCCAGCCGCGCATCAACGACGCGCTGGCAGCGCTGGCGCAGGAGCCGCAGCGCCCGCCCCAGGCGCTCGTGCGCTATGGCGTGGCGACCGGGCAGATGCTCATCCAGCCCGCGCCGTCGCCCGCCACACGCGCCCGCCTGGACACCGCCGCGCTGGACATCCGCGACGAGACGATGGAGGAGGAGCTGGGCGGCGCGCGCTTCCGCATCCGCCCCAGCTCGTTCTTCCAGACCAACACCGCACAGGCCAACGTGATGGCGCGGCTGGCGCTGGCCGAGCTGCCCGCTGGCCCGGACGTGACGCTGGTGGACGCCTACTGCGGCGTCGGCGTCTTTGCCCGCCTGATGGCCGAACACGCCGGGCGCGTGCTGGCCATCGAGGAATCCGCCAGCGCCGTGCGCGACGCCCGCTGGAACCTGCGCGACACGCCACAGGTCGAGATCATCCAGGCGAAGGTGGAGGACGACCTGCCGCAGCGCGCCGAGCGCATCGACGGCCTCATCATCGATCCGCCGCGCGCCGGGTGTCAGCGCCCCGTTCTGGATGCGCTGGCCGCGCGCCGCCCGCCTGTCGTCGTCTACATCTCCTGCGATCCGACGACGCTGGCGCGCGACCTCGCCTACCTCTGTCTCAAGACAGGCGCCTATCGCCTGCGTACTGTGCAGCCGCTGGACATGTTTCCGCAGACTGCGCACATCGAGACCATCGCCACGCTGGACGCCATCGAGGGCGCAGTGGAAGTGGGTGACGACGTAGCGGGGATAGGCCAGCATGAATGACCCCACCGCGCGCGCGCCGCTCTACCTCGCCTCGGCCTCGCCGCGCCGTAGCCGGCTTCTCAGCGCGGCGGGCATCGCCTTCGAGCGCTTCGTCGTCCCGGTAGATGAAGATGCGCTGACGGCGGCGTATTCGGGGCCGCTGCTGCGGCTGGGCGAATATCTGGCGTGCGAGAAGGGGCTGGCGGCGTGGCGCGCGCTGCGGGCCAGCGGGCGCGCGGGGCGTGTGCTCTCGTCCGACACCACCGTCCTGATCGGCGGACGCTCGCTGCCCAAGCCGATCGATCTGGCTGAGGCGGAGGCGATGCTGCGCGAGCTGCGCGGGCGCGAGCATACTGTGGCGACGGGCGTCGCGCTGATCGACCCCGCCAGCCGCACGCAGCGTTCGGCGACCTCGGCCACGCGCGTGCGCATGCGCGACTACAGCGACGAGGAGATTGCCGCCTACGTCGCCACGGGCGATCCGCTCGACAAAGCGGGCGCCTACTCCATCCAGCATCCAGATTTCCAGCCAGTCGCCACGCTGGCGGGCTGCCATCTCGGCGTCATCGGCCTGCCCGTCTGCCTCGTCTCACTGCTGCTGAACGGCGCACGGTCGGCGCGGATCACGCAGGCGCCGCTGCCCGCCGATGCGCCCGATTGCCCATGGTCGGGGCAGTGCCAGCCGCCGTACCCCTTCGCACTGCCCAGCATCCACACCATGCCGCTGCCCGACGAAGATGTGGCCGCCGATACGGCTGAGGCGGGGGCATGAGCGGCGCGAACGGCGGGCGCGGACGCTATGCTCCTTCGCCGACTGGCGCGCTGCACCTGGGCAATCTGCGCACGGCGCTGCTGGCGTGGCTGCTGGCGCGCTCGGCGGGCGGCGGATTCATCCTGCGGATGGAAGACCTCGACGCGCCCCGCACGCGTGCAGGAGCGGCGCAGGGCATCCTGGCCGACCTGCGCTGGCTAGGCCTCGACTGGGATGAAGGGCCAGATGTCGGTGGCCCCTGCGGCCCCTACATCCAGAGCGCGCGCGGGGCCATCTATCTGGGCGCGCTGGCGCGACTGCGAGCGCGTGGACTGCTCTATCCCTGCTACTGCACGCGCGCCGAGCTACACGCCAGCCACGCCGCCATCTCCATCGCCAGCGCGCCGCATGCGGGCGATCTGCCCCCGCGCTACCCCGGAACCTGCCAGAAACTCTCCGCGCGCGAGCGCCGCGCACGCGAGGCCGAGGGTCGCCGCCCGGCGTTGCGCTTCCGCGTTCCCGATGAGCCGATCACCTTCACCGACCACGTGCTGGGCCAGCAGACTGAGCAGGTCAGCGCGACGACCGGCGACTTCATCGTGCGGCGCAGCGATGGGCTGATCGCCTACCAGCTGGCGGTGGTGGTGGATGACGCGCTGATGGGCGTCACGCAGGTGGCGCGTGGCGCCGATCTGCTGGCGGTGACAGCGCCGCAGCGAGCGCTGGCCCTCGCGCTGGGCTATCCCCCGCCGCAGGAGTACGCCCACCTGCCGCTAGCTACCGACACCACCGGCGCGCGTCTGGCCAAGCGCGACGCCGCAGCGGGAGTGGCGGCGCTGCGGGCGCGTGGGCTGGAGCCGCCGCAGGTAGTGGGCGCGCTGGCGACCAGCGTCGGCCTCTGGCCAGCCGATCAGCCTGCCACGCCGCGCGACCTGCTGGCCGCCTTCGACCCCGCGCGCATCCCCGCGCAGCCCACGCCCATCGCGCTGTAGCCGAAACGGGCCGACCGCTACAGCGCGCCGGTGAAGAAGCCCAGCAGCAGCCACGGCTCGATGACGAGATCAACCAGCGCATGCCCGATGATGGCAGGCGTCAGGCTGCGATTGCCCACCAGATAGGCCACCGCCAACCCGGCGCCGAGCGCGAAGGTCATGCCGAAGGTCACCAGCAGCGTGAGCGGGCTGACAAAGGCGTAGAAGTGCGCGATGGCGAAGCAGACGCCGCTCACCACGACCTGCGTCACCGGCCTGCGCCGCATCGTCTCCAGCGTGGTCATGACATAGCCGCGAAAGATCGTCTCCTCCACCAGCCCGGCGACTAGCGCCGCCACCACCGCGAGCAATTTCAGCGGGATGTACTCCAGCAGATGGGAGCCGACGGCAGGATTGCGCGCCGTCACGGCGCAGTAGACGCCCGCGACGAGCAACGCCACGACGACGCCGCGCCAGTTCGTGCGCCTGCCCAGCCCCAGCGCGCGCAGGCTCAGCCCGCGCCGCCGCAGCAGCCAGATCAGCGCGCCAAACGCCGCCAGCTCGCCGATGATAGCGCCGCCCAGAAAGACTGCGACGCGGCTCTGCGGATGCGCCAGCCAGCCGAACGGCGCCGCCACCACAAACGCGCCATAGCTGAACAGGCCGATGATGGCGAGCAGCAGGGCGAGGACGCCAATCAGGCGGCCAATCGAGGCGCGATGGGGGGCCTGCGTAACGGTTGTCATATTCCTCTCCAGCTTTCTCGCCGGTATCGCTCCTGTGTCGTGCGCGCTTGCCCGTGATAGGTCAGGGTTGCGCCGCGATGCCGCGTATGTAGATGTCCACCAGCGCGGGCGCTGACGCCTTGATGGAGAAGGTGGCGGGCGCGAGCAGCCACTGGAGCATCAGCCCGTTGAGATAGGCCAGCATCGCACGCGCGGCCTCCTCTGGGATCAGGTCGGCGCGAAATTGCCCCGCCGCCATGCCCGCACGCATGATCTCGGCAAGCTCGCGCCCTTTGACTTGCGCCTCGCTCACCTGCTGCGACCGCCCCGGATCACTCTCGCCCTCCGCGCCGACGGTCAGCACAAGCAGCGATTGGGTAGCGCGATACGTCTCATCTTCTTCGAGGTAGGCCAGCATGCGGATCATGACGCGGCGAGTGCTCTCCAGAAAAGAGCCGCCGCCCTCGGCCAGCGCGCCAGCGATGACCTGATCGAGGCGCGCAGAGGCGTCGGCGATCAGCGCGGTGTAGAGGTCGGCCTTCGACGCGAAGTGCCAGTAGATGGCGCCGCGCGTTACCCCGGCCTCGCTGGCGATCTCCTCCAGCCGCGCCGCCACATATCCCCGGCGACTGAACACCCGCAACGCCGCCCGAAGCAGCGTCTGCCGGGTCACCTCGGCCTCCGCTTTCGTCTTGCGAACCACTGGGCGCCTCCCTCACACGGTAAACATACTAGCATGCATGTATGTAAATATACAAGGCAGCGATGCTGCGTGAACATCTGCGGCGCTCTGCCGTCTACTAAGTGAGGGGTCAGCGTTGGGGCCGCGTCGAACGGAGCGCGCTGGCCCGCGAAGATGGGAGCGCACAATGCCCAGCACATCCACAGCGCGCTACTGGCTCTTCGGCGCGGCGCTGCCACTGCTGCTGCTAGCGGCGACGCTGGCGGGCTGTGTGAGCGTGGCAGGGGGCGGCTCACGTGCGCCGACGCCCTCGCCGCTGGGCATCCCGACGTTTCCGCCGGAGGGTCCAGAGGAAGATGTCTTTCTCCTGGTTGTTGTCTCTTTTCACTCCTCCACCGGCTTCACCAGCGCCCTCCAGAGTGTGACGAATCTCGGCCTCCAGCTGGCCGAAAACTGCACAAGCTATCAGTATTCGGATGTGCGCTGGCAGTCGCAGGATGAACGTCTCAGGTTCGCATCCGCGGCGCAACTGCCATTACCAGCGCAACGCGCGCCCACACTGCCGCCGAACTCTCCACCACCGATGGCGCCCACACTCCAGGGGCAGCCTTCGCTGGAGGTGATCCCCACGCCGCTCGCGCCGAGCGACTGGCTCCAGCGGCTCGCCGCGCTGCCCAGCGTGGTCGCGATCTACGATGGCTATGGTGGCTGCCCCCTGATACCAGTCGATCTCACACCTGTGCCGGGTGTGCTCTATTTCCTGGGAGAGACGGTGTGGGCGGAGGATGTGCGCGTGCAGTTCGCGGCGACGGGCGCGAGTGGCTACGGCGCGGCGCTGGCGACAATCAGCGCACTAGGCTTCCGCCTG
>DATAED010000343.1:0-2803 GCA_036258195.1 Ktedonobacterales bacterium
GAGGTCAGCTTCCATCCCGCCTGGCACGAGCTGATGCGACGCGCCGTCGGCTGGGGGCTGCACGCCGCGCCCTGGCGCGATCCGCAGCCGGGAGCGCATGTCGCCCGCGCCGCTGGATTCCTCGTCTGGTCGCAGGTGGAGTCTGGGCATGGCTGCCCCATCTCGATGACCTACGCCGCCATTCCCGCGCTGCGTGTGGAGCCATCCGTGGCAGCGGAGTGGGAGCCGCGCTTCACCTCGCTGGAGTACGACTTCGGCCTGCGCGTGCCCCAGACCAAGCGCGGGCTGATCTGCGGCATGGGCATGACGGAGAAACAGGGCGGCTCCGACGTGCGCGCCAACACCACGCGCGCCATCCCCGACACAGCGGATGCGGTGGGCGGGGCGGGCTATCGGCTGACGGGCCACAAGTGGTTCTGCTCGGCGCCGATGAGCGACGCCTTCCTCGTGCTGGCGCAGGCGCCCGGCGGCCTGACGTGCTTCCTGCTGCCGCGCGTCTTGCCCGATGGCGCGCGCAACCGCACCTCCATCCAGCGGCTCAAGGACAAGCTGGGCAACCGCTCGAACGCCTCCAGCGAGATCGAGCTGCGCGAGGCGTGGGCGATGCGGGTTGGTGATGAGGGGCGCGGCGTGCGCACCATCATCGAGATGGTCAACTCGACCCGCCTCGACTGCATCGCTGGCTCCGCCGCGTTGATGCGGCAGGCGGTGGCGCAGGCCACCCATCACGCGGCGCACCGCGCAGCCTTCGGCAGGACGCTAATTGATCAGCCGCTGATGACGAGCGTGCTGGCCGATCTGGCCATCGAGTCGGAGGCGGCCACCACGCTGCTGCTGCGGCTGGCGGCGGCGCGCGACCACGCGGCGGGCGACCCGCACGAGGCGGCGCTGCTGCGACTGGGCGTGGCCATCGGCAAGTTCTGGGTCTGTAAGCGCGCCGAGGCGCTGGCGGCGGAGGCGATGGAGTGTCTGGGCGGCGCGGGCTATATAGAAGAGAGCATCATACCTCGCCTCTATCGTGAGACGCCAGTCAACGCCATCTGGGAAGGCTCTGGCAACGTCATCGCGCTGGATGTGCTGCGCGCACTGAGCCGCGAGCCGGAGTCAGCGGAGGCGTTGCTGGCCGAGATCGCGCTGGCCCACGGCGCCAGCGCCACGCTCGACGACGCCATCGTCCGCCTGCGTCGCGAGCTGGCCGACCCCGCCGACGCCGAGCTGCGCGCCCGCCGCGTGGTGGAACTGATGGCGCTGACGCTGCAAGCCTCGCTGCTGGCGCGTCACGCTCCCGCCGCCGTCAGCGACGCCTTCATCGCTGCGCGCCTGGGCGAGCAGCGCTCGCTCAGCTTCGGCGCGCTGCCCGCCAGCGCCGACACCCGCGCCATCGTGGAGCGCGCGCGGCCAATGGCGGGGTGAAGGTGGGGAAGCAACCCCAGATGCGCAGCGGTCAGGTGGGCGCTCGCCACCAACAGCCGAGCTTGGCATGACTACGCATGGTGGTGTGGGTTGTCAGCTTCCATGCCTGCCGCTCTGGCGCTGGTTAACAGGTGCGCATTAGCGCAAACGAAGGTGAGTGGTGTGACGCCCGCTGCCAGCGCATCATCTCGCGACTGGAGCGCGCAGGCGAGTTGTACAGCATCATATGCGTGCAAGGGGTGGTTCTGGCACAGTACTGCTGCGCGCTCGATGATCTGGCGCTGCACGATGACCACGGCATAGCTGCGGGGTACGTCCTGCTCTCGAAAAAGTGCGATGAGCGCATCGCGCTCGGCGAGCTGCAAGCGCGGTGGTGTCTCGCGCGCCATGCGGCAGAATGTCGCCACGACCTCGACAATCGCAATCTCAGCGGTGACGACAGTATGGCCTGACTCGGTGGCGCACAGATTCGCAATCCACTGATGGCCAGGTTCATCGCGCACATACCGTTTGATGAGTGCGCTTGTATCCAGAAAGTAGCGCGCCATCAGCGCGAACCTCGGTCGTCAATGACGATATCGGAGGCGCGTTTCCCCGGGCCAGCGGCCGCAGCCAGCCGTTCTCTCTCAGCGCGTTCAGCGCTGGTATCGGTGATTCTGGTGGGCGCCCGAAGCACATGACCGGTCTGGATCATAAACGTGATGAGCGGATCAGTCGCCTGACTGGCCCTCTCGCTGTGGCGCTTCGCGTAGCGCTCAGCCAGCGCCTCGTGAACCAGTGTCTCGATCGGCGTTCCGCGCTCTGCCGCCGCAGCGGAGAGCGCTGCGTACTCTTCATCCGAAAGCGCAATGGTATATGCCATAGTCGTGCCTCAATTGTTACTGTGACCGCAGAATCGAATCAACGCAGCGCCCTGCACGTCAGCGCTTCCATTGTATCGCCAGACGTGAGGATATGGCGACGTGTCGGTCCGTACACTCTTAAATGGCTGCCTGTAGAAAGTATGGTCACATGGGCAGCGCTTTCTCCACTGCCCGCCACCACTCGCTCTCCTTGCCGCGCCGCTCGCCGCAGCCCTACACTCTGGCCAGCATTGCTCGGATGCATGCGACGCAGGAGCGAGAGGAGCGGACGATGAGTGTTTTCTCTGAGGCGGAGATTGCGTACCTGAAGGGGCAGAAGCTGGGGCGGCTGGCCACCATCAACGACGCGGGCGCGCCGCAGATCGCTCCGGTTGGCTTCCGCTACAACGCCGAGCTGGACACAATCGATATCGGTGGGCATGGCGTCGGCGCCAGCGTGAAGTATCGCAACGTCCAGTCGCGCCCGATCGTCGCCTTCGTCGTGGATGATGTGGTCAGCGATGCGCAGGCGCCCTGGCAGCCGCGCG
>DATAED010000344.1:0-4785 GCA_036258195.1 Ktedonobacterales bacterium
CGCCGTCCCGACTGTGCTGCTGTGCAGTGAGGCGACGCCCGAACATTGCCACCGCAGACTGGTCGCTGAGTATCTGCGCGACCAGTGGGGCGATCTGACCATTACACATCTGTAACGTCTCCCTGTAGCGTTGTCCATGGATTCCCACACGTTGGAGATCACTTTCCCCAGCGATCTCAGCCAGTTCTGACCTCTGTCGTGTGATCTGGAGCCACCAACTCAGCGGACGTGAGCGCGCCGCAGCTCTGTGTACCCGCCAAAAGCAGGCGGGCGTACTCGCCCACGTAGCGCATTCTCGGTGCCTCGCTCAAGGAGGTTTCTCGTATGCGCATCGTCATCAACCATCTCACTCGTATGCAGCCTGGCTACATCTGTGTGGCGGGCCTCGATCCGCAGACGCGCGAGCATATTCGCCCGGTGCTGCGCGGGCGCCTGACCCGTACGCTCTTGCGCGCCGAGGGTGGCCTGTTCGACATCGGCGCGCTCGTGGATCTGGGCGAGACGACACGCGAAGGCGTCGCGCCAGAGGTCGAGGATTACGCTTTTACGCCCTGGATGGCGAACCACCTGCGCGACTTCGAGCCAATGCCCTTCTGGAGCCTGCTGCTTGGGGCAGCGCATCGCCGCCTCGAAAGCATCTTCGGGCCAGACTTGCGGCAAACGGGCGCCACCTGTACGCTCGATGCAGGCAAAGGGCTGGCGTCGCTGGGCTGTCTGATTCCGGCAGGTAGCCCTCACCTCGTTCCGAGCGAGCATAGCATTCGCATGCGTTTCAGCGATGGAGACATGAGCGTGACGGCTTCTGTCACAGACCTGCGCCTCTACGAGGATGATCAGAAGACACCGCGCTGGGAGGCGCTCACCGACCTGAATGCGCGCATCGCACGTGGGATTCCAGTCATTCTCAGCGTGGGCGTCTCGCGCGAGTGGACCAAGCCAGGCGAGGAGGTTGCGCGCCACTGGCTTCAGGTCAACGGCGTCCACCTGGGTGATAAACCCCTGTGGCGCCATGTGGAGATCGAGCGCACACAGCGCCCGATCCCGCTGGGTAGCCTGGATGAACTCCCGTTCTGAGGGACATGGCGGCGCCGACTGGACGCGCTTGCGACCCTGGCTCGCGGTGGTCGCTCTCCCCCAGTAGCCCCCGCTTTCTGCGACAACCGGGCGCATTGTGGCGCGATTCACATCCATCGGAGGCGCCATCGCACGTTGTATCTATCAGAAGCAAATAGCCATCCAAATGGAGGATGCGGCTCCAAGGAAAGAGGATAGCATGCAGCGCGGGCAGGCAAAGTGGGTAACGTTGATATTGACGGGTCTGTGTGTCATGTTGGCGGGATGCGGCAGTTCAGCGGTCTCCCAGCGGCCAGCCGCCACGACCACCACAGCGCCGCTCCCAACAGCGACAGCGACACCCACGCCAAGTCCGACGATCTACGTTGCCGGGCAGGCGACCTCCAGTGATGGCTCGACGACCAGCAACACCGTATATGCGCTGAACTCAGCAAACGGCACGGTGCGGTGGTCGAAGGCGCTTGGTAGCGCGAGTGCCCTCTATGTCGCCGCCGCAGGGGCCGATGTCTATGTCACAGATGAGTCTGCATCAATTATCGCGCTCAGCCCGGCGGACGGGAGACAACTGTGGCAGGTAAAGAGCGCCCACGGCGACAGTAATCTGCCCGTAGTGGACACGTCGGCGCTCTATCTTGCCTCAGAGGGTGAATCGGCTACGGATGCGTATGTCGACGCGTATAGCTCCACCGACGGCAAGATACTCTGGGAGCGCGACTTGGGCGCCAATCTATCACCCAACCTCACTATCGCTGGGGAGATGCTGTACATCGACTCTACAGGCATCGGCTCTCAGACCACTCTGACCGCTCTGCGCACAACGGATGGTTCAGTGGCGTGGACGACTAGTGTGCCATGGATCGCGTCTACTCCAACCGTCATCGGAGACACTGTCTATCTGAATGAAGTCGGCAATGTTCGCGCCTACGACAGCGCCAACGGCTCACTCAAGTGGTCGTACACGCCGCCCTCGCAGAATTCGATGGGGGACTCGACGGTCAGTGGCGCTGCGGGGCTGATCTTCGCTGGCGATAGCGCATTGCTCATCGCGCTCCACAGCGCCAACGGTACGGTCGCCTGGACCAGTCCACTGAGCGCGATATTTTATGGCACGAGCGCCTATAACAATGTGGTCTATGTGTCATCTGGGACCAGCCTCGTCGCACTCGACGCCGCGACGGGTGCGCGGAAGTGGAGCGCCACCCTGTCCGGCGGCGATGGGTACGCGCCGACCCTGAGCAATGGCGCGCTTTTCGAGACACGCTCTGTCGGGGCCTCCCAGCAGCCCGAAGGATACATCTACGCGCTGAACCCCGCAAATGGCTCCGTCCTGTGGGAATTCACTCATCCTCATGAGTTCTACACAAACCTGGCGATGATGTAGGACGCCTTTTGACGCTTGAGCGGCGCCGCTTCTACGCGCGCTGCTCTGGCGTGGCGGGCTCCGGCTTGCCCTGGGGGGATGGCGCGCTGGCGAACGTGCGCCAGGCGTAGACGCCGCCAGCCACCGCCAGCAGGCCAGTGCCGGTGAAGAGCGTATCGATCGGCCCGAAGTGGATGCCCAGCACCGTCGCGTGGAACCCCGCCAGCACCGTGCTCACCAGCGCGCCGGTCAGCACGACCGAGACGAACGCCGCCATCCGGCCCGCCGGATTCAGCACCGCCATCACCCGCCCGATGAACTGACGCTCCGTCGCGTCGATCGCCAGCGGCCCCGCCGTCACCAGGATGGCCGTCGCCGAGACGCCGAAGAAGAACGCCGCCACCAGCGCCAGCGAAAAGCTCGTCACATGCGACATGAAGATGACGAACACGCCCGACGTCACCAGCGCGACGCACAGAATCCGCTCCAGCCCGAACTTCTGCCCCACGAACGTCACCAGCAGCCCGCCCACAATCGCGCCGACGCCAAAGACCGCGCCAAACCAGCCATACATACTGGGCGGGGCGTGCAGATTCTCGGTGATGAAGAAGTAGCCCAGCGTTTGCAGCGCGCCGAAGCCCAGCCAGGTCAGCGCCTCCGAGATGAGAATCGTGCGCAGCACCGTGTGGCCCAGCACATAGCGCACGCCATCCAGCAGCTCCTGCAGGAAGTGGCCGCGCTCGCCCTCGCGCACACTGCGCACTGAGCGCGGCGCGCGTATGGCGTTGACCGCGATGAACGACACCGCGAACGAGAGCGCATTGACCAGCAGCGCCCAGCCGATGCCCACGCCAAAGACCAGCGCCGCCGCCAGCGGTGGCCCGATCACCACCGCCAACCCTTGCAGCGCCTGCGTCATCTCCTGCGCCTGATCTTCCTTGTCGTCGGGCGCGATGTCGCGGATCAGCGCGAGTTGCGCCGGGATGGCGAACTGCGAGCAAATCGTGATCAGCGCGACATCGGCGTAGATGACGCCCAGTTCCCAGAAGATCGGCAGATGCGCGCTGCCCGCCCACGGCAGATGCAGCCCCAGCACCGGGGGAATCAGCAGGAAGGCGAAGACGCCTTGCAGCGCCGTCGAGACCACCAGCGTGCGACGTTTGTCCCAGCGATCGACGAAGACGCCTGCCAGCGGGCCGACTATGATCTGTGGCGCCGCCGCCGCGATGATCACCCCGCTGATGGCCAGCGGCGCCCACGACTGATTGCGCGCCAGACGGTCGGCGATCCAGAGGACGAGCGCCGTATCCCAGACGTAGTCGCCCACGCTGGAGATCGCCTGCCCCCACCATAGCAGCGTGAACTCGCGATTGATAAAGACGGTCGTCCAGAGTCGCGCCAGCCGACGCAGCAGCGCCTGCTCCACCGCCTCGACCGCTTCGACTACCTCGGCGGCGGCAGTCATCTCGTGGGCCGTCCGCGGCTGATCCTTGCGCACGCGAATCGGCGCGCCCACTGGACGAAACAGCGGGCGTGTTGGACGAGAACCCTGACCCGCTCCATCTTCGTCCGCGCTGCCAGGCTCGGCCATCTCATCGGCCAGCTCGGCACTGCGGTGGCGCCCGTCAGCGGATGGGTCTAGCGCGCCGCTCGTTCGCTGCGATGGCTGCGGCTCCTCTGCGGGCGATGTGGCGGGATACTCGTGTGGGTTGGGCATGCCACTGGCCAGGTCCTCTCTTCATCTCACCTTGCCATAAGTATACGCTGAGAGGGTGAACGCATGAGTGAGGCCGAAGCGAGGCGCAATTGACGACCTCTCCCCCTGACCCCCTCCCCTTCAGGGAGGGGGAACCCGCCCCACGGATTGCGGCGATTGCGAGACGCAGTCCTTGGCGACACGCTCGTGATGACGATTCGCCTGCCCTGCGCGCCCCGCCTGGTCAGGGTTCCCGAACCAGGGAGGGGGACAGGAGGAGAGGTTCCGCCCGCCCCGACTCAACGTGCTGCTGGCTCGATCACTGGCGCATCCTTTGCGGGGTGGGGATGCCGCCGCTCGCTCACCTTCAGTACGAAGACCGCTCCCAGCGCCAGAAAGACTGTCGCCAGCCCGAAAACGGCGCGATAGCCCGAGGCGGTCTGCCCTGCCAGCCCGGCCAGGAAGATGACGGCGCTCCCCAACACAGGCGCCAGCACAGCAGGCAGCGTCGATGCCATGCTCCACAGCCCCAGATCCGTGCCGGCGTCGTGGTGCGAGGGCAGCGCGTCCACCGCCAGCGCCAGATCGACGCTCATGTACGCGCCATAGCCCAGGCCAAAGATGACGCCCAGCGGCCACAATGGGATGCGCCCCG
>DATAED010000345.1:0-10244 GCA_036258195.1 Ktedonobacterales bacterium
TCGTTAATCGGCTACTTCCTGCGCGGCGCGTTGCCCGCTATCCAGTTCGGCTGGCTCGGCGCCAGGCGTGGCCATGCGCGCTCCCCGCGTGATGGCCCAGCGCGCCAGCAGCATGCCGCCCACCACGACCCCGCCCGCGACCCACTGCCAGACGCTCGTTTGCTCATGCAGCGCGATGAAGGCGATGATCCCGCCCAGCAGGGGAACCGCATAGCTGTAGAGCGTCACGTAGCCGACGCCACGCTTGCCAATCGCCCAGTTCCAGATCGAGTAGGTCAGATAAATCGGGAAGATGACCGAGTAGGGCAGGATCACCCACAGCGCCCACGTCACCTTCGACCAATCCTGATGCGCGAAGGATGCGATTCCAAACGGCGAGAGCGCCAGCGTTCCGATCAGCAGGGTATAGCACATCAGCTCTGGCGGACTGTAGCGCGTAGTCAATCGCTTGTTCACGATGCCGTAGATGGCGAACAGCCCGGAGCCGATGCACAGCAGGATGTCGCCCAGGATCATGCTCTGCGGCGTCAGGATGTGGCCGACGGTGTGCTCACTGGTGGGGGCGTGGGCCAGCAGGAACCAGACGACGCCGACCATGCTGACCACGATGCCGACCCACTGCCAGCCACGGATGCGCTCGACACGCAACAACGCCAGCAAAACGACCGACCACAGCGGCATCGTCGAGCCAAGCAGCGAGGTGGCAAACGCCGTCGTGTTGTTCAGCCCTTCGATGTAGAATAGCTGGTAGATGCCGTAGCCAGCCAGGCCAGAGGCGATCAGGGGGAGCAAATCGACCCGCCGCACCCGAAACGGGCGCATGTGCGGGTGGCTGCGCGCGTAGACCAGCAGCACGGCGACCGACACCAGGCTGAGCAGCACAAAGCGCATGAGGACAAACGTCAGCGGATCAACCTCGGCCAACGCGAACTTGAAGACCGTCGGGGACGCTCCCCAGACCAGCGCCACAAAGCACAGACCCAGATCGAGCGAATGAGAGGCAATGAAACGGCGCACTGCGAGACTCCTCGAAGCGTCGCGCGTGCACGCCTGGCGCGTGGGCCGATCCCAATCGCTGCGCCAGCGCCGCGCTGCAACGCTTCAAGTAGTATAGCAGGGCATGGCGAGCGCCTGCCGCTGCACGATCAGGCGTCGCCTATTCGGGCGTGTCGGGCAGGTCAATCCAGCCGAGCCGCTGGGCGCGCATCACGGCGTCGGCGCGCGACGTGGCTCCCAGCTTCATAAACAGGTTGCGCATGTGGAACTCGACGGTATTGAGCGTGATGGACTGCTCGGCGGCGATTTCGTGGTTCTTGCGACCCTGCGAGACCGCCACCAGCATCTCGCGCTCTTTGCGGGTCAGGCGCGGCGCGCCCGCAGCGGCGTCTTGCCGCAGGAAGCGCGCAATGCTCGGTGAGAAGACTTCCCTTCCCGCGTGAATCGAGCGGATGGCCTCCACCAGCTCATCTGGCCCGGCGGACTTCAGCAGGTAGCCCTGCACGCCGAGCTGATGCAGCGCCCGCACGTAGCCTTCTTTGTCGTGCCCTGTCAGGATGAGGATGCGTGGCGTATCACTGCGCCCTCTGAGCGCCTGGCACATGCGGATGCCATCCATGCCGGGCATGCCGATGTCCAGCGCGATCAGATCGGGCATGAGCTCATCGGTTAGCCGCAACGCCTCGGCGCCGTCCCCCGCCTCGCCAACCACCTCAATATCTGGCTCATCTTCCAGAATGCGACGCGTGCCTGCGCGCATGACAGTATGGTCATCGACCAGCAGCACGCGAATCTTGGATTGCGGAATCGCCTGGCTCGCCTGTGACATCACATTTCCCCATGCAAGCGCGCCACGCCCGCTCAGGTCAGCGCCGGGACAAGCGGGATAGTGCGCAGAACGCGCGCGACTGGAGCGATCACCGTCACCTGCGCGCCACCCTCCGCCGCGTGATCGAAGACCAGTTGCCCACTGATCAGTTGCGCGCGCTCGCGCATACTGGCCAACCCGAGGTGGCCATCGCGCAGCGACGCGCCGATATCTACCGGCAGCTTGATGCCGCAGCCATTATCGCGCACCTGGAGCCTCACCCATGCCCAGCGATCCGACCACCACGCCGCCTCGTTGGGCGACTCCAGCACCGTCAACTGCACGGTTGCGGCGCTGGCGCGGCCATGCTTGTGCGCATTCGACAGCCCCTCCTGCGCGATGCGATAGAGGTGCAGCGCCACCTGCGGCTCCAACTGCTCGGCGAGCTTGATGACTTGCTCATCATACTCCACAGTGACGGTCATGAGCGCCAGCGAGTTCATCTGCTCGGCCAGGTCGTCGAGCGCGGGGGTCAGGCCGAGTGAGTGGAGCATGTCTGGATACAGTCCCAGGCAGAGGGCGCGCAGCTTCTTTTCGACGCTCTCGGAGCGCTCGGCCAGCTCACGCAGCTCGCGCCGCAAGCGCGCCGAGGTGGGCGCGAGTTGGCTGAGGCTATCGCTGGGCGAGCCGCCGCGTTCAGCCTCCGCCGGGATGTTCTCGGCGCTGCGCTCGAAGGCGTCGGCCAGGCGCACAGCTAGCTGCGAGTGGCGGATGAGGTAGAGCACCTCCTGCAGGGCGTCGTCGTGCAATTCACGCGCGAGCGAGGCGCGCTGCCGCTCGTCGGCGTTGACCAGCTCACGCGCCAGCAGCTCCTGCTCGGCGCGCGCCACGGCGGCCTGCTGCGTCGAGATCTGCACCTGCTGGAGCGAGATGCGCAACCCGCTCACGAGCTGCGCGTTGGAGAGCGCCGTCGCCGCCTGGTGCGCGATGGTCTGCAAGAGCGCCACATCCTCGCGACGTAGCGGCCCGCCCGGCTTCTTCGGCCCGACGATCAACAGCGCCGAGGCGCCCGCCTGCTGCCCGGAGCCGATGTAGACCAGCGCCGCGCACCCTCGCCACGGATGCAGCGCGAGCGGAGCCCCCGAAGGCAGTCCACGAAGCCCCTGGTCAAGCTGGCTGAGCTGCCGCAGCAACGCCACGCGGCCTTCGCCCGTCGCGTAAGTTCCGCGCGCGCGCAGGTCGTCGGGGCCGAGCATGCGCAGCACCTGCACATCCAGCCCCTCTGGCAGCGGCACGAAGGCGATAGCTCGCAGATTGAGCGTCTCCATCAGGCCATCCAGCAGGGCCTGCTCCAGCGTTTCGTGGTCGTAGCTCGCCGCCAGCCGCCGACTGAACGTCTGGAGCGTGCGCTCGTAGTCGTAATAGTCGCGATACAGCGCCGTATCGACGAAGCGCTGCACCCATTTGCTGACGGGGGCATAGGTCACGGCGACGAAGAGCGCCATCAGCGCGGCGGCGGCCTCATAGGCATAGGATTGACGCGCCGGGATGATGCTGGTAAAGACGAGGCTCGCGCCGACATACATGCTCAGCAACAGCGCCGCCAGGATGCCATAGACGACGACGCGATCCGCCAGCGCGGCGAGGCGCACACCGCGCCAGCTCGCCACGAGAACGAGCGCCAATATCAGCAACGCCACAGCGCCAACGCCGATGATCCCCAGCATCACTTGCCAATCGGCAGGGCGTGGCGAGGCGAGCAGCGCAGATGCCATCAGGTCAATCGAGAGCAGCATAGGGAATAGAGTCTTCTCCAATTGGGGAGCGTTGTACTCACGCCCCAACTATAACATCTCAGCCATTTGACGCAGCAACAACTGGCCACCTCGCAGTGAGACGTCCGTCGCTGAGCGAACTTTTCGCTGCCCACCGCGCGCATGGCGCCCGACCGCCAGTGTCGCTAGAGGATGGCGGCAGCGGCGGCCCGCCCCACTGTGCGCCCCGAAAAGAGGCAGCCACCCAGAAACGTCCCCTCCAGCGCGCTGTAGCCATGCATGCCACCGCCGCCGAAGCCCGCAATCTCGCCCGCCGCATACAGTCCCGATATCGGCTGACCATCGGCGCCCAGCGCGCGGCCAGAGAGGTCGGTTTCCAGTCCACCCAGCGTCTTGCGCGTCAGGATGTGCAGTCGCACGGCGATCAGCGGCCTCGCCTGCGGGTCAAGCAGCCGATGAGGCTTCGCGGTGCGGATGAGCCGATCACCGCGATAGCGCCGCGCGCCGTGGATGTGCGTGATCTGCGTATCCTTCGTGAAGGGATTGGCCAGCTCACGGTCACGCGCGCGTACCACGCGCTCGACCTCCGCCGTGTCCAGCAGCGGCTCGTCGGTCAGCGCATTCATGCCGCGCACCAGCTCCGGCAGTGAATCGGCTACCACGAAGTCGGCGCCGTGGGCCTTGAACGCCTCGACCGGGCCGGTCGCCTTGCTGCCTACCGCACGCCGCAGCACCTGCCGCCAGCTCTTATTGGTGAGATCAGGATTCTGCTCCGAGCCAGACAACGCGAACTCTTTGCGGATGATCTGCTGTGTCAGGATGAACCAGCTATAGTCGTAGCCAGTGCGGCGCAGATGGCTCAGCGTGCCCAGTGTATCGAAGCCTGGGAAGAGTGGGACGGGGAGCCGCTTGCCGCGCGCGTCGAGCCACAGCGACGACGGCCCCGGCAGAATGCGAATGCCGTGATCGCGCCAGATGGGGTTCCAGTTCTGGATGCCCTCGGTGTAGTGCCACATGCGGTCGGGATTGATGATGCGAGCGCCCGCTGCGGCGGTGATGCCCAGCATGCGGCCATCCACATGCTCTGGTACGCCAGAGATCATGTGCGCGGGCGGCTCTCCCAGTCGCGCGGGCCAGTTCTGCCGCACCAGATCGTGATTGGCGCCGATGCCGCCCGCCGTCACGATGACAGCCTGCGCCCGCAACGCGAAGTCGCCGACGGCCACCCGCGAGCTTGCCTGCCCGCGCTGGATGTCGCTCGGCTCCAGCACATCGCCGCGCACGCCATCCACGGCGCCGCCGCTCATCGTCAGCTCGTTGACACGATGGCGAAAGCGGAAGCTGATGAGGCCACGCTTCTCCGCTGCGCGCGCCTGCCGGATGAATGGCTCCAGCACGCCTGGCCCTGTGCCCCAGGTGACGTGGAAGCGCGGCACAGAGTTGCCATGCCCCTGAGCGCCATAGCCGCCGCGCTCCGCCCAGCCCACTATCGGAAACCAGCGCATCCCCATCGCGTGCAGCCAGGCGCGCTTCTCGCCCGCCGCGAAGGCCAGGTACGCTTCCGCCCACCTGCGCGGCCACTCATCCTCAGGCCGGTCGAACGCCGCCGTGCCCATCCAGTCTTGCAGAGCCAGCTCGTAGGAGTCGTGGATGCCCATGCGACGCTGCTCCGGCGAATCCACCAGAAACAGCCCGCCAAACGACCAGAACGCTTGACCACCCAGGCTCTGCGCTGGCTCCTGCTCGACGATGATGACACGCTTGCCCGCACGCGCCAGCTCGCAGGCGGCCACCAGCCCGGCCAGCCCAGCGCCTACGATGATCACATCCGCGTCGTCAGCCATCCACCAACCTCTTTCCAAACGCTTGCGCGGGCCGCCCGCACGCGCCCATTATAGCGGCTGGAGTAGCGACGAGAAAGGCGCCCACCGCGCAATCCAACGGTCAGTGTTCGCTTGACAGAGAGCAGGCGCGCTGCCATAGTACACAAGAGAAACACAGAAACCATCAGGGAGGAGCGGATAGCAGCGCATGCCGAAAGTGTACGGAGTCGCCATACGGAAGGGCGGCCAGGGGAAGTCTACGACCGTCTCGACACTCGCCCGGCTCTGCGCGCTCTCCGGCGCCCGCACGCTCGTCATCGACCTCGCGCAGCCCGGCACCACGACCGGCTCACTCCGCGACCTCTGGCCGACGAGCGCGCACGGCGAGCTGTCCGCCGCATTCCTCACGCTGCATGAGTTTCCCGCCAGCGTCACACCCGACGCCGAGCTGGCCCGCGCGGCGCTCCAGGCGGCGTCGCTGCCGGTGCGGCTGCAATCGCAGCCGAGCTGGTCGGGCGGCGCGCTGCTGGCGCTGCCATGGGATGATCTGCTGGGCGAGGCCGCATCGTTCCTGCAATCCGAGCGCACGCTGGCCGGGCTGATCGAGTCGCTGGCCTCAGAGATCGACATCGCGCTGATCGATTTTCCCTCTGATGGCGGCCCGCTGATGACGACTGCGCTGGCGGCGACCGATAGCGTCATCATGCCGATGGCGCCAGAGGCTCCCGCGCTGGAGGGAGCGGCGGCCACGCTGCGCCTGCTGGCCCGCGTGCGCGAGAGCGGGCGGCCCATCGAGCTGGGCGGATTGCTGCTGACACGCGTCGATCCGAAGAGCAAACGACTGATCGAGGTGGTGCAGGCGATCCGCCAGGCCGGCGAGATCGAGGGCGAATCGCTGGAGGGTAAGTTATTCCCCTTCGCCATTCGCCAGCACGAGTATTTCGAGCAGGCGTTCCGCTACGGTGTGCCAGTATGGGAACGCACGGGCCACCAGCGCGACTGGGCGGGCTACGTGCTGCTGGCCGAGTGGATGCTGCGGGACGCGGGGCTGGCGACGCTGGCAAGCGCGCGGCGTGGCCCGGCGCTGCTGACGCCCGAAACGCGCATCATCGACACCAGCGCCGTGCTGCTGAACGAGCCAGAGGTGATGCTCCACGACTTCGAGCGCGCTCATCCCGTCAATTGACGCCGAGCGCTGCGGGCGTCGCGCTGGCCGGATCGGCATACGAGCGTTGCGGTGGCGGCGGCAGGCGCCCTAGAATGACGGGTGGCGCGAGCGCGCCCTGGCGGCGTCCGGCGGGCAGGGGAGCGATGCCCCTCACGGGGCCATCCAGATTGGTATGATCGCAGGTGGCATGAGGTACAAGCAGACGCGGCGAGCATCCAGCCCGACGGGATTGATACTCGTCCTTCTTGCCCTGGTAGCGCTCCTGGGTCTCCTCACAGGATTCCTCACCCACTTGCTGATTGCCAGGGCGCAGCCAGGCGCACAACTGCACCCCACCAGCACGCAGACCGCGCAGGTGGCGGCGTCGGGTACCAGCACGCCTGTCCCTGTGACTGGCGTGACAGGAACGGCGACTGTCGCGACCTCTGCCAAGCAATTTCTGCTGACCGTGGACATCAACCCCAAAGCGATGACGCCCGGCGAGCAGATCACCATTACGGTGCGCGCCTTCAGCCCAGACACGCACGCGCCCATCTCCGGACTGCCCTGCATTCTGCGGGCGCCCGCCGACGGTAGCGCGGCGCTGTTCTCATCCTGGCCGCCTGCGCAGACCACCGACGACACCGGCGCCGCCACCTGGACCCTCACGGCGCCACATTTGCCAGCAGGAACCTATGAGGTGGAGGCTTTTGCCCGCACCTCGTCGTGGAGTTACAAGCTGGATTCCAGCGCAATCGTGCGCGCAGGCTAGCGCTGCGCGGCGGTCTGCGGCGCGGCGGGGACACGCTTGTCGCCAGCGCGCAGGGAGCTCTCTTGCAGCGCTTCGATGTCGTCCAGCACAGAGTCGATAGAGGAGGCGCGCGCCTGCTGGAGGTGGCTGTAGATCTGCGTGGTGGAGATGTTGGCGTGGCCCAGCAGCTCCTGCACCGTGCGCAGCTCGACACCGCGACCCAGCATCTCCAGCGCGAAGGAGTGGCGCAGGGTATGTGGCGTGATGCGCGAGATGCCTGCCGTCTTCGCGTAGCCCTTCATGATGAGCCAGAAGCCCTGGCGAGTGAGCCGCTGCCCGTGGTGGTTGACGAACAGGCTTGGCTCGGCGCCATTGTGGATGAGCGCCCGTCGCCCATCGTTGAGGTATTCCGCCAGCGCATGCTGCGCGACCGGACGCAGCGGTAGCAGCCGCTCGCGCCCATTACGTCCGCTGCACCGGATATGCCCGCGCGCCAGGTCGAGATCCGACACATCGGTCATCACCAGCTCGGTCACGCGCATGCCAGTAGCGTAGAGGCACTGGAGCATGGCATGGTCGCGCTGACCAGCGGGCGTATCCGTCGTCACGGCAGCCAGGAGGCGCTCGACCTCATCATGCGAGAGCGCGGCAGGCATGTACTTCTCGACGCGAGGCGTGCCCAGCCCACTGGTCGGCTCGGAACTGATGGCGTCGGAGGCGCGCAGGTAGTGGAAGAATGACTTGACCGCCGCGATCTTGCGCGCTATGGAGGTGGTCGCATACTGCCGACGATTCAACTCGTCGACAAATCCAGCCAGTAGCTCGGGCGTCACCTCTGCCCACGACTGCGCGCCGCTCTCACAAGCGAAGCTGGCGAGCTGCCGGAGGTCGGTGCGATAGGCGCCAAGCGTGTTCTCGCTGGATTTCTTCTGCGAAGCGAGGGCCTGAACATAGTCCTGAATCTCACGCTCCATGATGTTCGGTCTACCTCACTTCTAACGCAGAGAGTTGTTTGGCGAGCAGGCTCATCAGATGAAGGCTGAACGACTGGTGTCAGCGACCCGTCCACCGCAGGCGCGAACCCGCATCGGTCAACCGCAAGCCCCTCCCGTCGCACACTCAGCCTATTATACTGGTCTGTACCACAGGACACAACGCGCCCATGACTTCTGACATGACATATGATAGGGAAATATCGGCGCAACGCGCCGCGCGACAGACCTTCGTAGCAGGAGTTGGGCAGGAGTTGGCCGCAGCATGAAGACAGCCCAGCGCGCCCGTCGCGGCCTCATCACCGCGAACATCGCCACGCTCTTCTTCGGGTTGGCAGGCGTGCTGGGCAGCCTGACGGGTCTGCCTGCGCCGCTCATCACCCTGGGGCGAGCGGCGTTCGCCGGGCTGGCGCTGGGAGGATGGGCGCTGCTGGCGCGCCTCTCGTTGCGCCCACGCGCTGGCCGCGATCTGGCCATCCTGATCGCCCAGGGCGTGCTGCTGGCGATTCACTGGTCCGCGTTCTTCCAGGCCATCGTCGTCTCGAATGTCGCGATCGGGCTGCTGGCTTTCTCCAGCTTCCCGCTCTTTACCGCTGCGCTGGAGCCGCTGCTGCTCCGGCAGCGACCACAGATACCAGAGATCGTGGCGGCGGCGCTGATCGTGCCGGGCGTCGCGCTGCTCGTCCCGGCGTTCAGTCTCGACGACGCGGCCACGCAGGGCGTGCTGTGGGGCTTGCTGGCGGGCGCCACCTTTGCGCTGCTCTCGGTGGTCAACCGCAGCCTCTCCGCGCGCTACGAAGGCGCGATGATCAGCTTCTATCAGGATGGCGTGGCGGCCATCGTACTGCTGCCAACCCTGCTGCTGACATCGGCGACGTCAGGCTCGCTGACTCTGCGTACGCTCCTCCTGCTGGCGGCGCTGGGGCTGGTCTGCACGGCGCTGGCGCACACGCTCTTCATCAGCAGCCTGCGCGACATCACTGCGCAGTTCGCCAGCGTGATCGCCGCGCTGGAGCCGGTCTGGGGCATCGGATTTGCCTGGCTGCTGCTGACCGAGTCGCCCTCAGCGCGCACACTGGCGGGTGGCGCGCTGATCGTCGGCGCCACGCTCATCCCCAGCGCGGTCGCGCTCGTGCGCCCGCGTGTCGCCAAATCAGCCTGACTCGCCAGAGAGGATCGCTTCACCCATGCCCAAAGTGACCTTGCTCGGCGCTGGCAGCGCCGTCTTCGCCCGCCGACTCATCACCGACATCCTGCGCATCGATGGCCTGGATGACGGTGTGATCGCGCTGGTGGACATCGACGCGCGGCGCCTCGACCTGACACGCCAGATCGCCGAGCGCCTCGTCGCCCGCAGCGGCAAACGCTGGCAGGTCGTCGCGTCGGTGGAGCGGACGGATGTGCTGGCAGGCAGCGATTTCCTCGTCAACACCATCGAGGTGGCCGGGCTGGCGCATGTGCGGCACGACTACGACATCCCGCTGCGCTACGGCATCGACCAGTGCATCGGCGACACGATCGGGCCAGGCGGCGTCTTCAAGGCGCTGCGCACCGGCCCCACCTGGCTCGGCATCCTGCGCGACGCCGAGCGGCTGTGTCCCGACGCCTGGGTTCTCAACTACACCAACCCGATGTCCATCCTCACGTTGGCCGCCCTGATGCAGACTTCTATGCGGGTCGTGGGTCTATGCCATAGCGTGCAGGGAACGTCGCGTCAGCTCGCAGGCTATCTGGAGGTCCCGTACGAGGAGCTGGCGTGGCGCTGCGCTGGCATCAACCACAACGCCTGGTTTACTGAGCTGCGCCGCCACGGCGAGGATCTCTATCCGACGCTGCGCGAGCGCGCGAACGAGCCAGCCATCTACGAGCAGGATCCCGTGCGCTTCGAGATGCTGCGCTACTTCGGCGCGTTTGTCACCGAGAGCAGCGGTCACTTCTCGGAGTACGTCCCC
>DATAED010000346.1:0-17268 GCA_036258195.1 Ktedonobacterales bacterium
TGACGAAAGCGATCCAGAGCAGATAGGCCAGGCCGTTGGTGAGCCAGGCCAGCGCGCGATTGACCGCATCGCCGACGGGGCCGAGCGCGCGTAGCAGGAAGAGGAAGAGATTCAGGTTGAGCGCCAGCCCAATCACGAATGCGATCAGGATCACCAGCGCCGCCGCCGCCAGCGCCGTCATCAGCCAGCGCGCCATCTCCGCGCCCGACTCAAGTTGGCCCTCCTCGCGTCCGGAGCCGCGCCGCGCCAGCGCCGCCGCCGCCAGCCCGGCGAAGACATCGAGCGCCAGCAGCCCCAGCAGCGCTCCGGTCAGTGCCCCTTGCAGCGCGCCCGACGCAGTGGCGGCGGCCAGGCAGGCGGCCATCACGACGGCCAGGCTGAGGGTGAAGCGCCGCAGTGTCGGCTCGATGCGCGGCGGCGGCGCGCCCAGCGTCAACCCTCGCCAGCCCAGATAGATCACCATCGGCACGATGATGAACAGCCCGTTGAAGCGCTGCGTGTCGAGCGTGGCGTCGAGCACGAGCTGGTTGAGCCAGTTTGGCGAGAGTGGCCCGCCGGGGATGGAGCCATACGCGGTTGGCGAGAGCACGACGAAGCCTGCCGCTGCGACCAGGGCGACCACCAGCGAGACGAGCGCGACCCACGTGGGATGCAGCCCGTTCAGCTGCCAGCGCACCAGCGCGAAGGCCAGCAGCGTCGCGACGATCAGCCAGAGCGGCCCGAAGGTATCGGCCAACGAGAACTGCGTGACACCCGCATAGGTCAGCAGCAGCGCCTGCAAAGGGATCAGCTCCAGCAGGGCCAGCAAGCCGACCGAGAAGGCGACGCTCAGCCGCTCAGGGGAGAGCCAGCGCGGGGTCGCGCGGCGAGTCTGACTGGTCGTCATCGTCGTCGCCTTGCCGCTGCTGTGGTTCCGCATGGCTATCCTCATTCCTCGCGCTGCTGGCGCGCTGGCGCCAATCGTTGCGCGCGCTGCGCTGCTCCAGAATCATCTTGCGCTCGATGGCCAGATGCTCCGCGTTCACGACTTCGGTGGCGTTGCGCACGGGCAGGTTGCCCAGCGCCTCGGCCAGCAGCGCGCGCCAGCGTGCGCGCCCGCCGACATGATGAATCGCCAGCCCGGCGGCGTGCAGGTCGTGCGCGCCGCCCTCGTTGGCGTATGGGTCGTCGTCCTCACGATTGGTCAGCGCCAGCATGACGCCATGTCCTCTCGACTGGATGCGCCGCAGCGCGATCAGCGTGGCGACATCCACCAGTGACTCCAGACCCACGTAGACCAGCGAGGCGCCAGTCGGGGTTGAGCGCATCGCGTCGCCGAGCATCGGCCCCAGCGGTATGCCGCCATAGAGTGTGAGCCGGGCCAGGCTATCGAGGATCACGGTGAGCTGCTCGGGTCGTGCCGATGCCGCCAGCATGACCCGTGGCAGCGTCCTCGATGCGGCTCCGGCGTGGGTGCGTGTATCCTGGCGGCCATCCGTCTGGATGTCGACACTGGAGACGATGCTGTTGGCGATCAGCCCTACGGCGTAGCCGCGCTCCGTCGCCCACGACGCCACCGAGGCCGCCACCGCGATGCCCAGCTCCGCCAGCTCCGGATCATAGCCCAACTGCGCGTGCTGGAAGGTGCGTACATCGAGCGCGATCATGACCGTGCGCTGGGTCGAAGGGTCGAGCAGCTTGCTCTGCAGCGAGCCCATGCGCGCCGTCGCCTTCCAGTGGACGCGACGCGGATCATCGCCGGGCGCATACGCGCGGATGCCCGCGACGCGCAGGGGGTCTTCGAGCAGGCGGCGGCGCGAGGCGGAATCGCCGAAGATGGCGCGCGGCGAGAGGTCGAAGCGGTCGAGCGGCGCGATCAGCGGATGCACCAGCAGCGCGCGGCGCGTATCCACGTTCTCTTCGCGGGTCAGGATGCCAAAGGGGTCGGTCACGCTGACCTGTGTCGGGCCGATGACGAAGGCTCCACGCTGGATGGCGCGCACGTAGTAGCGCCGCCGCACACGCTGATAGGCCCACAGGCGCAAAGCGCGGCCGAGCAGCGCCGAGCCGGGCCGACTGGAGAGGTTCAAGCGCGCGCCCAGCACGGGCAGCGACTCCGGGAACTCGTCCAACGTCTCCACCATCGGCAGTGGCAGCAGCTTGCGATTCTCCACCGCGAGCGGAATCATCACGACTTGCCCGAAGCTGGCGTGGCCGCTCGCCATCTCGCGGGTGACGGTCAGCCCGCGCAGCCCGAAGCGATACCATAGTTCCGGCGTGATGGCGATGCCCAGCAGCAGTAGCCCGCAGATGAAGACCAGCGCAAACTGCATCAGCACGCCTGCCAGCATCAGGATCACGGCGATGATATAGAGCGGCCGACGCCGCGCCAGGTTGGCATCTGCTGGGGCGCCACGCTGCACCAGGTCGCCGATGCGCAGCAGTCGGCGGATGCGCAGTCGCCCAAAGAAGTCGCGCCCCATCACGCTATTAGCGACGGAGCTGGTGTAGGCAGAAGGCGCCGCGCGGCGGTCTGGTTCAGCGCCCATGACGTGTCGCTCCCTTGCTGTCTGCCCGATCTGCCTCAGACGCGCTCGACCGGCGTCGGAACCGACTCGACGATCTCATGCAGCAGACGCTCGCTATCCTGCGTCTGATACGTCATCTGGGTGGGACTGAGCAGCAGCCGATGCGCCAGCGCCGGGATGGCCAGGCGCTTGATGTCATCGGGCTTGACGTAGTCGCGGCCCTGCATGGCGGCGTACGCCTGCGCCGCGCGGAAGAGCGCCAGCGAGGCGCGCGGGCTGGCCCCCAGCCGCATCGTGGGATACTCGCGCGTGGCGTGGATGATCGCCAGCAGGTAGCGCGCCACTGGCTCATTCACCCGCACAGCGCGCACTATGGGCAGCAGCGCCCCCAGCTCCTCACCGGTGATGACTGGCTGTAGCGTGTCGAGCGGCTGAGACTCTTTGAAGCGGTAGAGCATCGAGAACTCGTCGTCCAGCGTGGGATAGTTGAGCCGCAGGCGCACGAGGAAGCGGTCGAGCTGGGCCTCTGGCAGCGGGAACGTGCCTTCCAGCTCGATAGGATTCTGCGTCGCGATGACCAGGAACGGCGCGCCCAGCGGCATCGTCACGCCGTCCACCGTCACCTGACGCTCCTGCATCGCCTCCAGCAGCGCTGATTGCGTGCGCGGAGTGGCGCGGTTGATCTCATCAACGAGCGCCACATTCGCGAAGATGGGGCCGCGCCGAAACTCGAACTCGCTGATCCGCTGGTTGTAGTAGCTGACGCCGATGATGTCGGATGGCAGCAGGTCGGGCGTCCCCTGCACGCGCGCGAACGAGGCTGCCAGCGAGCGGGCCAGGGCGCGGGCCATCACCGTCTTGCCCATGCCAGGTACGTCTTCGATCAGCACATGACCTTCGCTCAGGATGGCGACGATGAGCAGATCGATGGCGTCCTGTTTGCCGACGATGACGCGGGCGACATTGGCGCGCACCCGCCTGGCCATCTCGCTGACCCGCGCGATGGCCGTTGCGGTGTCGGTGTTGACAGGCGCGCTGTGTCCGTCGCTGCTCTCCATAGAGTCGCGCTCCATTTCTGGCTGATCCGCCCGATCTCATCGCGTCGTCGCGAGAAACGGTGGGGCGCTCAAGAATTGCCCCTAGCGTATCACATGGTCTACCGGCCCGCGCCGACGCCACCGTGGCGCCTCGGCCGCCATTTGGATAGCCCGATTAGGCGACTGCTGCGCCAGTATGGCTGTACAGCATGACGTTCGTCGTCTCGCTCGTTTAACAAGGAAATACGGGCGCATGCTTCGGCGGGCGAACCGTGTGGCCGGGCGCCATTCGGGCGGCTGGTGAGACTGTCTCAACGCTGAGAGATGAACGCATGCTGTATCAGGTGCTGACGCGCGCAAGCGCCCAGGCGACGTGGGAGCCGTTTCAGGGGATGACGCGCGATCCGCTCCAGGCGATTGCGCTGCTGCGGCAGGCCGCAGGCGCATTTGCAGAGGTGAGTGTCATACAGGCCGAGTCGGCGGCGCTGCTGCGCGAGCAGGCGCGGCGGTTGCGCGCCAACGAGCCGACGGGCTACGAGCGCTGCCCGCTGCCCTCGCTGACGGCCACGCCGCGCATCTCGCTGGCGCCGCTGAGCGCCGAGAGCCAGCGCTGGGCCATCGAGCAGGGGCCCGGCGGCGACCACGATCAGCCCTACCGCTTCGTGGCGTCCATCTCCGATCAGACGCTGGCGCGCTGGGCGCAATTGATGAACGCCGCGCGACTGAGCCGCGCGGAAGCCAGCGATGACCTGGCGGAGCTGGCCATGCTGGCCGACGAGCCGCCCGCGCAGCCGAACGACGAGCCGGCGACCCTCGACGCCACGATTCGGTCTTCCGAGCGCATCGGGTAGCGATCAGGCGTCATGCGGCTGACTGTCCAGGTTTGCGCGCAGGTGCTATGATGCTGGCGTCGTTCGCTCCCGCGCCCACCGAGGGCGGCATGCGCGTCGCCGTTCCGCCGACGGTCGCGCGCCCGTGCGGGGTGAGCGCTGCGCGCGGCGGTGATTCAGGAGGACGCCATAGTGGGCCAGCTCGACGGCAAAACTGCCATGATCTTTGGTGTGGCCAATCATAACAGCATCGCGTGGGCCATCGCTCAGAAACTCGCAGCGGAAGGCGCGCGCCTTGCCTTCACCTATCAGGAGCGCATGGAGCAGAACGTGCGCAAGCTGACCGCTGGCATGGATGGCGCGCTGGTGATGCCATGCGACGTGCAGAGCGATAGTGACCTCGACGCCGCCTTTGCGAAGGTCGGGCAGGAGTTCGGCGGGCTGGATATCCTCATCCACTGTGTCGCCTTCGCGCCGACCGAGGATCTGAAGGGCCGCGTCTCGCGTGTCTCACGCGCAGGCTTTCTCACCGCGCTGGACATCAGCGCCTATTCGCTGATGGCGATGGGCGGGCGGGTCGAGCCGCTGATGCAGCAGCGCGGCGGCGGCAGCATCGTCTCGCTGACGTATCTGGGCAGCGAGCGCGTCGTGCCGGGCTACAATCTGATGGGCATGGCGAAGGCCTCGCTGGAGGCGGCGGTGCGCTATCTGGCCTGGGATCTCGGCCCCTCCAACATCCGCGTCAATGGCATCTCGGCTGGCCCGCTGCGCACGCTCTCGGCGCGCGGCGTGGGCAACATCAACGATATGTTCGGCTTGGTGGAGCAGGTCGCGCCGCTTCGTCGCAATATCGAGCAGGGCGACGTGGGCGATGTCGCCGCGTATCTCTGCTCGCCAGCGGCGAAGTCGCTCACCGGCGATATTCTCTACGTCGATAACGGGTTCCACGTCATGGGCCTGGGAACCATGTAGCGCAGCGCCCTTCGCGCGGGCGGAGCAGGCATGCGACGCTTGCCCCGCCCGCGCCCAGCCTGTCCATCCACGCCGCACGCCGCCCCAGAGGACACGAATTCATGAGCAGCCCATCGCCGGAGCCGACCCCGCATGCCCAGCGCCATACCCGCACCATCATCATCTCCGCCGTTGTCGTCGTCGCGATTGGTCTGCTGCTCAAGGGGCTGCTCACTCCGGCGGCGCCCTCGAATGCCAATCCCTCCGCTACCCCTGGCCCGGCTGCGCCCGTCGTCGGCCACTATGCCCCCGATGTGACGCTGCGTGACCTCTCGAATAACCCCGTCACGCTCTCGTCGCTCAAAGGCAAAGTCGTCGCGCTCAACTTCTGGTATGCGGCCTGTGAGCCGTGCAAATATGAGATGCCGGCGCTGGAGCATACCTACCTGGAATATCAATCGCAGGGATTCGTCGTGCTGGGGGTCGATATCGTCGATGATCCGGCGACGGCGGATAGCTTCGTGCATGCGCTGGGCGTCACCTATCCCATCGTGCGCGATGTTGATCTGCGCGCGGCGACCATCTATCGCGTGACGGACACGCCCTCGACGTTCTTCATTGACCGCGATGGCGTGGTGCGCTACAAAGTGACTGGCGCGCTCGACGCCAAGACGCTGCACACCGATGTGGCGGCGCTGCTTACCCAGAAGACCTGAGCGGCTCATGCTATAGTGATGTGTAGTCGGGTGCACTGGGCGCCGCGCCGGGCAGCTCGTTCCAGACCCAGCCCCGCGTGGTGGGCGCCTGAACAGGCGTCATGTGCTCCATAGGGACGCTCTCATGAGGGACGCTCTCATGAACAAGCCGATTCTGCTGTCGGTGGATGATGATGCGGCGGTATCGCAGGCGATCACCCGCACCCTGCGTCGGCGCTATGCCGAACGCTTTCGTGTGCTGCGCGCTGAGTCTGGCGCTGTCGCGCTCGACACCCTGCGCGAGCTGAAGCTGAGCGGCGATGATGTGGCGCTGTTGCTGGCCGATCACCGCATGCCCGGCATGACCGGCGTCGAGTTCCTCGAACATGCCATCGAGCTCTTCCCCGAAACCAAGCGTGCGCTGCTGACCGCCTACGCCGACATCGACGCGGCCATCCACGCCATCAACATCGTCGGCCTCGACTACTATCTGCTCAAGCCGTGGGATCCGCCGGAAGAGAAGTTGTTTCCCGTGCTGGATGACCTGCTGGAGAGCTGGCTGGCGCACTACGAGCCGCCATTCGAGGGCGTGCGGGTGATCGGCCATCGCTGGTCGGCGCGCTCGCACGATGTGAAGGATCTGCTGGCGGGCAACCACGTCCCCTATCGCTGGCTGGATGTCGAGCGCGACGCAGACGCGCAGGCGCTGCTGGCCGCCTCCGGCATCGCGGCGGCGCCGGAGCGTCTGCCCGTCGTGGTGACCGCCTCCGGCAAGGCGCTGGAAGCGCCCAGCAACGCGGAGCTGGCGGCGGAGATTGGCCTCGTAACCCATCCGGAGTTGCCTTTCTACGATCTGACCATCATCGGCGCGGGGCCTGCCGGGCTGGCCGCCGCCGTCTATGGCGCCTCGGAGGGGCTGCGCACCGTGCTGATCGAGCGCCAGGCGCCGGGCGGGCAGGCTGGCCAAAGCTCACGCATCGAGAATTATCTGGGCTTCCCTACGGGCGTCAGCGGGGCCGAGCTGGCCCGCCGCGCCCTCACGCAGGCCCGCCGCTTTGGCGCCGAGATGATCACTGTGCAGGAGGCGTGCGCCCTGGAGGCGCGCGGCCCCGCCAGAGTGGTGCGGTTGAGCAGCGGCGCGGAATTGAGCAGCCACGCGGTGCTGATTGCCACGGGCGTCTCGTATCGCCGCCTGGAGGCGCCCGGCTTCGAGCAGTTCGTGGGGCGCGGCATCTATTATGGCGCCAGCGTGGCGGAGGCGCAGGGGACGCGCAATCAGGATGTCTATATCATCGGCGGCGCCAACTCGGCTGGTCAGGCTGCCGTCTATTTCTCGCGCTTCGCTCGCAGCGTCACGCTGCTGGCGCGCGCTGAGCGCCTCGAAAAGAGCATGTCGCGCTATTTGATCGAGCAGATCAGGGCGATTCCCACCATCACGGTGAGGGTCTGCTGCGAGGTGGTCGCGGCGGGCGGCGCCTCTCACCTGGAGACGATCACCATCGCCGACCGGAGGAGCGACAAGGAGGAGGAGACGCCCGCCAACTTCCTGTTCGTGTTGATCGGCGCATATCCGCATACCGAGTGGATCGGCGAAGCGGTCGCGCGCGACGCCCAGGGCTTCATCCTCTCTGGCGCTGACCTGCTGCGCGATGGCGTCGCGCCGCGCTGGGCCGCCGAGCGTGAACCCTATCTGCTGGAGACCAGCCTGCCGGGGGTGTTCGTCGCTGGTGACGCGCGTCGCTCATCAATGAAGCGGGTCGCCTCGGCGGTAGGTGAGGGCGCCATCGCCGTGCGCTTCGTGCACGAATATGTCGAGAAAATGTGATGCTGAAAGATGAATTGCGCGCTACCTTCCTGTTCGAGGCGCTCTCGGATGGGCAGCTCAACCGCCTGATGGAGCTGGGCCGCGAGGTCACGTTCCCGACGGACATCGTGCTATTTGTCGAGGGGCAGCCCGCCGACCTGCTCTGGGTGCTGCTCGATGGCAAGGTCGAGCTGAGCCGCCAGGTCGGCGGTCAGCGCATCGTTATGGATACGATGTCGCGGCCCGGCGAGTACGCTGGTGGCATCCGAGCGTTTGCTGCCTCCGATACCAGCGCTGGCTACCGCGCGACGGGAACCACCGCGTTACCGAGCCGCTTCTTCCAACTCTCCTCCGAGGCGCTGGGCCGCCTGCTCGATGAGCTGCTGCCGATGGCCAAACACCTGCTGGACGGCTACGTCCACACGCTGGAGGCCATCGAAGCATCGGTGCGCGAGCGCGGCCACCTGATCGCGCTAGGGACGATGGCTGCGGGCTTGACCCACGAACTGAACAATCCCGCCGCCGCCGCCAGAAGCGCCTCAGGTGATCTGCGGGATGTCATGGATCGACTGGTGGCGCAGGTCTGCTCGGTCGCCACCTCGCGAGTGACGCCAGAGCAGGCGCAGGCGATGGTGACGCTTCAGGCTGAGGCGGTGGCGCAGGCGGGCAGTGGAGCGCGGCTCAACGCCGTCGAGACCGGGCGGCGCGAAGAGGCGCTCGGCGAGTGGCTCGAAGCGCACTCGGTGTCGAATCCGTGGAATCTGGCGCCCGCATTCGTCAGCGCGAGCCTGGATGTGGCCTGGCTGGATGCGGCAGAGCGGGCGGTGGGCGCCGACTGCCTCAATGAAGCGCTCAACTGGGTAGCCGATACCCTGGTAGCGACCTCACTCATGGATCAAATTGATGAGTCGGCTGCTCGCATCTCGCAACTGGTCTCGGCGGTCAAAGACTATACCTCTGTCGATCGCGCTGAGTTGCGCGAGGTGGAGATCCGCGATGGGATCGAAAAGACCCTGGTCATCCTCGGCTACAAACTGCGCGGCGGGGTGGAAGTGGTATGCGATTACGATGAGCATCTACCACCCGTGATGGCGAACGGGAGCGAGTTGAATCAGGTTTGGACGAACCTGATCGACAACGCGGTGGATGCGATGAATGGGCGTGGACAGATTCACATCCAGACCCGTCGCGTCGGGTCGGACGTCATCGTGGAGATCGCCGATCAGGGGTCGGGCATCCCGCCGGAGGTGGCTTCGCGCATCTTCGAGCCGTTCTACACGACAAAAGGCGTGGGCAAGGGAACAGGCCTGGGACTCGACATCGTGCGGCGCATCGTCGTCGATCGCTACCACGGCGAGATCACCTTCACGTCCGTTCCCGGCGAGACGCGCTTCGTGGTGCGGTTGCCACTGGCCTCGTGACGCCTCGTTTCGCGCGACGCAAGGTTGGCGTGAAGCGCGCGAGATGATAGAATGCAGGGCGCGCCGCGCGCAGTAACCCACCGACGGTGGAGTATATCTGCGCCGCTAGGCGCCTTTGCGACGCTGGATAGGAAGTGTCGTTTCGCATAGGCTTGATGAACATGACGTCCGCCAGAGATCCAGAGATCGAGTGCGAGCGCGACGTCCGAAGGGGGCGAGACACGCATGTCTGGTCATTCAAAGTGGGCTCAAATTCGTCGGCAGAAGGGCGTCAACGATAGCAAACGTGGCGCGCTCTTCACGCGGCTCGGTCGCGAGATTGTGGTGGCCGTGCGCGAAGGTGGCGGCGGCGATCCAGATGCGAACTTCCGCCTGCGCATGGCGGTGCAGCGCGCCCGCGACGCCAACATGCCGATGGACAACATCGACCGTACTATCAAGCGCGCGATGGGTGGCGGCGAGGGCGCTCAGCTCGCCGATGTAGTCTACGAGGGATATGCGCCAGGGGGCGCCGCGATCATGGTGCAGGCCATGACCGATAATCGCAACCGCACGGCGGCGGACATCCGCAGCACCTTCGGCAAGAATGGCGGCAACCTCGGTGAGTCTGGCTGCGTCGACTGGATCTTCGAGCAAAAGGGTGTGTTCGAGGTGGCGCTCGACGGCAAGGATCCGGACGAGTTGACGCTCGAAGTGATCGACGCCGGCGCCGAAGATGTGGACGAATACCTCGAAGGCGACGAGGCGCTGCTCGTCTACACCGACCCCTCGCAGCTCAACCCCATGCGCGAGGCGCTCGAAGCCAAGGGATTGAAGCTGACGCGCGCGGAGACGCAGCTCGTTCCCAAGACCAAGATCGACCTGGCCGAGAAAGAATCGCTCCAGACCCTCCGGTTGATCGACAGGCTGGAAGAACTGGACGACGTGCAGAACGTCTACACCAACGCGCAGATCGCCGACGAGTTCGCCGAGAAGTACGCCACCTCCTGACGGGAGAGCGTCGCGAGCTAGCCAGGGAGGTTGTGGGATGGGCAGTGCGCCACGTCGCGCCATTGGCATCGATCCGGGAACCGCGCGGCTGGGCTATGCGGTGGTGGAATCGCAGGGTGGCGCGCTGACCTTGCTGGTCTGCGGCTGTGTCACCACGCCGCCCTCCCTGTCGATGCCCCAGCGTCTCAAACGCATCCACGATGAGACGCTAGCCATCATCCAGGCGCATGCCCCGCGCGAGATGGCGGTCGAAGAGCTGTTCTTCGCCAAGAACGTGACGACGGCTGTGGCTGTGGGGCAGGCGCGCGGCGTGGCGCTGCTGGTCGCGGCGGAGAGCGAGCTGCCCGTGAGCGAGTACAAGCCGATGCAGGTCAAGCAGGCGGTGCATGGCTACGGTCTCGCTACCAAGGCGCAGGTGGGCGAGATGGTGCGCGTGCTGCTGCGCCTGGACGCCATCCCCACGCCCGATGACGCCGCCGATGCCGCCGCCATCGCCATCTGCCACCTCAACACGCTGACGCCTGAGCGCCTGGCGTCGCGCTAGCCCACCCCAGGGGGAGATATGATCGTTGCGGTTCGCGGGACGCTCGAAGGGAAGACGCTCGATAGCGCGTTCATCTCATTGGGCGGGGTCACTCTGCGCGTCTTTGCGCCACTGAGCGCGCTCACGACGATAAACGTTGGCGAGACGGTAGCGCTCCATACGACCTTCATCGTGCGCGAGGATGCGCTGACGCTCTATGGCTTTACCTCCAGCGATGACCGCGACCTGTTCGAGCAGATGCTGCTGGTGACGGGCGTGGGGCCGAAAGCTGGGCTGGCCTTGCTCTCCAGTCTGTCAGGCCCGTCCTTTCGCGAGGCGGTGCTGCGCGAGGATGTCACCCGCCTGACATTGGCGCAGGGCGTGGGCAAGAAGCTCGCCGCGCGCATTGTGCTGGAGTTGAAGCCGCGCTTCGAGAAGGGGCCGCTGCCAGAGTTCATCGGCGCGCCCGCAGGCTCCAATGGCGCAGGGCCATCGCGCGCGGATGTGGCGGAAGCGCTCATCAACCTGGGCTATCCGCCCGCCGAGGCCACCGCCGCCGCACGCGCCCTGCCCGACGACGCCAGCGGCAATCTAGAAGACCTCATTTTCCGCGCGCTCCGTGGGTTGGCGAAAGAGTAGGCGACCTCATCCCCAGCCCCCTCTCCCGCAGGGAGAGGGGGGAGCCGGAGATGAGCGTTCACCTCTCACCCCTGTGGAGCCTGGACACGGGGCAGGCCAGCGCTGATGAGCCGCTGGAGCGTCGCGAATCCCGATTTGTGGGTGACGCCGTCACGCTCGACCAGACCGTAGTGGCCCATCACCGCGACGGTCGGCGGGCAGCACTCCATCGAGGCTTCGTCGCGCAGGTTGTACCAATCGGCCTGCGCGATGGGGCTTTGCGCGGTGAGCACTCCCGTCAGCAGCGACGATTGCGCGCTGTCGTGCAGCAAGCTGTCCTCCACACCGTACTCTCCGATCCACAGCGGCTTGCTCGCCTGATGATGCGCCACCAGCACGTCCAGCGCGGTGTTGGCGCTGCCCAGCACGGCGCCGACATCGCCGTACATGTGCCACGCCATGATGTCGAAGCTGTCGCCGCCACCGTACTGATAAATGCCCTCCAGCCAGTCGGCGCTGGGCGTGCTTGGGCCACCCAGAATCACCTGCCCTGAAGGGTCGGCAGCCTTGACGCCCTGATAGCCGGGGATGAGGATGCTCTGGACGTAGGCTTGCTCGCCCGCGCTCCAGTATTTATCCAGGTCTGGCTCGTTCCACAGCTCCCAGTGCGAGATCGTGGCGTGGTAGCGGCTGACCAGCGTGGACATGAAGTCGTGGAAGTCGGCGGGGTTGGGCGCCGCCGTCGGATTACCTACCCAGGCGGGCGAGTAAACGACCACGGGCTGGAGCTGCACACCGTAGAACTGCGCCTCGCTCACGATGAGATCGGCGCGTGTCCAGTCGTACACCCCGCGCTGCGTCTCGATGAAGCGCCAGGGAAACTCCACGCGGATGTGATCCACGCCGAGCTGGCGCGCGAGCTGCAGGTCGGTGTCGATCTTCGTGCGGGGGAGCTGCTCCGGCGAGCAATTGGGCGGCTGGCACCACCAACTCTCGGGCGCAGGGCCATCCACATAGCGCCACGGGCGATAAGATGGCTCGACATTCACACCTGCGCCGCGCATGTCTCCGGCGGTGTAGGTGACGCTGGCGGATGGGCTGGCGTGCGCGGCGCTGGCAGGCGTGGGCTGGCCGGATGCCGCGCCGCCTCCGCAGGCCGAGAGCAGCGCGCCGAACAGGCTGATGAGCCACGCCATGCGCGCCTGCCGCGTGAGCCTGCGCAGCGTATGCCGCGCCCACTCGCGCGCCGCGACTCGCAGCGCCCGCGCCTGGCGCATGCGCGTTCGGTTCGACATGCCTGCGCCCTCCCTGTCTGGCCCGGCGGGTTCAACCGCCTGCTGGTTGCGTCGCAGTCGTCGCGGTCGCGCGCGGGCGTACGACCGCCAGATTCCACTTCGGACAGATCGCCGGGCCATAGGAGCGCTCCTCCTGCACGGCGAAGTCTGCTTGCGCGAGCATGCTCAGGAATTGCGTGCGCGTGTGGTGGTGGACGATGCCTGCCCACTCTGGCAGCACGCCACCTGCGCGCCAGGTGCGCACCCAGCGTGAGGGTCGCCGCCCCACATATTGCGGATACCACAGCGTCCAGAGCGGGATGCTGTTCGAGTTGTCGATGATCGCCACGCCAAATGGCTTGAGGATACGGTGCATCTCGCGCACCGCCGCCACCGGATCAGGCAGATGCACCAGCAGATCGAGGCAGACGATCAGGTCGAAGCTGGCGTCGGGGTAGGGCAGCGGTTTGGAGGCGTCTACGAGCTGGGTCGTCAGCCGCGTGGTCGCCTTGGCCTGCGCTGCCGCCTTGCGCGCCAGCTCCAGCATCGACTCCGAGACATCGCAGAGTGTCACATCATAGACGCCCGAGAGCGGAACAGAGATGCGACCCATCCCGCCGCCGACATCGAGCACGCGGGCGTTGGGATTGTCGCCCAGCAGCGCGCGCGCGGCGGCTATGACGTCGACGCGCTTCTGCTCATAGATGCGGTGGAATGGATTGTCCGAATCCTCCGGATGAAATTGCTCGACGTATTCGCCGGTCGTGAAGATGTTTCTCTCAAACGCTTTGCTCATGCCCGCTTCCCTCACCATATCGCCAGAATGGCGCCCTCACGCGGAGACTCTGCTGCGGTCGCCCGCCGCGATGAGTCGCTCATAATAGTCAGCCAGCCGCGCCGACATCGCATCCACGCTGAACTCCTGCGCGCGGCGCTGGGCGGCCTGCCCGATGCGCTCGGCGGCGGCTGGGTCGGCCAGCGCATCGAGGATGCGCGCGGCGAGCGCTGGAGCATCATCTGGGGTCGTCAGGTAGCCACTCACGTTGTCTTCGATGACCTCCTCGAAGCCACAGTCCCAGGTGGCGATGACCGGTCGAGCGAGCTGCATCGCTTCCAGGCAGGTGTTGGCGAGGTTTTCCCACAGCGACGGCAGCGTCACCAGCCGCGCCGCGCGGATGATGGGGAAGAGGTCGCCCTGCGCCATGCGTGGCAGGAAGATCAGCCGATCAGCATACGGCGCCGCACGCTGGCGGATCAGGTCGGCCATCGGCTGACCATCCGCCGCCAGATCCTCGCCAACGAAGACGGCTTTCAGGTCGGGGTAGCGCGCCAGGACGGTGGGCAGCGCCGCGCCCAGAACATGCACCCCTTTGCGGCGCTCCAGCCGTCCGAAATAGAGCAGATAGCTCTGGCCCTGCAATCTATCTGGCAGTGGGCCGTCGAGCGCGGCGGACTGATTCAGGCTGGCGCCGGTTGGGACGACCGTCACGCGCTCCGGCGCAATACGCCAGCCGTCGCAGACGATTTTGGCCAGCGCGCGGGTCGGTGAGATGATGCCGTCGCTGCGCAGCGTCTGCACGCGCTCCAGCGTGCGGGTCACCACGCCGCGGCGCAATCCGCGCGGCTGGGACGACTCATTCAGCCGCTCGACGACGAAGTGCGGGGTCGCGAGCCGCGTGACCAGCTTCGTCTTGCGGCGGGTGGTGGTGGTATACCAGAACGCCTCACCATTCCACTCGCAAGCTTGCACGATGTCCAGATCGCCGGGGATGCGTGCGATGGCGGCGGCGACGACGCGCGTGTGTGCGACCGAGTACGGCAGCGGGCCACGCTCAGCGGGCTCCTGGATGCGATGGATGGAGACGCCCTGCTCCTGATAGTCTGCTGCTGGCCTGGGCGCTGCCGTCACCACATGCGTCTCGTGCCCCAGCCGCGCCAGCGCCGCCGAGGTCTTGTAGGTGTACGTGCCGATGCCGCCAGTGTGGGTGTCGGGCGGAAACTCGCGAGATACCAGGCAGATTCTCATGGTGGCGCTTTTCTGCTCCTGAGGGGGCCGAAGCCGTCACAGTCGTTCATCACGGTGTACCACAGCGGGCGCGTGCGCCGCAGCATGGTCGCGCGGCGGGCTGATCACGATGCGCGCGAGACGGTGGATGCTGGCTGGCGGAAGCGGCGCTCCGACTCCGCAGCGTGCGAGCGGCGCGCTCGCCGGCTGCGATGCGGGTGGCCGCCTTTGCTGCGTCGGGGCGGGCGCATGCGCTCGATCGCGACGCAATAGGTCGGCGTCAGACGCATGGCGGACAGTGTCGCGAGTGGCGTGGATGCGCCTCCGCCCAGCCGCTGAATCTGCGTCGCCGGCCCATTGCTCGCGCGCCCGGCCAACGGTCGGCTGTTGATGCGCGCCGCCTGATCGGCGGTGGGCCAGCGCCAGTCGATGGGCTGCATGCGCAGCGCCAGGCGTCCGAGTTGATGCTGCGCCAGCGCCGCGACGATCTGGCGCGTGTCGAGCTGCGCCAGGCGCCGCTGCACGCGCCGCTGAAGCAGCGACGTCGCGCCTCCGGCTCGCTGCTGGGGCAGCATGAATCCCCGCGCTACCCGCACAGGAATATTGAGCGGCACACTTCCGGTGGCGGAATGCTCGCCTCGCGCGGCCAGCCGCATGAACGCGGGGCTAGGCGTCTGGGCGAGCGTCTCGCTGGCAGCGCCAATAGGCGCCAGCTCGCGATCCGTGGCGTCGTCAGCGGAGGCGGAGACCGCCGCCAGCTCGCCTGAGAGCTGGCTGAGCGCCTCAGCGGAGGCGAGCGCCGTCTCAGGCTCGCCCGCCAGTCCCAGCTCAACCGTCGCCGCATCGGTCAGCGCCAGGGCACGGCGTGGGATGAAGCGCGCAAACGCGCCCTTGAATGTCGCGATGTCGTCTGCAGGCAGCACGCGCAGCGCCAGGATGGCGACCACATAGACAGCGCCAGCGATCGGGATGATGACCAGAATAGTGAAGGTATCGAGCGCATGCGCCACGACTGCCATCACGAGGGTCGCCACTACAATTTTCGCCAGGCTGGGCAGCAGGCGCGTTGGGATGAGCGAGCGGTCGATGAGCCAGAGCCCGATGCCCAGCAGCAACAGCTCGGTCAGGGAAGTCGCCCACGCGGCGCCGAACTCCAAATAGCGTGGAATCAGGAAGACATTGAGTCCGACATTGAAGACCAGCGCGATGGCCGCCATGATGGGCAGTTTGCGCTCCTGACCGATGCTGACCAGCACCGTCGTCAGAACCGAGTTCAGGTAGAGCGCCACCAGGCCAATCGCCAGCGCCTGCAAGACATACTCTGATCCGGTGAAGTCTTCGCGCTGGTAGATGAAGCCAATAATGTTGGGCGCCACCACGACCAGGCCAGCGGCAGCGGGAAGCGAGCAGAGCAGCATCGCCGTTGTTGACTTCTCGATGGCCAGCCGCAGCTTGCCTTTATCAGTATCGACAGCGTACTTGGCGAGGATCGGCGACATGACGGCGCCGACGACGATGCCCGGAATAAACGTCAGCGTGTCGAAGAGGCGATAGGCGGCGCCGTACACGCCGATGGCGGTATCGGTGGCGTACACCGAGAGCAGCACGGTATCGATACGATAGTAGATGACGCCAATCAGTCCGTAGGCCAGAAACGACAGCCCGGAGCGAATGAGCGTCTTCGAGACATCCGGCGCCCACTCGAAGCGGATGCCGATGATCTTTGCCGTGCGCACGATTTGCCACAGCATCCCCGCCACCGACCCGCCGACGAGCACGATGGCCACCGGAATGACGCCGTGGCCCGTACGCAGCAGGATGAACGCGAAGATGGTATCGAAAACCTTCTCGATCACCGCCCCGAACTTCGCCATGCCGACATCCATGTACGCGGTCTGGACGGAGATCAGTGTGGTCGAGATGCCCATCGTCAGCAGCGAGAAGCCGCTCAGCGCAATCAGCCACCGCACAGTGGTGGAATAGCCCAGCAGCGCGGCCAGCACGAGCGACAATGCGAAGAGCGCAAGCCAGAGCGCCGCTTTGAGCGCCAGGCCCATTGTGATGTAGCGATGCGCTGCGCTCTGATCACGAGCGACATCGCGCACGATCTGCTGATTGAAGCTGAATTCGATAGGGAAGCCGACCAGCGCGGTAAACGTGGTAGCGAGGTAGAGTTCTCCAAACCCGGTTGCGCCAAGAAAGCGGCCATAAGCGGCGGCAAGGATCAGTGTTGAGACCCAGGTCACGATCTGACCTGACATCAACAGCATGATATTGCTAAAGGTGCGTTTGACAATATTCATGCGCAGACTCCGTCTGGCCGCAGTGCACATCCGGCGCGGCAGGCGTAATCGCCTGCGCTGTCGCGGGATTGGCTGCGGGCGCAGCATAGCGCTCTCTCGCTCACGTCAGATTCCCTCCACCTCGTCGCTGACATGGGGTAGCGCCCGAGAAAGCTCTCCTCGTACCATTCAAGCTTCTCATGTGCGCGTGTATTGCCGATGCCCGCTGTGGTGTACGATTGGTAATCCTCGTGCGCGGCCCATCGGCGTGCCTGTCGAGCGGGCTATAGCGTCGGACGATCAGGCGCACGCTGCGGCGTCACGCGGGAAC
>DATAED010000347.1:0-3651 GCA_036258195.1 Ktedonobacterales bacterium
AATGGTCGCCCTAGATTCCCCCTCCCCTGCGAGGGGAGGGGGTCAGGGGGAGAGGTTTCGTACCTCCGTTACAGCGTGTTGAACTGCCGGTCGCCCGCGTCGCCCAGGCCGGGGCAAATGTAGCCGCGCTCGTCGAGACGCTCATCCACCGCTGCGACGTAGATGGGCGTATTGGGGTGGGCGCGGCGTAGCGCCACCAGGCCATAGGGCGCGGCGATCAGCGCGAGGTAACGCAGTCTGCGTACGCCCTTGGCCTCCAGCAAGTCGAGCGCGTCGATGCCTGAGCCGCCCGTCGCCAGCATCGGATCGACCACGAAGCAGACCTGCAAATTGGCGGCGCGCGCGAGCTGATTGTAGTACTGCACCGGACGCAACGTGCGCTCGTCGCGGCGCAGCCCCAGATGCCACACCTGCGCCTCGGGTAGCGCCTGCCGGAAGCCCTCCGCCATCCCCAGCCCTGCCCGCAGAATCGGCAGCACGCCGACGCCGCCCACCAGCCGCTGCCCCACCATTGGCTCCAGCGGCGTGCGGATTGGCGCTGGCTCGGTCGCCAGATCAGCGGTGGCCTCGTAGGCTAGCAGCGCGCCCAGCTCGCGCACCAGCGTATAGAACTCCGCTGGTGTGGTGTTCTCATCGCGCAGGATGGTCAGCTTGGCGGCGATGATGGGATGGCGTGAGACGTGCAGCCCTGGCAGCGCCAGCGCCTCATCGCGCGTGGGCTGCGCGACCCCGCGCATGGGGAATTGCGGATCGGCGCCGGGCGTGGCGACTGGTTCCATATGCTCTACCTCTCTGGCGCGATCACCCGCGCAAGCTTGAAGGAATAGTCCGTCTCGATAGGTATCTCCCACTGGTCGCCGAAACGCTGGCGCGCCCAGGCCTCCAGCCGCCGCACCGACTCGGCGAAGAGGTCGGTGGGCGCGAGCCACGTCAGCGACCAGCTCCGGTTGGCGACGTCGGCGAATCCCTCGGCGGGCGAGGTGGCGACAGTCCAATCCGCCACCAGCCGCTCCTCGACCACCAGTCCACGCCCGCGCGCCTCCGCCAGAATCTCGGCGAAACTGGCCGCCCCTACCCGCCGTGGCTCCGCGCCGAGGTCACGCATGATCTCCACCCATTCATCTTGCAGCGGATGTGAGACGACCGAGCCGTGTGCAACATCCTGCCCCAGCAGCAGCGGCGCGCCGGGGCGCAGCACACGCAGCGCCTCATCGAACGCCTGCCGCCACTCCGCTACGAGATGCAGCACATGCACCGCGATCACCGCGTCGAAGGCTCCAGCGGCGAAGGGCAGCGCCGTGATGTCGCCCTGCCGCGCATCCAGCCGCCCCAGCGCTGGCTGCGTCTCGGCGGGCTGCGCCTGCGCGGCGGCATACTTCTCGCGCAGCCGCCCCAGCATGCGCTCGGAGAGATCGACGCCAGAGAGATGGACGCCGCGCGCCAGCAGCGGCATGGCGATGCGCCCGGTACCGATGCCGATCTCCAGCGCCTGCGCGCCCGCAGCGATAGGCCCGTAGCGCAGCATGGCGTCGGCGATGCTCTGCGCCACGCCGGGCGGATAGCCGCGCGTGTCATCGTAGAGATGCGCCACCTGATCGAATGAGAGCGAGCCTGAGTCCCCCGACATCGTCGCCACCTCCCTCTGTGAGACGCTCAGCGCGACGAGCCATCGTCTGGCGCAGCGTCCTCGCGGCGCTTGGCCAGCCGCGCCTGCGAGAGCGAGTAGCCGCGACTGCGATACAGGCGGATAGCGGCGTCGTTGTCGAATGAGGTCGTGACCGAGACGATGCCAAAGGCGCACTCGACCAGGAAATAGCGCTCGGCGGCGTCGAGCAGCTCCATCGCCACGCCGCGCCGCCGATAGGCCGGATGCACCAGCAATTCGTGGATGTAGCCGATCACCGTCTCTTCCTCGGCGTCGATCTGCGCGGTGGCCAGCAGCAGCCCCACCAGCGTCTCGCCCGCCGCGCCTGCCGCACTCTCCGCTTGCTCCACCGCGACCCACAGGATGCCCTGCTGGGCGCGCAGCAGCGAGAGGCTGGCTCGCCCGCGCCCACTGCCCGGCGAAATCAGCGCCAGCGCGGCGCGGCGATCATCGCTGGTGGCGCGGCGCACGATCAGCGGCGGCTCAGGTAGTGTCGTCACACGCATAACCCTCCATCACGCGAGGGGAGCGGCTGCGCGTCCCCTCCACCAGTATACGCGCAGATGCAGGCCGCCCTCCCCGCCGCATGGCAGACGTGGACGGCGGCGCGGGTAGGCGGCGCGTGGTATGGTAGTGGGTGGTTTGTGTACGTGACATGTGGCATTCCCCCAACGCAGAGGAGCCGTAGATCGATGACGATTGAGAAAGTAGGCGTGGTGGGCGGCGGCCTGATGGGCAGCGGCATCGCGCAGACGATTGCCCAGGCGGGCTACGATGTGGTGATGGCCGAGGTCAACCAGGAGTTACTCGACAAAGGCATCGCCCGCGTGACGGGCGCCTGGACCATGCTGACGGGCAAGGGCAAGATCACCGAGGAGCAGGCCAAGGAGTATCGCGGCCGCTTCCGTGGCACGCTCGACCTCAACGAGTTCCACGATCGTGATCTGGTGATCGAGGCGATCATCGAGAATCAGGACGAGAAGAAGAAGCTGTTCAAGACGCTGGATGGCATCTTGCCGACCAGCGCGCTGCTGGTCAGCAACACGTCCTCGCTGCCCATCGTCGAGATGGCCTCGGTGACGAGCCGACAGCCGCAGGTGGCGGGCGTCCACTTCTTCAATCCCGCGCCAGTGATGAAGCTGGTCGAGGTCGTGCGTACCATCCTGACCAGCGACGAGACGGTCGAGACGCTCAAGGATTTCGCCCGCTCGCTGGGCAAGACACCCATCGTCGCCAAGGATAGCGCTGGCTTCATCGTCAACTTCCTGCTGATCCCCTACATGCTGGCGGCGATCCGCATGTACGAGCACGGCATGGCGACGATGGAAGACATCGACACGGGTATGAAGCTCGGCTGCGGCTACCCGATGGGGCCATTCGAGCTGCTGGACTACGTGGGGCTGGATACGACGCTGTGGGCCGCCGAGGCGATCTACGCAGAATATTCCGACGAGGCCTACAACCCGCCCACCCTGCTGCGCCGCATGGTGCAGGCTGGCCGCTACGGCAAGAAGAACGGCAAGGGCTTCTGGAATCTGAACGAGGGGTAGGAACCTCACCCCCTAACCCCCTCTCCCACGGGGAGAGGGGGAACCGGAACGAGATGCGCCGATGCGGGCGCAGGAGAGAATCCAATGGCGAATGAGACTATCAATGACCGCGATGTCGTCGTCCTCGGCGGCGCCCGCACCCCCTTCGGCGTCTTCATGGGCTCGCTGAAGGATGTCTCGGCGATCGAGCTGGGCGCCATCGCGGCGCGCGGCGCGCTGGAGCGCTCTGGCGTCGATCCGAAGGAGGTCGATCAGGCCTTCTTCGGCAATGTCATGCAGACCAGCGGCGACGCCATCTATATGGCGCGCCATGTGGCGCTGAAAGCGGGCGCGCCCATCGAGACGCCCGCGCTGACGCTCAACCGGCTCTGCGGCTCTGGCTTGCAGGCGGTCGTCTCGGGCGCGCAGGCGCTGCTGCTGGGCGAGGCGACCTACGCGCTGGTGGGCGGCGCCGAG
>DATAED010000348.1:0-4354 GCA_036258195.1 Ktedonobacterales bacterium
CCCCTTCCCCGCTGCTGCGGGAGAGGGGCTACAGACGCGCATGAGCCAAACGCTCCGCTCCCTCTCCCTCTGGGAGAGGGCTGGGGTGAGGGCCTCGCCCCGCGCCATCACGCCGCCCAAAGGTAAACGCCCATAGCTCCCCTCTCCCGCACAGCGGGGGAGGGGCCGGGGGAGGGGGCAGTCTCCTCACTACAAGTGCGGCGCAGGCAGGATGAACTCCTCGGCGGGGCGGGCGAGCGCGGCGGCGCGCGCCTCGCGCAGCCGCGTGACGGCCTCCGGCGGCACGTCGCGGCCACCCAGCGGCGTGGGGTGCATGCGCGGGCCGTGATAGTCGGAGCCGCCCGTCGCGATCAGCCCGAAGCGCGCGGCCAGCCCCAGCAGCCACGCCACCGTCGCCTCATCGTACAGCCCGTAGGATGTCCGCTCGTCGCTCGGCCCGTAGTAGCACTCCAGCCCTTGCAAGCCCACATCGACCAGCTCAGGCAGCACGCGCGTCTCCAGCTCGGCGATGGCGGCGGGGTGCGCCAGCGTCGCCACGCCCCGCGCGCTGCGGATGATGCGCACGGCGTCGGCGGCGGAGAGCTTGTAGCGCGGCGAGAAGCCCACTTTCCCTGGCGAGAGGTAGCGCGCGAAGGCGTCGCTGACATCCGTCGCGTAGCCACCATTGATCAGCGCGCGGGCGATGTGTGGGCGCCCCACCGTGCCATCGGCCAGCGCGCGCACCTGCTCCCACGAGACATCGAAGCCCGCCGCGCGCAGATTGGCCACCATGCGCTCGCCGCGTCGCTCGCGCAGGTCGCGCAGCAGGCTCAGATTGCCCTCCAGCGAAGGGTCGTCGGGCGTAATCTCATAGCCCAGGATGTGCGCATCGCCGCCGTGCGCCGGCGTGGTGTTGATCTCCACGCCGGGCATCACCTGCACGCCCAGCCGCGCGCCCGCCGCCTGCGCCTCACCCAGGCCAGCCGTCGTATCGTGATCGACCAGCGCGATCAGGTCAAGGCCAGCCTCATGCGCCCGCCGCGCCAGCTCGGCGGGCGCATAGAGGCCATCGGAGGCGGTGGAATGCGTGTGCAGATCAACACGGCGCAGGGTCGTCGGCGCGTCTGGATTCACTGGCTGGTCGCTCATTTCGCGTAATCGACGACGCGCGTCTCACGCACCACACAGACACGAATCTGCCCCGGATAGTCCATCGACTCCTCGATGCGGCGGGCGATGTCGCGCGCGAGTTGGCCAGCCGCCGCCTCGTCAACCTCCTCCGGGCGAACGATGATGCGCACCTCGCGCCCCGCCTGGATGGCAAACGACTTTTCGACGCCCTTGAACGAGTTGGCGATGTTCTCCAGTGTCTCCAGCCGCTTGATGTAGAGGTCGATCGTCTCGCGCCGCGCGCCCGGACGCGCCGCCGAGATGGCATCCGCTGCCTGCACGATGGCCGCCTCCAGCGACTGCGGCTCGGCCTCGGTGGCGTGGTGCGCTACGATGGCGTGGATCACCTTGGGCGAGCGGTTGAAGCGCCGCGCAATCTCGCCGCTGATGAGCGCGTGCGGCCCCTCGACCTCCTGATCGATGGCTTTACCGAGGTCGTGCAGCAGGCCCGCCATCTTGCAGACGTTGACATCAGCGCCCAGCTCATGCGCCATCGTGCCCGCCAGCACTGAGACTTCGATGCTGTGGTTCAGCACATTCTGCCCATAGCTGGTGCGGAAGTGCAGCCGCCCGATCAGCTTGACCAGCTCGACTGGCAGGTTGGTGATGTTGGTCTCCAGGCAGGCGCGCTCACCCTCCTCCAGGATGCTCTGATCAACCTCCTGCCGCGCCTTCGCCACCACCTCTTCGATACGCGCCGGATGGATGCGGCCATCGAGAATCAGCTTGGTCAGGGCGATACGTGCCACCTCACGCCGCACAGGATCGAAGCCCGAGAGGATGACGGTATCGGGTGTATCGTCGATGATCAGATCGACGCCTGTGGCGCCCTCCAGCGCGCGGATGTTGCGTCCCTCGCGCCCGATGATGCGCCCCTTCATCTCGTCGTTGGGCAGTGGCACGACCGAGACGGTCACATCCGACACCTGATCGGAGGCGCAGCGCTGAATGGCCAGCGTGATGATCTCGCGGGCGCGGGCGTCGGCTTCCTCGCGAGCCACCGCCTCGATCTCGCGGGTGCGCTGCGCGGCAGAGCGGCGGACATCCTCCTCGACGATGGTCAGCAGTTCGGCGCGCGCCTCGTCGGCGGACATCCCGGCGACATGCTCCAGCTCGTTGATGCGCTGCTCGCGTATGGCTTCGACACCCGCGCGCAGCGTGTCGAGCTCCTGCGAGCGCTGGTTCAGCCCGCGCTCGCGTCGCTCCATCGCCTCGCTCTTGCGGTCGAGCGTCTCTTCCTTCTGCTGGATGCGCTGCTCCTGGCGTCGAATCTCTTCGCGCCGCTCGCGCGCATCGCTCTCCAGGGACGACCGTATCTTGGCGGACTCGTCGCGCGCCTCTTGCAATGAGCGGCGCTGTTCCTCTTGCAACTGAACCAGCCGCGACTCAGCCGATTCAGCGGCCTGGCGCATCTGCTCTTCGTGTCGGAGCTGGGCTTCCTGGTAGCGCAGCTGCGAGCGCTGCTGACCAAAGATGTAGCCGCCATAGACTCCGACCGCGCCGAGCACGATCGCCAGTGCCAGGAGGATGATATCAAGTGAGCTCAAACCGGCTACCTCCGTGCGGGCGCGCGGCGCCGTCTGCGTGGCGCGGCCCGGCGAGGGACGATGTCAGGACGATATTGGGACGCTATTGGGAGACACGGAGCGCCAGCGACCGGAGAGAGTGAATCTGGCGCGAGACAGAGGATGACACCGAAGGGTCACGTCGCAGTCCACGCGCATACCATCCGGCGGTGAGACGCTGCGTACAACGCGCGATAGTTCCTGTCACTATACGAGTGGGTCAGGCCGCTTGTCAAGCGGGCGGCGTAGCCCTCGCCCTCAGCCCCTCCCTCGCTGTGCGGGAGAGGGGAGCTACAACGGGCGCCCTCACCCCAGCCCTCTCCCAGAGGGAGAGGGAGCCGGAGGGTTACGCTTGGGCCAGGCGGCGTGTCTGTAGCCCCTCTCCAGCCGCAGCGGGGGAGGGGTTGGGGAGGGGGCTGCTCCTGCTGGCGAGCCATGATATACTGCGGGCGGCCCGCCGCAGAGACGCCAGCGCGTGCACATGAATACGCCAACGAGCGAATGAGGAGTCGTCACCATTATGGCCGCTATGCTTCCATCCCTGCCACCTGTCACACCGCTGCCGCCGGAGCGCGAGCGCTGGCTGAAGGGGCTGATTCGCGATCTGCCGGACTTCCCGCAGCCGGGCGTCCTCTTCCGCGACATCACGCCGCTGCTGCAGGACGCCGCCGCGCTGCGCTTCTCGCTGGAAGCGATGGCGGAACGCTATCGGGGCGCGCAGATCGGCAAAGTGGTGGGCATCGAGTCGCGCGGCTTCTTGCTGGGGGCGCCGCTGGCCTATCTGCTGGGGGTCGGGTTCACGCCAGTGCGCAAGCAGGGCAAGCTGCCCGCCGCGACGATGGCGGTAGAGTATAGCCTGGAATACGGCACGAACACGCTGGAGATTCACCGCGATGCGCTGCGGCCCGGCGAGCGCGCGCTGATCGTGGACGATCTGCTGGCGACCGGCGGCACGGTGGCGGCGACAGTCAGGCTGGCGCGTCAATTGGGCGCGGAGGTGGTGTCGGCGGCCTTCCTGATCGAGCTGAGCGCGCTGCATGGCCGCGCCAGGTTCCCCGATGTGGACACCTATACGCTGCTGACGTATTGAGCGGGCTGGTGGCCAGCAGGCGGGCGGTTGAAACCCCGCCTGGGAGGCGGCCCGCAGGCCGACGCGAGGTTCGCCTGCGCGGACTGAGGGTTTGATCAAACAGGGGATTGATGGGCGGCTATGGCGATCCTGGTGCATCCGATGCTGGCGACGCGCGATCTGCTGCGACCGGGCATCCGCAAGGGCGACCGGATGTATCACCTGCTCTCCGATCTGACGGGCGCGGCGGGGCGCGAGGAGCTGCTGGCGGCGGCGCGCGCCTGTGGCATGCCGACGCGCTTCATCCAGTATCCCGCCACGTATCGCGAGCACTTCGACATCAGCGTGGCGATGGCTGAGACGCTGCTGGCGCGCGGCGCTCGCCTGGCGACCAATCGCGAGGTCGGCGAGCTGCTGCGCGCCAAACGGCAGGCCCTCGCGGAGGGCGAGCAGGCGGACGGATGAGGCGCGAATAGCCGTGCAGGCGACCACCAGTATGGTCATCGCCCAAAGAAGTCGAGCACATACATATTGAGGTCGGGCAGCCCACCGCTGGAGACCTGCGACCATC
>DATAED010000349.1:0-13997 GCA_036258195.1 Ktedonobacterales bacterium
GGCGCCATCGCCGCCGACGACCACGATGGGGCGACCCGCCCGCGCCGCCTGCGCCGCCAGCCGCGTGGCGTCTCCGCGCGCCTCAGTCAGCGCCAGCTCGCCGCGCCCGCCCTGCAATGCCCGCTCGATGACGCGGCGCAGGCGAGCGGCGCGCCCGCCATTGCTGGCGGGGTTCAAAATGACACACGGCAGCGCATCCGAGCGCGCAGCGCCAACGGTAAACGCGGGCGACAACTCCGGCGCCAGCACTGGCTCGCGCATAGGCGTGGGCCTCCTCAGCGAATGCCCTGCGGCATGGCCATATTCGCATCACTGATGTAACGTGCGACCGGCCGAAAACGCGCGCTGGAGTTCAGAACGTCTGCTTGCGGCTTATACGCGGCGCTCCTCGTGCTGCTCGCCGAAGACGCGGCGCAGGGTGTCGCTGATCTCGCCGAGCGTCGCCAGCGCCTCGACCGCAGCCAGGATGCGCGGCAGCAGATTCTCGCTGCCGCGCGCCGCCGACTCCAGGGCGGCCAGCGACGCGCCGACGGCGGCGTTATCGCGGCGCTCGCGCAGCGCGGCCACTTTCTGCACCTGGCGCCGCCCGGCCTCGGCGTCCACCTTGAGGATCGGTGGCAGCTTCGATTCGGTCGCCGCAAACTGGTTGACGCCGACGACGATACGCCGCTTCTCGTCCAGATCGCGCTGGTAGCGATAGGCCGCCTCTTCGATCTCGCGCTGGATGTAGCCCTGCTCCACCGCGCGCACGCTGCCGCCCAGCGCATCGATCTTCTCGATGTACTCCCAGGCGCGGCGCTCCAGCTCATTGGTCAGCGCCTCCACATAGTAGGAGCCGGCCAGTGGATCGACAGTATCGGCGACGCCCGTCTCGTACGCCAGCACCTGCTGCGTGCGCAAGGCCAGCAAGGCGGAGTCCTCGGTGGGCAGCGAGAGCGCTTCATCTTTGGCGTTGGTATGCAGCGACTGCGTGCCGCCCAGCGCCGCCGCCATCGCCTGATAGGCGGTGCGCATGATGTTGTTGTCGGGCTGCTGGGCGGTCAGGGTCGAGCCAGCCGTCTGCGTGTGGAAGCGCAGCAGCAGCGAGCGGGCGTCCCTGGCGTGGAAGCGCTCGCGCATGATGTGCGCCCACATGCGCCGCGCCGCGCGGAACTTGGCGACCTCCTCGAAGAAGAGATTGTGCGAATTGAAGAAGAAGGAGAGCTGCCCGGCGAAGCCGTCCACATCCAGCCCAGCGTCCAGGGCGGCCTGCACGTAGGCGATGCCATTGGCCAGCGTGAAGCCGATCTCCTGCGCCGCCGTCGCGCCCGCCTCGCGAATGTGGTAGCCGCTGATGCTGATGGTGTTCCAGCGTGGTACCTCGTCGGCGCAATAGCGGAAGAGGTCGGTGATGATGCGCATCGAGGGGCTGGGTGGATAGATGTACGTGCCGCGCGCGATGTACTCCTTCAGGATGTCGTTCTGGACGGTGCCGGAGAGCTTGCGCACGTCGGCGCCCTGCTCGCGCGCCACCGCGATGTAGAGTGAGAGCAGGATGGCGGCGGTGGCGTTGATGGTCATCGAGGTGGTGATGCGCTCCAGCGGGATGCCATCGAAGAGGACGCGCATGTCTTCCAGGCTGGAGATCGAGACGCCGACCTTGCCCACCTCGCCCTCGGCCAGCGTGTGATCGGCGTCGTAGCCCATCTGTGTGGGCAGGTCGAAGGCGACCGAGAGGCCGGAACCGCCCTGCTCCAGCAGATAGCGGTAGCGGCGGTTCGACTCCTCGGCAGTGGCGTAGCCGGCGTATTGGCGCATCGTCCACAGCCGCCCGCGATACATCGTCGGCTGGATGCCGCGTGTGTAGGGGAACTCGGCGGGGAAGCCGAGCGCTTCGTCGGGGCGCCAGTCGGCGAGGTCGGCCTCGGTGTAGAGCGGCTGGGTCTCGATCTCGGAACTGGTGGTGAAGCTCGGCTGGCGCTCGCCTGCGCGCTCTACGGCGCGGCGGTAGGTCGTGTCGCGCCAGCGCTGCGCCTCGTTGGGCGCCTCGCTGAGCGTCGATGCTGGATCACGCTGGTCGCGCTGGTCGCTGTGGATGGCGTCATCGCTCATCTCGCCTGTCCTCCTCGATGGCGTGGGTCTGGGGCGCCAGGCGTGTCGATGCCAGCGCGCACGTCTCAGCGTAACACGCCCGTGCCGCCAGCGCCAGAGACCAGCCGACCTGCCAAAGTGTGACGCCCGACACTGACGAGGATGAGTCGGAAGTGGTATGTTAAGGGTGAGCGTAGAGCGGTGGCGTCAGTCCGCTGCTGCTCGAAGCTGAGACGGCCCTGAGAGTCCTCCTGGCCAATGCAACCCGGACGGGCGACGGCGCGTACAGGCCATTGATACGGTGATCGCGCCGCACACAGGTAGAAGCGCGCTCAACGTCGTTATCGGCGTCCCGTGAGGGGTGGGCGCCGCTGACGCTTGCATAGATAAAGGAGGCGCCGGGTGGGTTACGACGGGGCCACTGCGCTCAACCCGGGTAAGGTTCTGGCTCGCTCCGCGCCGCGGAGTCGAACGGAAGGCGCTAGCGCCATTCACAACGCAGATCTCACCGAAGATACCGCTCTGGTGCGCCGTGCGTTGAACGGCGACCAGGAGGCCTTCGCTTCCATCGTGGAAAAATACAAAGACCCGGTCTTCAACGTTGCGTATCGCATGCTCGGGAATCCGACCGAGGCCGAAGACGTGGCGCAGGAGACCTTTGTGCGTGCGTACACGCAGCTCCGTACCTATCAGGAGGGGCGGCGATTCAGCACCTGGCTGCTCTCTATCGCCTCGCACCTCTCCATCGATCAGCTACGCCGACGTCGGTTCCTCGCCTTGCCGCTGGAGAACGCTCCCTTTCTCGAATGGATCGCCGATCTGGGCGCCGGGCCGGAGCAGGCCGCGCTGCAGCTCGAAGCCTCCGACGAGATGCAGAAAGTGCTGAGCGCGCTCCCGCCGAAGTACCGCACCGTCCTCGTCCTGCGCTATTGGTACGATCTCTCGTATGAAGAGATCGCCGAGATGCTCTCGCTGACCTCCGCTCTCGTCAAGGCGCGGCTCCATCGCGCCCGCGAGCTGGTGGCCCGCACGCTCAAAGCGCAAGGATTGGACATGACACTCGCCAGCGAGGAAACCCATGAGGCAGATCACAAGCCTGCTGCGGGCGGTGGCGCCTAATCGGCGCCCGGCTGGCGTTATCCGCGTTCTCGGCGATGCGCCGGCTGACATCTCCAATTGCGCGCCCCATCCCGTCTCGGCCTACGCCACACAGGCTGTGCGGAGCGCCGAGCGCTGGGCTGAGCTTGTGTCGCTCCAGCTCGCCTCAGCGATGTCGCAGATGGCGCCGACGCCACCGGCGCCGCGCTTCACGCCGCACGCCTCCCCGGCGCGGGCGTCCTCCGACTTCACCGCGCAGGTGATGGCGCGACTGGCCACGCCGACGCCGGAGCCTGATCCGCGCGAGGCGCGCTCCCGACAGATGCGCGCCCATGTGCGCCGTCTGGCAGGCGTCTATCTGACCCTGGTGCTGGTCGGCGTGGTGGCGCTGATCGTGCTGGCGGCGCTGGCTCCGTGGACGCTGGTGGGGCTGGTCGCGGGTATCGTCAGCCTGGCGCTGGTCGCGATGGCCGTTGCGGGGTTCATCAGTCGGCTAACGGGCGGCGCCATCAGCGGGCTCGGCGTCGCCTATGTGGCAATGCTGGCTACGCTCTCATCCTCGCTGCTGCTCATGGCGCGGCGCATCGGGCGTGGCTCATCGCGTGCCGCGCGCAAACGGTGAGCCTGCCATGACATTGCTCAGACCGCCCGAAGACCCCACCACCACGCCACTGACGACCTCCGCCACGCCAGAGCGCGCCCCCCACTTCGGGCCGCTGTCGCCTGGGTCGTCGGCATCCTCGGCGGGTGATCGCGTGCGCCGCTCGCTGGCGGCATTTGCCGCAGTAGTAGGGCTGCTGCTGTGGGCGTCGCTCTCGGCGCCGCGTGTCATGGCGTTCACGCCACAGATGGCCAGCGCCTCCTCCGCCACAGCAGGCTGGATCAGCTCGGCGCTGTCCGGTGGTGGCCAGACACCCTCTGGCCTGGCGCTGAGCGGGTCCCGTGCGGCGCCTCTGGCGTGCTCCGCTAGCAGCGCCAGCGCGGTTGGCTCCGATCTGGTCGTGCCGAAGGACGCCTGGATCTGCGGCGACGCGCTGGTGGTCGGCGGCAACCTGGAAGCGCAGGGGCGCATTCAGGGATCGGCGCAGGCTATCGGCGGGAATGTGATCATCTCCGGCGAAGTGGATGGCGATGTGACGGCGGTGGGTGGCAACATCACCGTGAAGTCTGGCGCGGTGACACACGGCAAGCTCGACGCCGTCGGCGGCCATGTCATCCTGCAGCCCGGCGTCACCGCACAGGCCGCGACCACGAACACGCTTGAGCAGAACTGGAGTCCTGGCCCGAATGGCTCGTGGGCCTGGCACGATGTCGCGTCCGCTGCCAGCGCCTTCTGGCTGGGGCTGCTCTTCTGGGTGAGCGCGGCCATCGGCCTCTCGGTCTTCGTGCCGGAGGCCGTGGGGCATGTCCGCTATACCATCGCGCGGCGCTTCCTGGTCAGCGGAGCGGTGGGCGTGGTGATCGGCGCGGTGGGGCTGGTGGCGGGCGTGGCGCTCTTCCTGACCTGCATTGGCATCCCCGTGACGCTGCTGATCGGTCTGGCGCTGTGGCTGGCGTGGGTCATCGGCACGGTCGCGTTCGCGAGCTGGCTGGGCGCCTCGCTGCTGCGCGGGCTGCGCCACAGCTACAACCCCTCGCTGCTGATCTCCTCGGTGCTTGGCGTCGTCATCCTCTGCCTGTTGAAGTCGGCGCCGGTGGTTGGCGGGGTCGTCTCGCTGATGGTCGGCTGCGTGGGTCTGGGCGCTGCAGGGCTGACGCTGCTCTCCGCCCGCCGCGTCTCCTACGCGCGCCTGCGCTGGTAGAGGCTCCCTCCCATCGCCCGACAGCTGGGTATGATACGCTAACTCGCGCAGACATCCTGCACTGGCGAGAAAGCGGAGTAGTGTCATGTCCAGCGCATCCTCTCAATCCTCCACATCATCCACTCAGCCGTCGCGGCGGGCACTCGCGGCAGAGCGTACCTGGTATGAGGGCCGATTTCAGCGCGACCTGGCCGTCGTCATCACGGATGGGCGCATCGAGCGCGTCGCCGCGCGGGGCGAGATCGACCCTGCGCTGCCCATCGAGCGCTTCCCGCGTCGGCTGCTGCTGCCCGGCGCGATCAACGCGCACAACCATTCATTCCAGTCGCTGTTACGTGGCGTCGCCGACGACTGCGATTTCTTCACCTGGCGCGACCGTGCGCTCTACGGCTACACGCCGCGCATGACCGAAGAGGTCATCTACCACGGCGCGCGCTTCGCTTTCGCCGAGATGCTGCGCGCGGGCGTCACGACGGTCTGCGACTTCTTCTACATTCACAGCGGCGGCAACCAGAACGATCAGGCGGTCATTCGCGCGGCCCGCGATGTCGGCATCCGCATCGCGCTGGCCCGCACGATGTACGACTGGAATGGCGCGCCGCCGCAGTATCAGGAGACGATTGAGGAGGCGGTGGGGCGCACGCGCGAGCTGTGGCAGGAGTATCGCGGCGCGCCGGACGTGACGGTGCTGCCCGCGCCGCACTCGCCGCACGCCGCCAGCCCGGAGATGATCGTCGCTGGCTCGCGGCTGGCTGAGGAGTTGGGCGTGCGCTTCCACATGCACGTGGCCGAGGGGCGCTATGAGCGCGACCAGATCCTGAAACAGTCGGGTAAGACGCCGATTCGCTGGCTGGAGTCACTGGGGGTAGCGCTCGACCATGCCACCATCATCCACGGCTGCTGGCTGGAGGATGACGACATCGCGTTGATGGGCCAGCGCGATGTGCGGCTAGTCTACAATCCCGCTAGCAATATGTTCCTGGGTGACGGCGTGACGCGCATCCCCGATATGCTGGCGGCAGGCGTCAAGATCGGGCTGGGCAGCGACGGCGGCTGCTCGAACAATCGCGTCTCGGTCTTCGATGAGATGCGCATGTGCGCGCTGCTCCAGAAGCTGACGGCGCTCGACTCGAATGTGCTGCCAGCCGAGACGGCGCTGGCGATGGGCACGGCTGGCTCCGCCGACACGCTCGACATCCCCGCCGGACGCATCGCCCCCGACCACGTCGCCGACTTCACCCTGATTGACATGGATGACCCCTCGATGCAGCCGCCGTGGCGCTATGAGAAGAATGTGGTCTACGCCATGACGCCGCAGGCCATTCGCGAAGTCATCGTCGGCGGGCGCAGTGTGCTGCGCGATGGCGAGCTGCTGCTGACGCCGTGGGCCGATGTGCTCGGCGGCATGCTGGAAGCAACGCGCGACTGGCCGCGCGACCTGGAGTGAGCCGAACTGAGATGATGAACGATGGAGGCGCGACATGCAACAGGGGAACGTGACGTTACTGGTCGGCGACGCACGGGTGACGACGCTCAACGCGGGCAATCTGCGCCTGCTGCTTTCCGCCGAGATGGCGGTTCCAGAGGCGGTCTGGCGTCCCACCTACGCCGACCTCTTTGAGCGGCCCGGCGTCTGCCCCAGCCTCAGCGTCTATGTGGAGGCTCCAGGCGCGCATGTGCTGGTAGACATCGGCGATTACCGCGCCACCGTCACGCCCGACTCGGAGTATGCGCTGGCGGACTACACGCCGCCTCCGCCCATCACCGAGCAGCTCGCCAGCCTGGGCGTCAAGCCCGAGGATATCACGCACGTCGTCCTCACGCACAGCCATTGGGATCACTACGCGGGCGTGACGACAGCCAGCGACACTGGGCCAGCGCTGAGGTTCCCGCGCGCCACCTACTACCTCGGCGCCGCCGATTGGGCCGACGCCGAGATGCAGACGGCGCTGCGCGATCCCGACTCGCTGGAGGCGCGCACGCTTGGCGTGCTGCAAGCGCGGGGCGTGCTGCGGCTGATCGAGGGGCGCGAACCTATCGCCGCTGGTATCGAGATTCTGCCAGCTCCGGGCGAGACGCCGGGGCATCAGATCGTTCGCGTGCAGTCCAATGGCGAGACGCTCTACATCGTCGGTGACCTCTTCCACCACAACGTCGAGCTAGAGCATCCCGACTGGATGGTGACGTGGGCCGATCCCGCGACCATGCTGGCGACTCGCCGGTGGGTGATGCGGGATGCGCAGGCCGAGCGCGCCACGATCATCGCCGCCCATCTCTTCGGCGCCGGGCGCATCGCGGCGACCGATGGCGGCGGGACGCGCTGGAGCGCGGTGTAGGCGCGCCCGCCACGTATGGCGTCGTCGGCCAGCATGCTAAAATACTGCTGTTGGGCGATTCTATGCGCCGCGAGCACGACAAAGGAGTCAAGCGCAATGAGCGATACGACACAGCCAACCCCCACGACCACACCGTCCCCCGACAACTGGGAATCGCTCGATGAGCCAATTGCCTGGCGTCCCAGCGAGGAGTATCTCAAGCGCAGCCGCCTGTTGCGTTTCATGCAGCGGCACGGCATCAGCGAGTATGATGCGCTGCTCAAGCGCGCCAGTGACGATCCGAGCTGGTTCTGGGACGCCGTCTCGGACGACCTCGGCCTGGTCTGGCAGCGCCCGTACACAGAGGTGATGGACACCTCGCGCGGGCCACAGTGGACGAAATGGTACGTCGACGGCCAGTTCAACTACGTCGCCACCGCGCTCGATCAACATGCCAGCGGCGACCGCGCCGCGCATACCGCGCTGATCTGGGAGGGTGAGGATGGCGAGGTACGCCGCTTCAGCTACGCCGAGCTGCAGGCGCTGACCAATCAGGCCGCCAACGCGCTGCGGACGCTGGGCGTGGGCAAGGGCGACCGCGTGGGCATCTACATGCCGATGATTCCGGAGGTCGTCGCGGCGACGCTGGCCTGCGGCAAGCTCGGAGCCGTCTACACGCCGATCTTCTCTGGCTACGGCGCCGAGGCCATCGCCACGCGGCTGCGCGACAGCGGCGCGAAGGTGCTCGTCACGGCGGATGGCTTCTATCGCCGCAGCAAGGTCGTGCCGATGAAGGCCACCGCCGACGCCGCGCTGGCCGCTGCGCCGAACGTCGAGCATGTGCTGGTCGTGCGACGCATCGGTGGCGACGCGCCGTGGACTGAGTCGCGCGATGTCGCCTGGGATGTGGCCGTCGGCAAGCAATCCACCGCCTGCGAGACGCTGGTGACGGATGCCGAAGACCCCTACATGCTGATCTACACATCTGGCACCACCGGGCGGCCCAAGGGCGCCGTCCACGCCCATTGTGGCTTCCCCATCAAGGGCGCGCAGGATATGGCGCATTGCTTCGATGTGCAGCCGGATGACACGCTCTTCTGGCTGACCGACATGGGCTGGATGATGGGGCCGTGGGCAGTGAGCGGCGCGCTGATGCTGGGCGCGACGCTGGCCATCTACGAGGGCGCGGTGGATTATCCCGATGTGGATCGGCTGTGGGCCTTCGCCGAGCGGCACAAGGTGACGGTGATGGGCATCGCGCCGACGGTGGTGCGCACCCTGATGACCGCGGGTGATGCGCCAGTGCGGCGTCACGATCTGAGCGCGCTGCGCATTCTCGGCTCCTCGGGCGAGCCGTGGAACTCTGGCCCGTGGCACTGGCTGTTCGATGTGGTAGGTGGCGGCCGCTGCCCCATCATCAACTACTCTGGCGGCACCGAGGTGTCGGGCGGCATCGTCGGCTGTGTGACCATCCAGCCGATCAAGCCGTGCTCCTTCTCTGGCGCGATTCCCGGCATGTCGGCGGATGTGGTGGACGACAGCGGCCAATCGGTGCGCGGGCAGGTCGGCGAGCTAGTGATTCGCACGCCATGGCCCGGCATGACGCGCGGCTTCTGGCAAGATCCGGCGCGCTACGAGGAGTCGTACTGGACACGCTTCCCCGGCATCTGGACGCACGGCGACTTCGCGGCCATCGACTCCGATGGCTTCTGGTACATCCTCGGTCGCTCCGACGACACCATCAAAGTCGCGGGCAAGCGGCTGGGGCCAGCCGAGGTGGAGTCGGCGGCGGTGGCGCATCCCGATGTGAGCGAGGCGGCGGCGATTGGCGCGCCGCACCCGGTCAAGGGCGAGGTGGTGGTCGTCTTCGCGGTGCTGCGGCCTGGCGTCGAGCCCAGCGATGCGCTGCGCGACGAGGTGCGCGCCAGTGTGACACAGGCGCTCGGCCCGGCGCTCAAGCCGGAGTCGGTGCTATTTGTGAGCCAGCTCCCCAAGACACGTAACGGCAAGGTGCTGCGGCGACTGATTCGCGCGCGTCACCTGGGCAAGGCCGATCTGGGCGACCTCTCGTCACTCGAAAGCCCCGATGCGCTTGAGGCCATCGGGCATCCCAACTGACACACCGGGGCGCCCCAACAATCTTCTCCGCGTGAGTTGACGGCGCGGCCCGAGCGGACTACCATGAGCGAGCGGCTTGCTCGGCGAATGGCGGGCGCATCGGGCCGCGCGATTGACTGACCTCAACGGATGACAAAGCGCCAAATGGCGGCGGTCTTCGTTGATAAGAAGGAGAAGCGGTCACATGAAGATGACGCTCATCGTACTCGGCGTACTCATCATCATACTCGCTGCCGTCATTCACTGGCTCATCAAAGGCGTTACTCTGTTCCCGCACGCTGCGTTGGTCATCGGCGTCGTCGGCGCGATTGTAGCCGCTATCGGCATCGTCATGTCGGTGATGCGCCCCAGCGTCGCCAAGTAGGCTCGCGTCGACTGCGGGCGCGCTTCTGAATCCAGACGAGTAGCGAGCAGTGTCGCGCTCCAGGCTGGCCAGGCGACTGACCGTGAGCAGCCGCTCCCACGATTCGCGTAGTGGAAGGTAGTCGAGCATGGCGAGCGTCGAGATTCAGACGCCCGATGGCGTTGTGCAGGTGCGGCTCGACCGCGACCATCTGACGATCGGCCGCCTGGCCAACAACGCCATCGCGCTCCCGTATGCGCACATCTCGCGGCAGCATGCCGAGCTGCGGAAGATGGGCCAGACCTGGTGGATCGTGGATATGCGCAGCACAAACGGCCTGCATATCGGCGGGCAGCGGGTGCGGGAGTGCCAGTTGACGCCAGAGACGTTCGTGATGCTCTCGCCGCTCGTCACCCTGCGGCTGATCGAGGAGCGCTCGTCGGCCTTTTCTCCGCCAGGCACGCAGGCTCCTTACTATGCGCCGGGCTATGGCGCTCCCTCGCAGGTTTCGGTGGCTCCATCCGCGCCATCTATGCCGTCCATGCCATCCGTGCCTTTCAATTCGCCCTCCATCGCGCCTTCCGCTGGGCCCATGAGCATGAGCGACCCCATCCAGCCGCTGAGCGCGCTGGGCCCGCGCTCGCCCTATTCCGACGACGAGGCGCCGTTCTATCCGCAGATGCGCCAGCCCTCTGGTCCGTACTATCAACGCCCGCCGACTCTGCCAGGCTTCCCTGGCTCGCAGGGTGGTCGGATGCCTCCGCCCATCGCCGCGCACCCAGCGGCGGCGCCAGCGCACGCCAGCCGATTCGAGCAGCCAGTTCCCGCCCCGATAGCCGCGCCGCCCCCAGCGGGCGGCGAGCAGCGCCGTACCTCGTTCATGGCGCCGTCACCGCTGCTGCATGTCTGCCAGACCTGCGGGCAGCGCACCACGCCAGACGCTGTCTATTGCCAGAATTGCCATCACTCCATCGCCACGGAATGTACGCGCTGCCGTCTCAGCCTGCTGCCAGTTCAGGATCTCTGCCCGCGCTGCCAGACTCCGAATCCGGCTTCGGTGCGCCGCGCCCGTGCGGCAGGCGCCTGGTAGCCACTGCTCGACGCCTCGCCGTTTCCCGTCACATCCGCCAGATTCCGCCGCGTCCTGTTGACGCCGGGGCGCCTCAGACGACACAATATCGCCGGATGAATGCGAATGCGCATGATTGAGCGCCGCATGAACGGAGTAGTACCTATACTGGAGGCGTATCGTGACGAGCATACTCAGCAAGTCGCCGCAGGATCCTCATGTCACGGTCGGGCGCCCGCGCGCTCAGTCGGTCAACGAGCCCGATGTCAATCACCACGATGACGAACTCGACGACGAAGAGTTCGACGATGAGTTCGATGATGACGAAGAGTTCGACGACGATGAGGATGACTGGGAAGAGGAGTACGACGAGGAATTCGAAGACCTCGACGAAGAAGAGTGAGCTGCGCCTCTCGGTCTTGTGATGTGGCATGCACGCTCCGCCCGTCATGCTCGGCCCGCTCCTCCTGAGCGCATGCCAGAGAAACACGCTGCGCGCCCATGAATTCTGGGCGCGCAGCGTTTCTGCTGCTTGCGGGGAGCTGGCGTCGATCCGCGCATACGACAACGGGTGAAGCCTGAGCAGGGCAGCATTCAGGCCTTCAGTTTCGCATCGGCTATTGACATATCCTGTGTGACATGTTAGGCTGAAAGTACCTCCGAGAGGTGGCGCAGGGTATAGCACCCGGCGTCCGAATGGGGGAACTAAGGGAAAGGAGACTCGACCGATGTTCCCAATGAAGAAGCCGATTCGCCTGCTCGGAATGGTCATTCAAGTGGACAGGCAGCGCCCGTCCAAGCGGGCTATGAGGACAGCAGCGCCAACCGCGTAGCAGCATGCGTGGCCTCCGACGTGGGATGAGCCTTACGCTCCGATGACCTCCATCGATCCGCTCGCAGGTTTGGAAGCGCGACTGTCTGACCCAGTTCGGGCGTTTGGTCGCCCGTTCGCTCCAACGCTCCGATGAGCAAGTAGGGCAACGAGCATAACGCAGGCTGGGTTTTACTTCTCCTACAGAAGAATAAGTTCAGGGCCACCCAAGGGGTGGCCCTTTACGTTGCCCTCGCGCCCTCGCTCCAGTCTCATACAAGGGTAGGTGTCTAGCACGGGCGCAGGACGGGCGGCTGAAGCCGCAGCTAAGGACGTTCCGCCGCGAAGCCCGCCTGCGCGGGCTCGGAACGGGCCTGTCGCCTCCCAGCCCGCGCAGGCGGGCTTCGCGGCCAGAGGCCCCTAGCCTGCGGGTTTACCCGCCCGTTGCTTTGCGTACCTGGCGTTGACTGCGACTACTCCGGCCACGCCTACTCCTCCAGCGTCAGCACCGCCATGAACGCCTCCTGGGGGATCTCCACGCTGCCGACGCGCTTCATGCGCTTCTTGCCCGCCTTCTGCTTCTCCAGAAGCTTGCGCTTGCGTGTGATATCGCCGCCGTAGCACTTCGCCAGCACGTTCTTGCGCATGGCGCGCACCGTCTCACGTGCGATGATGCGGCTGCCGATGGCGGCTTGCAGCGGCACCTCGAAGAGCTGGCGCGGGATCAGCTCCTTGAGCTTCTCCACCAGCAGGCGCCCCTGGGATGTGGCCTTATCCTTGTGCGTGATGAGCGAGAGCGCATCCACAGGCTGTCCATTGACGAGGATGTCGAGCTTGACGAGGTCGGCGGCCTCATATTTGGCGAAGGTGTAGTCGAGCGAGGCGTAGCCCTGCGTGCGCGACTTGAGTTGGTCGTAGAAGTCCACAATCAGCTCGCCCAGCGGCATGCGATAGGTCAGATGCACGCGGTCGTCTTCGATGTAGCTCATCTGGCGATACTCGCCGCGCCGCGTGGTGACGAGATCCATGATGGCGCCGATGTAGCGCGCTGGGGTGAAGATGGAGATGTCCATCACCGGCTCTTCGATCTTCTCGATCTCTGTCGGTGCGGGGAGTTCGGCGGGATTGTGGACGCTGATCTGCTCGCCGTTGGTGCGCGTCACTTGATACTCGACGCTGGGCGCGGTGACGAGGATGTCGAGGTTGTACTCGCGCTCCAGCCGCTCCTGGATGATCTCCATATGCAGCAGCCCGAGGAAGCCGCAGCGAAAGCCGAAGCCCAGCGCGACAGAGTTCTCGGGATCGAAGACCAGCGCGGCGTCGTTGAGCCGCAGCCGCTCCAGCGCGTCGCGCAGCAGCGGGTAATCGTCGCCCTCGACGGGGAAGAGGCCAGCGTAGACCATCGGCTTGGCGGGCCGGTAGCCGGCCAGCGGCGCGGTGGCGGGTGCGTGCGCCATCGTGACGGTGTCGCCGACCTGGCAATCCTTCACGTTCTTGAAGCCCGTGGCGATATAGCCCACCTCGCCCGCCTCCAGCGTCTGGGTGGAGACGAGCTGCGGGCTGAAATAGCCCAGCTCCAGCGTGTCGGCGGAGCTGCCCACCTGCATCAAATGCACGCGCTCGCCGACCTTCAGCGAGCCATCCATGACGCGCACGTAGGCGATGACGCCTTTGTAGGCGTCGTACTTGGAGTCGAAGATCAGCGCACGCAAGGACTTGCTGGCGTCGCCGGTGGGCTGTGGCACGCGCTGTGTCACCGCTTCGAGGATGTCCTGTGTGCCGATGCCCTCTTTGGCCGAGGCCAGCACGATCTCCTCGCGCGGGATGCCGATGACATCCTCGATCTCTTTGATGACGCGCTCTGGGTCGGCGCTGGGCAGGTCGATCTTGTTGACGACGGGGATGATGGCCAGGTCGGCCTCCAGCGCGAGGTAGAGATTCGCCAGCGTCTGCGCCTCAATGCCCTGGGTGGCGTCCACCACGAGGATGGCTCCCTCGCACGCCGCCAGGCTGCGCGAGACTTCATAGGTGAAGTCCACGTGCCCTGGCGTGTCGATCAGGTTCAGCTCGTACTCGTGGCCATCGCGCGCGGTGTAGCGCATGCGCACGGCCTGCGCCTTGATGGTGATGCCTTTCTCGCGTTCCAGATCCATCTGGTCGAGCACCTGCGCGGTCATGTCGCGCTTGGAGATGGAGCCGGTGAACTCCAGTAGGCGGTCGGCCAGCGTCGATTTGCCGTGGTCGATATGCGCGATGATACAGAAATTGCGGATGTGTGATTGATCCATGTGGCTGGGTCGCGGCGAGCGTCTCCGAGGCGCCAGAGAGGCGCGCCGGGCGGCCTGCCATCCTTTCAATCTAGCGGTCGCGC
>DATAED010000350.1:0-18326 GCA_036258195.1 Ktedonobacterales bacterium
ACTCGAAGACCACACCGCCAACGCACTGCAAGACGCTCCGCGTGGATGCGGAACAGCGCAGGAGTCTCGTGATATGTTCAATCACATACCAGAGTTGCTGGGGCTGCTCGTGCTGGGGCTGATCATCTTTGGCCCCAAGCGCATGATCGAGATGGGCGGCCAGGCCGGGCGCATGCTGCGCGAGCTGCGCTCGGCGATGAAGGATCTGAACTGGAACCCACTGGCGGAAGAAGGCTCACCCGGCTCCACGCAGTCTACGCTGGGCAAGCTGAGCCAGATGGCGCAGGATCTCGCCGCCCAGCGCGGCGATGAGGCTCCCGCGACCGCGCCGACTGCCCCCACGCCACCGCATGTGGTCGAGGCGACCGCCCAGCCAACCAGCGATCCACTCGCCGAGTCATAGGCCGCGCGGGAACCATCACCTCGCCCGCGCCGTCCTACCTCCAGCAGTGGCTGAACTGGCGAGCAGGCGCCAGTCGCAGGCGAAGGATGGGCGCGACATGTGGCAAACCGAGAGGATTCGACGAGGCAGGATGCTGGCAGGGCGTATCGGCTCAAGTCTGGCGCTGGTGGCGGCGCTGGCGCTGCTGGTGGCGTGTGGCGCTGGAGGCTCCGGCGGCGCATCATCGGGCGGCGGCGCGGCCACGCTAGCCTGCTCGCTCCAGACCGAGGGCATCGATATTGATGTCATTCGCACGCTGCTGACCTGCACGGTCGCCGACGCCCCCGCCAGGGATACAGCCTTCACCGTCCACTATAGCGTCACCGACGGGCATGGCCAGACGCGCCAGATCCCTGGGCTGTGCCACGGCGCGCTGCGCGCAGGCGCAGGGACGTGCGTCGTGCGCTTCTCTGTCGTCGTGCCACAGGCGCTCGGCAAACCGAGCGTCGCGGGCGAGACGGAGCCAGATCAGCGCCCACTCGGCCCTGTGACGCCGCGCCAGCAGAGCGGGACGCCGGGCAGTGGCCCCTTCCCCACCTACGTTCCCCAGGGCTGAACGCCAAGACCTTCCAGGGTTCTCCTCGATAGTGCCAGGCGCTATTGACCCGCGACTGGTGTAACGCGGTATCGTATCTCGTCGTGTAGGTCACCTGGCGCTCCCCGGTGTCTCAGCCAGCGAGGCGTGATCCCCCGCTGGCGGGCGCCGGGGAGCGTCGTGTCTGGCCAGCGCTCATGGGTTGCGGACGAGACCCAGGACGGGAATCTGCATGGCCTGCGTCGTCAACGTGACCGAGCTGGCGACGCTCCAGTTCGCGCCGAAGGTGACGGCGGTCAGCGTGTAGGGGCCAGAGCCGACGATGCCAACGTCCTTCAGGCCCGTTTCAGGGTCTTGTCCGGCATAGGAGCTGAGCCTGGCGAGAATGAGCGTGCGCCCCAGTGGAGACCAGGCGACGGGGAAGCCAGAGAGCGAGAAGGAGAGCACGCCATCGTCGTCGATGTCGATGAGGTGATAGCGCAGGCCAGAGCCAGCGAAACCACCCGGCGCCAGCGCCAGATGGGTGTGTGGCAGCCAGAGGAGCTGGGTGAACCCGCCACTCTTCGGCGGTTCCCCCCCTCCCACAGGAGAGGGGGCTGGGGGATGAGGTCTACATCTCTAGCAGGCGCTCCAGGGCGGCGCTGTCGTCCTGCGGGCCGATGACGGCCAGCCGCAACCCCTCGCTGGTGAAGAGCTCGCGGGCCAGCGCCTGCGTCTGCTCCGCCGTGACGGCGTCCACGCGCGCCATCACCTCATCCAGCTCCAGCGACTCGCCGCTGATGATCTCCTGCCCGCCCATCCAGGCAGCCACGCTGTAGGTGTCCTCCAGGCGCAGCGCCATGCGGCCCTTGGTATAGGCCTTGACGCGGGCCAGCTCCTCAGGGCGCAGTGGCTCGGCGCACAGCTTACGCAGCTCGGCAATGGCGGCGCGGATGGTGGCCTCAGTGCGCTTCGGCTCGACGCCAGCGGAGATGGTGAACGAGCCGGTGTCGTGGTAGTACGAGGGCGCGGAGCCGATGTCGTAGGCCAGCCCCAGCCGCTCGCGAATCTCGATGAACAGCCGCGAGCTCATGCCGTCGCCGAGCGCGGCGTTGAGCAGTGTCATGGCGTAGTGGCGCGGATCGGTGTGCGCGATGCCCGGCGTCAGCAGGCAGAGATTGGTCTGCTCGGTGGGGCGCGTCTCCAGCCGCACGCGCTCGGCGGTGGGCTGGATGGGGCTGGGCGCCCAGCTTGGGGCTGCGGCGTCAGGCCAGTCGCCCAGCAACTCCGTCAGCTTCTCCATCACCTGCTGATGGCTGACATTTCCCGCGATGCTGACGACCAGGCTGGACGGCGTGTAGTGGCGCGCTTTGTAGTCCAGCAGCGTCGCGCGGCTGAGCGCGCCGACCGTCTCGCGCGTGCCGGCCACCTCGCGGCCCAGCGGCTGGCCGGGCCACATCGCCTCGTCGGCCAGCACGCTCACCCAGTCCGCCGGGCTGTCGCGGTACATGCTGAGCTCTTCGATGATGACGCCGCGCTCTTTCTCGATCTCCTCATCCTGCATCAGCGGATGGAGCGCCATGTCGGTCATCAGGCGCATCGCCAGATCGAACTGCTGGCTGGCGACCTTGGCGGAATAGACGGTCACTTCCTTATCAGTGGCGGCGTCCAGCACGCCGCCGACCCCTTCGATGGCCTCGGAGATGAGCTGCGCGGTGGGAAACTGCTGCGAGCCTTTGAACAGCATGTGCTCGATGAAGTGCGAGGCGCCGGAGATGGGATCAGGCTCGTAGCGCGCGCCGACGCCGAAGTAGAATGCGATGCTCACGGAGCGGAGATGCGGCATCTCGGACGTAAAGACCCGGACGCCGTTAGGAAGCGTGACGCGCTGATGCATGCCCTCATCCTCTGCCAATCGCTCACTCTACGCGGCTCGCGCGCATTGGGCGTTATTATCGCATACGATAGCGTACACATCGTGGCGCGGGGTGGGTGGCTATGGTACGCTACACAGTGGAGAGCGACGCCTGGCTGAGCGCATCTGGCGTGACCCAGCGCGCCGCTCCAATGCGCTTCTTTAGAGACAGGGTAGTGCAGGTTTCATGAGCGCCACCAATACACGCGCCACGCGCGGCGATCCTGCGGTCGCAGGCATCGGCGGGGCCGCTGGCGATGCGGCGATTGTCGTCGAACACCTCGCCAAATCCTATGGTTCCACCCTCGCTGTCAATAACCTCTCGTTCACCGTCCACGCGGGCGAGATCTTCGCGCTGCTGGGGCCAAATGGCGCTGGTAAGACGACCACCGTCGAGATATTAGAGGGCTACCGCGTCGCCGATAGCGGCTCCGCCCACGTGCTGGGACTCGATCCTCGCCGCGACGCCGCGCGTCTCAAGCCCGACCTCGGCGTCATGCTGCAGCAGGATGGCCTCTACCAGACGCTGCGGGCGCGCGAGATTCTGGCCCTCTACGCCAGCTTCTACGCCAACCCCGAAGACCCCGCCGCTTTGATGGAGCGCGTCGGGCTGACCAGCGTCGCCAGCACGCGCTTCCGCCAGCTCTCCGGCGGCCAGAAGCGGCGCCTGGCGCTGGCCGTGGCCATCATCGGCAAGCCGCGCCTGCTCTTCCTGGATGAGCCGACGACCGGCATGGATCCGCAGGCCCGCCGCGCCACCTGGGACATTATCCAGCAGCAGCAGGCGGGCGGCGCCACCATCCTGCTGACGACGCACTTCATGGATGAGGCCGAGCGGCTGGCCGACCGCATCGCCATCATGGATGGTGGCCAGCTCATCGCGCTGGATACGCCCGCCGCGCTGACCACCAGCCAGTCCACCACTGGCACGGAGCTACGCTTCCGCGCGCAGCCGGGGCTGGATCTGGTGGCGCTGGGCAAGCTGAGTTTCGTGCGCGCCGCGCACGAGGAATCGCCCGGCGTCTACGCGGTGGAGACCGGAGAGCCGCGCGAGCTGCTCGTACAGCTTGCCACGCTCTTCCGCGATACCCGCGTTGATGTCAGCGAGGTGCGAATTGGCCGCTCGACGCTCGAAGATGTGTTCATTCGCCTGACGGGGAAGGAGATGCGCGAGTGAGCGCCCAGATCACCTCAACGACGACCAGCCCCGCGCGGCCAGCCGCCACCGGCGCGGCGCCCTTCTGGAGCTGCGTGCTGGCGCAGACGCGCGCCGAGCTGACGATGACGCTGCGGCGCGGCGAGAGCCTGCTCATCACCGTCTTCATCCCCGTCGTGCTGCTGATCGCCTTCGCCTGGCTGAAGGTTGGCGGAACGAACTTCCTCGTCCCTGGTGTGATGGCGCTGGCCCTGATGTCAACGGGCATGGTCAGCCTCAGCATCGCCACAGGCTACGAGCGCTACTATGGCGTGCTGAAGCGGCTGGGCGCGTCGCCGCTCTCGCGCGGTGGCCTGATCCTGGCGAAGACGCTCTCAGTCGTCGTGATCGAGGTGGCGCAGATGGTCTTGCTGGCGCTGCTGGGCTTCCTCTTCCTCGGCTGGCGGCCCAATGGCTCGATCCTGCTCTACATCATCGCCTTCCTGCTGGGAACGGCGGCGTTCAGCGGGCTGGGGATGCTGATGGCGGGCGCGCTGCGCGCTGAGGCGACGCTGGCAGGCGCCAATGGCCTCTATCTGCTCTTCATCCTGATCCCCGGCACGGTGCTGCCCATCAGCAAATTGCCAGATTTTTTGCAGGGGGTCGCCAGCGTCCTGCCCGCCGCCGCGCTCTCCGACGCGCTCTACGGCGCGACCGTGGCGGGCGCGTTCCACGCCAGCAGCCTGATCGCGCTGCTCATCTGGGGCATCATCTTCCTCGGCGCGGCGGCCTTCACCTTCAAATGGGAATAACGCTCGCCCGCTGCAACAGCCAGACGCCTGAGCCGTTCCAATAGACAGAGGTCTGTCTTTCCGCGCGTCGCGCAGGTAGAAGGGAACGGCGTCAGGTGAATACTGTCGAGCGAGAACAATGGGCGCTGGCCCTGCTGACGGCCACATTCGACTGTGCACAGCAGAAGTTCTTCCAGGCGGAGTATGGCCGCCGCAGACGCAGCCCGGCGAAGGCGCTGGCCCTCTGCCTGACCCTCGGCGCGTTCGGCGCGCATGAGTTCTACATGGGCAGGCTGGTCAGCGCGACGCTGCGGCTACTCTTCTTCTGGACGCTCCTCCCGCTGCTGCTGGCGCTGATCGACGCTATGTTCCTGACACGGCGCGTGCACGCCTACAACACCCGCATGGCGCACGCGCTGGCCGAGATCGTGGAAGAGTCATTCGCCGCCGCCCGCGCCGACGCCGAGGCGCAGGTCGGGATGGCCTACCTCAAAACGCCGCCCCGCACGGCGCGCCGCTCGCAAGAATCGCCCTCGTGGCTGGCAGGTACACCCGATTGGCTCGTCCTACGCGAAAATGATGGCTCGCGATGAGCCGCTGGCTGCTATAATAGGCGACGACCTCACCCCCGGCAGCGCCGATAAGCCCCTCTCCCGCCGCAGCGGGGGAGGGGTTGGGGAGGGGGCCAACCCGACGCTGTGATGTATCGCATGGGGGAGATGTGTGGAGAAGTCCATCTGGCTTCGCTGGGTCAATCTGCTGCTGCTGGGCATTCCCGTCGTGCTGTTCCGCGACCATATAGGACTGGAGGAAGGCCCGCTGCTGGCCGTGCTGGCGGCGCTCAGCCTGATCCCGCTCTCGGGCTTTCTGGAGAGCGCCGTCGAAGAGCTGGAGGAGCTGCTGGGCGAGTTCCTGGGCGGCTTCCTCCATATGACGTTTGGCAACGTGGCGGAGTTGACGATTGCGCTCTCGCTCCTGTTGCACCAAGCGCCCGGCGAGACGAGCGGCTCGCAGATCGTGCTGGGATCCATCGCGGGCGTCATCATCCGCAACTCGCTGCTGGGCCTGGGCATAGCAACCATCGCTGGCGCGCTGCGCAACGGACGCATGGGCTTCAATCCAGATCGCGCCGGACAATATTCCACCATCTTCGCGCTGGCGGTCATCGGCCTGTGCCTGCCTACCCTGGCGAGCAATCTGGCCCGCGCCAACAGCGAAGGCGCCAGTAAGGCGCTGCCCACGCTGCTGGTCTTCCAGCACTATTCGCTGAGCTTCGCGGTCTCGCTGGTGCTGCTGGGAAGCTACCTGGCCTACACGCTCTTTGCCATCTTCCGCGTGCGCGACGGCGTCGATCTGGTCGAGCAGCGCATTCGGCGGCGACTGGAGCGCCAGGATCAGCGTGAGGCCAAACGCGCGGCCAAGCGCGTTCCAGTGGCTGTGGCGGCCAGCGCATCCGCAGCGGGCGCCGCAGGCGGCGACTACTTCGGTGTGAGTCCGCTTGACCCGACGCCGGGAACGCAGGCGCTCTTCCAGCAGGAGCGCGCTCAGGCGCAGTATGAGCTGGAGCAGCGTGTGGAGCGCGCGACGCCGCGCCGTACCGCCAAGGCAGAGTACGCCGAGATCAAGCGCCGCGAGCGCCGCAAGCAGACGGCAGGCGAGGGCGAGGGCGAGCGCAAAGCGGGCATCCTGGGGCTGCATCCCGTCGTGCGCGGGTTGATCGCGCTGGTGGTGCTGGGCGTGGCCGCGCTGGGCGTGGTCTACATGTCCGAAGCGTTCGCTGGCTCAGTCGAGTTGCTGGCGCACGAGAACGAGCAGTTCATCAACCCGTTCTTTGTCGGCCTGATCGTCATCCCGGTCGTCGGTGGCCTGGTGGAGATGTACGGCACGACGGGCATGGCGCGGCGCAACCTGATGGAAGTGGTGATGGGCGTGACAGCGGGCGCCTCGATCCAGATGATCCTGGTGATCGTGCCGGTGCTGGTGATCGTCGGCCACTTCTCGCATCACCCGCTAATGCTGATCTTCGCGCCGCTGGAGATCATCATCTTTGGCGCGGCGACCTTCCTCTTCATGATGCTGACGCGCGATGGCGAATCGACCATCCTGGAGGGGGTACAGCTCTGCTCGCTGTGGGCGCTGCTGGCGGCGACAGCGTACTTCCTGCCGCCGCCGTTCGTGGGTTGAGCGACGCCCCCGGCGCCATTCGCATCCTCCTGGGTGGCGGATGGCGCCGGGAATGCCAGCGGCTACTGCGCGTCGGTGGGTGGGGTACCGCTGGGCGGCGGAGCCTCGGCAGGCATAGGGGTCAGGCCCAGCGCTTTGAGGTCGTCTTCGCTGGCGTTGTTCTCGATGAGCGCGTCGAGCGCCTTGGCCAGCGCAGGGTCATTGCCCTTGCTCGCCGATGGCCCAATCTGGGTGATCCAGGCGAGCAGCTCCTGGCGACCACGGAATGAGCCTTGCACCTCTTCCAGCGCGAAGCTGCCCGGCAGCTTGTAGGCGCCCGATTCGGAGGCTTCGGCCTCTTCTTCGCGCCACTCGCCAGCCTCAGTCGCCAGCACAGCCAGCGCCTCTTCCATGGCCGCATGCCAGCCGCGCAAGAACGCCTCGCGCTCCTGTGGTGTCGCCATAAACCCAGACCTCCTTTGCGCCCGCATGGGGGCGTATCAGGCAGCAGATGTCGCGCCTGCCGGGGCGCGCTCGCCGATTCCACAGATGCCGCGCTGTCCCTGGCGTCCTAAGGGTAGCAGATGGCAGGCTATCTCGCCAAGTCGCCAGACGACAAGCGGGCGGGTTTACCCGCCCAGGCTCTCCCGTTCTGCCGAATCTCGCATAGAATACCTCACAGAAGCACTATGGTTCGGCGGGCAAACGAGACGAAACAGAGGCAAGCATGAGCGACGCGGGCGATGAGGCGGCGCCCCACGGCGAGATAAGCGCATCGGACGACACAAGCCAGGCGGTCACGCTGGATTGGCGCGGGCGCGATCTGGCGCTGCTCCCGCCCGCCGCGCTGGCCACGCTGGACGACGCCGCGCTGCTGCGGGCGCTGCTCGGCGCGCAGGCGGGACGGCTGGGCGCGCGGCTGCGGCGCGACCGGCGCGGCGGCTTCCTGCGCCTGCGACCCATCGACTTCGCCGAGGTGAAGGCAGCGCTGCTGGCGGCGGGCGCCTGCCCCGTGCGGGTCGCCTTCGACGAGCGGCCCGCGCTGCCCTTCGCGCCGCAGCCGACGCTGGAGCCGCGCCCCTACCAGGAGGAGGCGCTGATCGCCTGGCGCGCGGCGGGCAGCCGTGGGGTGGTCATCCTGCCGACGGGCGCGGGCAAGACCTTCCTGGGCGCGCTGGCCATCGCCGACGTGGGGCTATGGACGCTGGTGGTCGTGCCGACCATTGATCTGCTGGGTCAGTGGCGACGCGCGCTGGCGGAGGCGCTGGGCGCGCCGGAGGACGCCATCGGCGTCTTTGGCGGGGGCGATCACGAGATTGCGCCGATCACCATCATCACCTATGAGTCGGCGCAGTTGCGGCCCGATGTCCTGCGCCACTTCGGCCTGCTGATCTTCGACGAGTGCCACCATCTGCCCGCGCCGACCTATCGCCAGATCGCTGAGGGCAGCTACACGCCGCTGCGGCTGGGGCTGAGCGCGACGCCGGAGCGCGCCGACCTGGAGCATCTGGCGCTGGAGCGGCTGATCGGCCCGGAGGTCTACCGACGCCACCCGGAGGAGCTGGCCGCCGCGCGCTATCTGGCCGACTACACCGTCGAGCGGCTGGCGGTGGCGCTCTCCGACGCCGACCGCGCCCGCTACGACGCCGACCGCGCCACGTATCGCGGCTTCATCGCGCGGCGACGGCTGGTGATCGCCTCGCCAGAGGATTTCCAGCGCAAGGTGCTGTGGGCCAGCGCTCGCGATCCGGAGGCGCGCGCGGCGATGCTGGCGTGGCGCGACTCGCGCGCGCTGGCTCTCAACGCGCCCGCCAAGCTGACGCTGCTCGAAGAAATCTTCGCGCGGCATCGCGATGAGCGCGTGCTGGTCTTCAGCGAATACAATCAACTGGTGGGCGAGGTCAGCGAGCGGTTCGCCATCCCGCAGATCACGCATCGCACCGCCGCCGAGGAGCGCCGCCTGATCCTGGAGGGCTTTCGGTCGGGGCGCTTCACCAAGCTGGTGACCGGGCGTGTGCTGAATGAGGGGGTGGACATCCCCGATTGCGGCGTCGCGGTGATCGTCAGCGGCAACGCCACGCGCCGCGAGTACATCCAGCGGCTGGGGCGCGTGCTGCGACCCAAGGCCACGCGCGCCACGCTCTATGAACTGGTGACCGAAGGCACGACCGAGGAAGATGTGGCCCAGCGCCGCGCGGGGCGGTCGCGGCCATAAATGGCCGACGCACCGCGGGGATGGGCATAAATGCCAAATCTGAGCGCCGCAGGCAGGCGCAAGTGGCTTTCAAGTCGCTGTCCGCGTGCTCCGGCCTTTCAAGGCCGAGAGTTCGCATAGCAGGGATGACCGACGATGCGACTGGCTCTGGCCGATGTTCCGAAGAGCTTCACACGACGCGATGGGCGCGTCTATCTCGCGCCGCGCCTGCTGCGCCCGCGCGACCTGCGCGACGAGATGGCGGCCCTGGTCGCGCTCTACGAAGCGTGGCTGGGGCAGTTGCGCGCCGACTTCCCGGAAGATCGCGCCGCCGAGCTGATCGGCGACTATCGCCTCGCGCGCAGCCTGAGCATCTGCCTGAGTGACTGGTATAGCTGGCAGGGTGAGCCGTGGCCCGCGCTGGCGAGCGAGGCCGAGGCGACGGCGCTCGCCCAGCGCGGCGTCACATCGCCCACGACGCTGCGGCTGGCGCTGTACGACTTCGCGCAGGCGACGACGGGCGGCTATCTGCCCGCCGCCGAGCGCGAGCGGCGACTGGATGAGTTCGCGGCCTCGCTGGGCATCGCCCGCGCCACGCTGGATGCGCTGCTGGCGCTGGATGATCCACGCCAGGCGCGAATGCGGCGCATCGCCGAGGCGTCGCCGGACGCCGCGACGCTGGCAGCGCGCTACAATCAGCGCTCAGTGGAGGCGCTGCTGGCCAGCGCCTCGCAGGTCGAGTGGCGGGTGACGCCCGAGGCGGCGCGCGGCTCTGGCGGCGGGCTGGGCGCGGTAGTCAAGCGCGTCTGCTTCCTGGCGCGCAGCATGGGCGTCAACTATGAGGTCGCCTTCGAGCAGGAGTCCGCCAATCGCAGCCAGCGCGGTCCCGATGCGCGCGCCGCACGCGCCGAGCTGGTGGCGGAGCGACCGGCGGCGTACACCCAGCCAGCCACGCGGTCACTCGACGCAGCCGCCCAGCCCGTCATCATCACGCTCTTTGGCCCGCAGGAGCTGATGGGCGCGCCAAATCAATATGGCGAGCGGCTGGCGCGGCTGTGTCGCGCGCTGCTGGGCTATCGACGCGCGTCAGGCGCGGCGCAGGGCGGGCTGAGCGGCTGGGCCACCATCTACCTGCGCGGCAATCCGTTCATCTTCACGCTGGATGACCGCCTGCTGCGCCTGCTGCGCGCCGAGACGCTGGAGGATGATGAGGCGGCGGCCGCGCTGGCCGCCACAGACGCCTCAGTCGCGTTCGACTCACAGCTCGAACGACGGCTATACGAGGATTTCACAGCGCTGGAGCGCGCGGGCGAGACGGCGGGCTGGCGGCTGGAGCGCGAGCCAGAGCCGCTGCTGTTTGGCGCGACGATTCTCGTGCCAGACTTCGCGCTGACACGCGACCAGCGCCGCGTCTATCTGGAGGTGGCGGGCTATTGGCGGCCCGGCTATCGCGAGCGCAAGGCCCGCAAGCTGCTGGAGCTGAATGGCGCCATCCCGCTGGTGGTGGCGGCGCCAGAGGATGCGCGGGCGGCATTCGGCGCGCTGGAGCGGCGCTATCCCTTCCTCTGGTATCGCGATGAAACGCTGAGCGCGCCCGCGCTGGTCGCCACCCTGCTGCGCGCCTACGATGACTATCCCGCGCGGCTGGCGGCACTCGATCTGCCCAAGCTGCTGGGCGAGGTTCAGCGGCGCGAGCGCATTCCGCCCGTGGAGGCGCAGGCGGCTCTGCACAGCTTCACCCGCGATGAGGTGGCGCGCACGCTGAGCGCGCTGGCGGCGCAAGCGGCGACGGAAGGCGTGCCTGCGCCGGAGTGGGTCGAAGGGCTGGGCTTGTGCGCCCCGGGCTGGCTCGACACGCTGGCCAGAGCGGCGCGCGCACGGGTGGAGGCCGCCGACGGGCGACTGCCGCTGGCCGCGCTAGCCGAGGCGCCACCAGATGCGTCGGTGTGGTCACACGATTCAGCGGGCGCGCTGGTGGGCCTCTCAGAGGCCACATTGGCGGCGCTGGCCAGCCGCGCGGGGCTGCTGATCTCGCGCGCCTCGCTCTTCGCCGCTGAGGCGCTGACCCCTGAGCGCGCCCAGGCCGACGCCGCACAGGAAGCCGCCGCCAGGGCCCTTCCAGAGGCCCCACGGATATCCCGTCGGGCGCAACCGCGCACCGGCATGAGGCGTACACGTTCTAGCGCCGCGTGGCACGCGCCAACCATGTTCCCACCTGAGTTGGCAGGCGCTGAGGCAGCTACGCCGCCGCGCGCGACGCCACAGGTTCTAGAGGATGAGCAGGACTGAGATACACCCACGCAGTTGCAGCAGGTTCGGGGAGGCATAGGTCATGGCCGACGATGGCGAGAGCACTGATACGAAGACAACCAATGGACAGCCAGACGCTCTGCCCGATCCAGTGGATCTGAACGCCCGACGTGAGCAGCGGCAGGCGTCCAATGGCGCGTCGTACCCGTCTGGCGATGCGACGGATTCCATGCAGCGCGCCTATGAGGATATCTCCGACGAGTTGGAGCTACAGGCGCGCGAGATGGTGCGGGTCTTCCGAGAGAACATGGGGGAACTGGGCGAGCGCGTGCGGCAGGCGGCGGAGCACGCCGCGACCCTCTGGAATGACGCCGCCGAGGCGCCTGCCGCGCCGATGCCATCTGACCCTCACCCGCACGAGCTGCGCGCCCGCGCTCTGGTGCGCCGCTGGGTCAAGCGCGACTTCCTGGTCGATCCCGATCTGCCCACCGCTATGACGCACATCGCGCTGAAGGACGCTGACATCTGGCGTGTGGAGCTGCGCGAGCGTGGCGAGACGCGTACGCTGGGCGACTCGACCGGTCCCTATACAGGAACCATGCCGCCCGCGCCGAGCGCCATCCTGCCGGTCTGGGACTACACGTTCCCGACCGCGCCAGAGATCGAGGCGGGCGAGCGCCGCGAGCCCATCGCTGGCTCGGCCATGCGCGCGATGTGCGAGCGCTGCCACGGGTCGGGGCATCGCGCCTGCGCGCACTGTGAGGGCAAGGGCATGACCGCCTGCCCGCAGTGTCGTGGCCGTGGAAGCAAGGTCTGCCCGCGCTGCCGTGGACGTGGTCGCATCGCCGATCCCGCCGCCGAGCGCCAGGCGCGCGCCGCCAAGAGCTACGTGCAAGTGCACGCCGAGCGATTCGCGCAGAACGCCGTGGAGCGGCTGGCTGACCTCTCGGAGCGTCTGCGCCAGGACTACGGCGCGCCGCTACCGCCATCCGCCGACTGGGCGCCGATGGCCCCGGCCTCTGGCAAGACCATCGCCTGCCCCGACTGCGTGAACGGCGCGCTGCCGTGCGCCTGCAACAACGGCAAGGTCGTCTGCGCGGTCTGCCACGGCACGACCTATGAGCCGTGCGCGGCCTGCGCTGGCTCAGGCTTCGTGATTCGCCAGCGGCAGGTGGTGCGGCGCTTCGATACGCGCATCCGCTCGCGTGTGCTCGCGCCAACAGACCCCGAGGCAGCGAGCTGGGTGACGGATCAGATGCTCCAGCGCAGCACGGGCGAGCAGGTCTGGGAAGGCGCTGAGACGGAATTGAGTGGCCCGACCCCCAGCGGCGTGCCAGAGCGTGTCTGGAACGAGGCGCTCAACCTCAAGCGCGCCTACAATCAGCGGCTCCCGGAGACGCCAGGCGCGGCAGACACAGCCCCCGCAGCAGACGCGGACGCCGGCGAGCGGCGCGTCATCTCGCGGCGACTACGGCTGGTGCGCACGCCCGTCGCACGCATCGAATACGGCTTCGCAGGGCGCACGTATGAGGCGGTCGCAGTGGGGCAGACGGGCCAGGAGCGCTTCTGGGCCGACACCTTCCCGCCGCGCTGGAATCGCGTCAGCCGCTTCTTCCAGGCGGTCGCGCGCGACATCGCGGGCGAGTCGGGGCGCAGCGCCAGCGGTGGGCCTCATCCGTATGTCGGCAGTGGCCGCGACCGCAGCCACATCCGCATCGTCGAGGAGCCAGTCGAGCCGCCGCCCGCGCCCGAGACGCCCGCCGACCAGGCCGACGCTCCGGAGCGCGCCACCCCCGACACGCAGGTCGAGGAGTTCTGAGAGGCGCGACAGTTTCCAGCTCCCCCTCGCCTGTGGGAGAGGGGACTGGGGGGTGAGGTCGCGTGATACACTGCCGCTGTGACCAATCAGCAAGCGCAAGCGACAACCAGCCAGCCCCCAGCGGGCGATGAACATCCACCCGTTGACGCCGCTCCCACAGCGCAGGCTGCGGAGCGGCGCGACCGCGCACACGCGGCGCTGCTGGCGTGGTATGCGCGCGAGGGACGCGCTGGCCTGCCGTGGCGCGCCACACGCGACCCCTACGCCATCCTCGTCTCGGAGGTGATGCTGCAACAGACACAGGTCGAGCGCGTCATCCCGAAGTACCTGGCCTTTCTCGCGCGCTTCCCCACGCTGGCGGCGCTAGCCGAGGCGCCCACCGCCGATGTCATCCGCGAGTGGGCCGGGCTGGGCTACAATATGCGCGCGGTGCGGCTGCAAGAGGTGGCGCGTCAGGCCCAGCGCGAGTATGGCGGCCAGCTTCCCAGCGCGCTCGACGATCTGATGCGACTGAAGGGCGTCGGACGCTACACGGCGGGCGCGGTGGCGGCCTTCGCCTTTGAGCAGCAGGTGGCCACCGTCGATACGAATATCCGCCGCACGCTCTGGCGCATCCTGCGCGGCATCGAGCCTGCTGTCTGGCCTGCCGGGGAGCGCGCCGCCCGCGAGACGCTGGCGCGGGCCGAGTGGGCGTTGCCGCCGGGCCGTGCATATGATTGGCAGCAGGCGCTGATGGATCTCGGCGCGACGATCTGTATCGCGCGACGTCCAGCCTGCGAGCGCTGCCCGCTGCAGGACTGCTGCGCGGCGTGGGCAGAGGTCGCAGCGGTGACGCTCTTCCCATCGGGCGAGGCGCTGGCCCACCTGCGCGATGAGCGGGCGGTCAGCGCGACGCCAGACGAAGCGTCGGACGAGAAGCAGGTGGCGGAGACAGGCGCGCCGTATGCCGCTACGCCACGCCGCCGCCAGCGGTCTGCGCAGCAGGCGCGGCCATTCACCAGCACCACGCGCTACTTTCGCGGGCGCATCATCGCGGCGCTGCGGGCGCTGGAGCCAGGCGCCGCGCTCAGCCTGGGCGAACTGGGGCCGCTGGTCAAGCCCGACTACGGCGATGACGATCGGCCCTGGCTGCGCGCGCTGGTGGATGGACTGGCGCGCGATGGCCTGGCGCGGCTGAGCGCCGAAGTCGAAGAGGCGCCGCGTGTCTCGCTGCCCTGACTTACTCAGACGCCACCGCAGCAAAGGTACCAGAGAGGGGGCGAGTCTATGAGCGATCAGCGCGACGCTGGCAAGTCGCAGGCAGGAGCGCGGCCCGCGCCGATGACGCTGGCTGAGGCTCAGCACGCGGTAGACGCCGCGATTCTGGCGCTGGGCGGCTACTGGCCACCACTGGCCAACCTCGCCCGCCTCTTCGAGGAGTGCGGTGAGCTGGCGCGCGTCGTCAACCAGATGCACGGGCCGAAGCTGGTGAAATCGGGCGAGTCGCAGCGTGAGTTGAGCGAGGAGTTTGGCGACATTCTCTTCGTCACGCTGGGGCTGGCCCAGAATCTGGGCGTCGACGCCGAGGAGGCGCTGCGCAGCGCGCTGGATCGCTCGGCCCGGCGGGTGCATCCAGCCAATCCATCCGCCGCCACGCCGCCAGCGCCTTCAACGCCAGCCGAAACGGATCTGTGACGCCGTGAAGCGGCAAGTCTCATGCGAAGACCATACGACAGAGAGCCTGGAGGGAACGAGCGCCCATGAGCGACGACACCACAATAGACCAGCGCATACTCAACGACAGCAGTGGCTATCAGGCGTGCTTTGGCTGTGGCGGACGTAATCCACACGGGCTGGCGCTCGTCTTCAGAGTCGAGGGTGATGAGATCGTCGCGGAGTACACCCCAGACGAGCGTTTTCAAGGCTTCCCCGGCGTGCTGCATGGCGGCGTGCTGGCCACCATGCTCGACGAGACGCTCAGCCGCGCGGCGGTCTACGCGGGCAAGTGGATGATGACGGCGCGGCTGGAGATTCGCTACCGGCGCGCGGCTCCCATCGGGCAGGCGCTGCGGGTGTCGGCGCAGCCCACGCAAGTGCGCTCGCGGATGGTCTCGGCGCGTGGGGCCGTGCGGCTGGCCAGTGATCCGCAGGTCGTCTTTGCCGAGGCTGAGGGCGTCTTCATGCCCATCACGGCGGAGTATGAGCGCGAGATGGTCAGCCAGCGGCCAGAGCTGGTCGATTTCTTCGAGCGACGATGAGCGGCGGTGAGCGCACTGTTTGATGCGGCGCGACGTTGCTACGAGCACAGTGAGTGAAGTAGAGCAAGAGAGGCATTGCAGCGTATGGCGACAGATTTCATCCCCCACAGCGCCCCGCCGGCCATCGAGCGCGTGGAGATCGGCCCAGACGCCATCCCCGCGCTGGTCGTGCAACCCCAGTCCACCCCCAGCGACCACAGCCTGCCAGCCGTACTCATTCAACATGGCTACGGCGCCGAGAAGGCTGATCTGTTGCCGCTCGCCAGCGAGCTCGTCGCGCACGGCTTCATCACGCTGCTGCCCGACGCCTGGGGGCATGGCGAGCGCTTCCCCGCCAGCGGCCCCAACTGGATGACGCAGATATCGGCGGACTACTTCATGGAGGTCGTGCGCCATACCGTCAACGATATGCGCCTGGCCTTCGACTACCTGTGCGGCCTCTCCGGCGTCAGCCCGCTCCACACGCTGGTGGGCGGCTTCTCGATGGGCGCCATCGCCGCGCTGGTGTATGGCACAGAGGATGAGCGCGTGGCAGGCATCATCAGCGCCTCTGGCTCACCGCTCCCCGACCTGCTCCCCGTGCGGCTCTTCGGCTCGGCGGCGCCCAGCCCCGCAACTGCGGAGTGGGCGCACGAGCATGACGCCGCCACGCATATCGCCATGCTGGCTCCCAAGCCGCTGCTGATCCAGCATGGGCAGGAAGATGACATGGTGCCCGTCTCTGGCGCGCTGCGGCTCTTCGAGGCCGCCAAGCCGCTCTATGAGCGCCGTCCCGACCACCTCAAGCTGATGCTCTACCACCACACACATCTGGTCACCGAGCAGCAGATACGCGATGCGGTCAATTGGGTCGCGGAGTTCTTCACGCCAGAGGAAAAGAGCGCCTGAGCGGCAGGCCCCACCACTACCCCTCTCCCTCTGGGAGAGGGGAGTGACGCTCGCTCGAAAGGTCAGACGCCGAGCTCATCATCGATGTCGGCGAGACGCTGCTCTGCCTTGCCGCCCAACTGCGCTTCCAGTGCGCGGGCGCGCTGCTCGTCGCTCTGCATGCGCGCCTGCGCGCGGGCCAGCAGGTCGTCGTAGCGCGCCCATGGCCAGATGACGACCCCGTCCTCATCGGCGATCAGCAGGTCGCCTGGTCGCGCCTCCACCTCGCCAACGTGGACGGGCGCGCCGATCTGCCCGCCGCCACGCCTGGCGGGCGCCGCTGGACTGTGCCCGCGTGACCAGACCAGCAGGCCCGATGCGCGAATCTCGGCGGCGTCGCGCACAGGCGCATCAGTGACGAGCGCCGTAAAACCGCGCAGATACATCTCGCGCGCCATCAGCCCGCCCATGCAGGCGCGCGTCGACTCCGCGCCACCCGCTACCAACAGCACCGGCCCCGTCTGCGGGCCGCGCGTCATCGCCTCGCGCAGCTCGAGGTTGTCGTCGCGTGTGATCACCACCACGGTGATACGGCCCACGATGTGATAGTCCGGCGCCAGCGGGCGAATCGCGAGGGGCAAGACGCCCTGCCCCTCCATGGCGTCGGCGGCCAGCGTCGCAGCGAGCCAGTGGAGCGAGGTTTCATCAGCCATACGGCGCGCTCCTTCACTCAATCAACCGATCAGCAATCATTCAGCGCTGTCACGCGGTCGGTCGGCGTGTCTCTGCCAGTATAGCGCAGGGCTGCTGCGACAGACTGCGCAGCGGCGCGAGACAAAAGTCGCAGTCAGACATATCACGACAGGCTATGCTCTGATCAGACACTGGCGCCCTACTCGCGCGACTGTCGGCCCCTGGCGCCGAGCAGCCGCGCGTCCAACAGCGAGAGGCAGACCCGCATGAGCGACACCACCGACGCGACCAACACCGCCGACACACTCACGACGCTCGACGTGCGCGAGATTCCCCCTACCGAGCGGCACCCTCTGATCTTCCGCCGCTTCGACGCGCTGCGCGAGGATGAGGCGTTTGTCCTCGTCAACGACCATGACCCGCGCCCGCTCTATTTCCAGCTCAACTTCGAGTACAACGGCCAGGTGGGCTGGGACTACCTGGAGCAGGGGCCGACGGTCTGGCGAGTGCGCGTCGGCCGGACGGCGCCGAGCCACAAACAGCGCTCCATCCCGCTGCGCCCCGTGGACTAGCGAGGAGCGATCATCAGCATGCAATCCCCGCAGCCAGCAGAGCCGCCAACCGCCAGCGTCGCGCTCAGACGCCACCACACCTCAGCGGTGGCGCGGCTCGACCTGAAAACGCTGCGACTGAGCACGCACGGCTGGCGCATGGGCGCCACACTCGTTTACAAGCCGGGTGTGCGCGATCTCATCGCCGTCGCGCGCGAGCTCGCGAGCGCTGGGCTGCCTTCCGGCGCGCTGCTGCTGGATGACACCGCCGAGCACGGCCCAGCGACTCGCGACGCTCAGTCGCCCCACCCCGCCAGCGTGCGCATGGCGCTGATCGTGCGCGAGCAAGCGACACGCGCCGAGCTGGGGATGGCCGCCGCCTGCTCAGTCGTTGAGGTCATGGAGGGCGCGCTCGGTCGTCCCTGCGCCATCGCCTGGCCATGGGGTGTCGGGCTGCGCGCGGGCGACGCGATGTCGCGCATCTGTCGCATCGCAGTCGAGATGGATCCCGCCCAGGAGGTCGCGTATGTCAGCCTGCGGTTCGCGTTGGCGCGGCTCTGGCACGCCCAGCGGGCCACGCGAGCGGCGGGCGAGGCGCCAGCGTCGGCGCTCTTCGCGCGCGACCACTGGCGCGAGATGCTGCTGGCGCGTGTCCTGCACACCTTCGACACGCGCCTCTCTGCTCTGACAGCGGCGCACGCCACCGAACACGACGACGCGCGCCTGGCGCTGGAGCAGGACTGGCGGCGCAGAGT
>DATAED010000351.1:0-11123 GCA_036258195.1 Ktedonobacterales bacterium
CGGCAGCGCCAGGCCGTCGTCAACCATCTGGAGCGCGGCGGCCTCGCAGGCGCGCAGGCGGCCTATACGGACGATGGGCGGCTGCGCGTGACCTGGCCCGTACAGCATGAGCGCGTCTCGATCATCATCCCCACCAGGGACAAGCGCGCCCTGCTGGAGCAGTGCCTGGAGTCGCTGATGACGCTGACACGCTACGACGACTACGAGATCATCCTGGTGGATACGGGCAGTGTCGAGCCAGAGACGCAGACGTATTACGATGCGCTCAGGCGACGTCCGAAACTGCACGGACGCCTGACATTCGTGGACTACAGCGGCGCGTTCAACTACTCACGCGCCAACAATCTGGGCGCGGCGGCGGCCAGCGGGAACCTGCTGCTCTTCCTCAATAACGATACCGAGGTCATCACGCCCGACTGGCTGGAGGAGCTGGCGCGCTGGGCGCTGCGCCCGGAGGTTGGCGTGGTGGGAACGCAACTCTTCTTCCCCAGCGGGCAGATTCAGCATGCGGGCGTGGTGATGGGCATGGGCGGCCACGCGGGCCATGTCTTCGCCGGACTAGAGGCGCACACCGCGACCATCTTCGGCTCGCCAGACTGGTATCGCGACTATCTGGCCGTCACGGGCGCCTGCCTGATGACGCGCCGCACGGTCTTCGAGCGTATCGGCGGCTTCGACGAGGGCTATCAGCTTGCCTTCAGCGACGTGGAATACTGCCTGCGGGCGCACGCTGAGGGCTTCAAGACAGTCTACACGCCCTTCGCCGGGCTGAAGCACCACGAGAGCGCCAGCCGTGGCCTGAACATCCCGCTAGGCGACATCCAGCGCGGCTTCGAGCGGATGATCACTCAGGTGGAGCGCGGCGACCCCTATTTCAATCCCAATCTGGCGTCTGGCGCCTCAGCGCCAACCCTGGCCATTGAAGACGCCGCCGCGCGCGCCGAACGCCTGCGCCAGATCGTGCGCCGCTACGAGTTCGCGAAGGGGTAAAGGACGACCTCTCCCCCTGACCCCCTCCAGGGAGGGGGAACCCAGGCCAAGGTTCGATGCAATAGTCTGGCGATCCATTGGTTGAGCGATAGGCTGCCGCGCATCAGGGCGAAATCAACGCGACGTCGATCGATTCGCTCGCCCGCGCCGACGATCTTTGCCACAGGTTCCCCCTCCCCTCGCAGGGGAGGGGGTCAGGGGGAGAGGTTCCGCGCCTGGTCGCGGCTACCACACCCACTCGCTCAGCAATCCCTCCAGCCGCTCGGCCTGGGCGGCGGGATCGCCCGCATCCTCCACGCAGAGGCGGCGCAGCGGCGCTTGCGTCTCGTCGGGATCGGCGTCTGGCGCGGAGGTAAGCTGGAAGCGGAAGAGCGATTCGTGCTGCTGGGCCACCAATTGGGCCGTCGCGCGCGAGGTCGCGACGCTGGCCTCCGCCGCGGGCAGCGCGCCATCACCTGGCGTCATGACCACCTCGGCGGGCGGCGCTTCGGCCTGCCACGCGGGCAGCGGCTGGCCCTCCGATGGCGCGGCGAATGGCGCGACGCAGATGCGCACGCTGTGGCCGCGCTCGGCCAGCGCGCGCGCCAGCCCCAGCGTGGGCGGGCGGGCAGCGGCGGGAGCGTCCACCATCCAGTTGACGCGCAGGCGGCGCGCTGGGTCGGCGGGCGCTACGGCGCGGTAGTGCGCACGCAGCGTCTCGCAGACCAGCGGCGCCTGGGCGCGCGTCGTGTGCAGCGCCAGCGCATCGGCTGACGCGGCCTCGCCCAGCCGTCGCCGCTCCTCTGGCGACTCGATCAGCCGCCGCAGCGCCGCACGCCAGGCGTCAGACGTGTCGGCCAGCAGCCCGTTCTCGCCATCGCGCACGACGCGGATGAAATCGGGACGCGGGCTGGCGATAGTCGGTACCTTCAGCAGCGCGGCTTCGAGGAACTTGATGCTGCTCTTGGCCTCTGTGAACGGATTATCGCGCTCCAGCGGCGCCAGATTGATGTCTACGCTGGCGTAGGTCGCTGACAGCGCCTGCCACGGGCGCAGCGCCTCGCGCTGCACCCGCGCGCCGAAGCGGTCGAAGCGTGCGCTGAGCGCCAGCGGGCCGACCACCAGCAGGCGCGCCTGCGGATACGTCTCCAGCGCCCACAGCACGGCGTCTTGCGCCTCCAGGAAGTCGCGGTCGTGACTGGGGCTGCCGCTCAGATAGGCGATGATCACTTCATCTGCGGTGGCGTCGCGCCCGCCCGCCTCCGCTGTCGCCTCCCCAGACTCGACCAGCTCATCCAGCGCCATCTGCGAGCGCACGATCATCTCCTGGCTGGCGACGTTGGGCGTAACAGCAACTGGTGAGCACAACGGCGACACCCACCCACGCAACGGCTCCGTGCTGACGGTGGCGGCGTCGCAGAGCTGCGCGGTCTGGCGGATGCGCTCCATCTCGTCGATATAGAGCGTGCGCTCTTGCGGGGTGAAGCGCTCCAGCTCCGCCTGATTGCGCTCGTTGCCTGCGCTGCCCGGCGCAAAGACCAGATCATCGGTCTCGAAGAAGAGCGGCTTGCCCCGCGTGCGCGCCTCAGCCATGAAGGCTTGCATATCGGCGTCGTAGGCCACGCGATGCAGCACGAAGCACTGGAAGCGGTCGAGCAGCTCCATAAGGTTGACTGTGCTGACGGCGGCGCTCTCCGCCGAGCAGCCCAGCAGATTGAGCTGTTCGGCCTGGTGATCACAGCGGTAGCGCATCGCCCCACCTGGGCAGCCGGAGAGGAACATCACCTGTTTGAATTCACGCTCGGCGGGGCGCGGCAGTTTCGGCGCGGGCTGGGCGGCGGCGCTATCGAGACGGTAATAGCCGCGCTGGCCCAGCGTCCACAGCGCCACTCGCCGAGCCAGCCAGACGGGGCCACGCTGCCGCAGCACGGCCCGCGAGGCGCGCGCCAGCTTGACCATCCGCACGCCGCGCGATTTACCAAGCCACTCCATCTGCCAGAGCGCATTATCCAGGCGACGGGTTGTCTCGCTCAGTTCGCGTTGCTGGCCCTCCAGCAGCAGCGCCTGCGCGGCGCCCTGCTTGCGCTCGTGGTGGAGCGTGGCGGTCAGCGCAGTCGCCTCAGCGCGCTGGGTGGCGCTCTCACCCAGCGCCCACAGCAGCGCGCGCAGGGCGTCCAGCTCCTCCGGCGAGAGGTCGGCCAGCGCCCGGATCCCTGCTAGCGGCGCGTCACCCAGCGCCACGACGCTCACGATATCGAGCTCGCTCCCCAGCGTCGTCGTCGTCTTGCGCTGTGGATAGCGTCGTAGCGCCGCATCCCAGGCGGGCGCCGCGCCGTCGATCAGCAGGACGCCGCCTGCGCTCAGCTTCGGCAGCCAGGCGTCCAGCGTGGTGATGGTGTCGGTATCGCCCGGGTCGGCCAGATGTAGCAGGTCGATGCCGCCTTCTGCCAGCGCGTCGTCGTCGGGAGTGAGCGGCGACGAACGCAACGTCGCGCTGCCGGAGAAGTGGTCGCTGAGATAGGCGCGCGCATGCGCTGGCAGCGTGGAGGCGGCGACCAGGCAGCGCATCTCCAGCCGCAGCGCGCTCGCAGCCTGGCAGAAGGCGGCCAGCGCGACACCATCGCTCGCGCCCAGCTCCACCACCACGCGCGGGCGCAGCAGATCGGTCAGCAGCAGACCCACGGGGATGTGGTGGTTCCACGGAGACGCCACGACATACTGTGGAGCGTCGAAGCACACGGGGTGATCGAGCGGATTGAACGGCATGCGGCTACTCCGTGTTCGGCAAATGAGCGGTCAGGCGCCGAATCTCACCCCTGCCATCCAAGACATCCTCTGGCCTGGGTTCCCCCTCCCTCGGAGGGGAGGGGGTCAGGGGGAGAGGTCTGCGCTCACGCGGCATACTTGCGCACGACATCGAGCAGGCGGTTGACATCGAATGGCTTGGCGATGACATCGTCGGCAGCGATCTCGGCGGCGCGCTGGCGCGCATCGTGGGCGGCGGTCATCACCACGATGGGCGCATGTGGCCCCGGAAAATCACGATACGCCATGGCGAACGCCCAGCCATCCATGACGGGCATCTTCATGTCCAGCAGAATCAAACTGGGCTTCTGCGTCGCTATATGCTGCAACGCTTCCTTACCGTTGGCCGCTACGACAACGGGATATCCTTCTTCGGTCAGCAGCAGTTGCACTGTGCTCAGAATGCTCTCGTCGTCGTCCACCAGCAAGATCGGCAGCCGTTGCCCGCTCGTCACGCGCTCGCCCTCCTGTCATTGCATCGACATCGCATCGACATTGCATCGTCGCCGCACACTGCTCTCTTCCAGTCTACGACGTTCGCCCTCCCGCTGGCTACTTTGGGGGGAAGAGCGGCAGAGGCTACGGCTGACCCACAGAGGCCAGCCTGGCGGCGTGGACAGGCAGCGTCACCACGAAGCGCACACCACCATCAGTTGGGAACTCGGCCTCAATCTCCCCGTCGTGCAGCTCAACGATCTGCCGACAGATGAAGAGTCCCAGCCCTAATCCGGAGCGATGATCCTCGGCGTGCGCCTGATAGAACCGCTGGAAGATCTCGCTGCGCTTCTCCTTCGGGATGCCGATGCCGTGGTCGCGCACGCCGATGCGCACGCGCTCGCGATCCTTCGCCGTCACCCGGATGTCGATGGCGCCGCCCTCTGGACTGTATTTGATGGCGTTGTCGAGCAGATTGCTGATGACCTGCTCGACGCCCACCGGATCAACCTCGGCGACCACGCTGTCATCGCCAGATAGTGAGAATGTGTGACGCTTGCTGCGGGCGCCAAAGGCGGCCACCAGCCGCTCCGCCAGCGCGGTGAGATCGGTCGACGCCAGCGCCCCCAGGCTCTTTTCGTGGTCGAGACGTGAGATATCCAGCAGTTGGCCGATCAGCCGCGTCAGGCGCTCCGACTGCTGATCGATCACGCGCAGGCCATCTTGCAGCCATTGCGGCGCTGGCTGAGGAGCCTTGCCCAGCTTGCGCGACATGATCTGCGCCGAGGCCCGCACGCTCGTCACCGGCGTCTTCAGCTCGTGCGCCGCCACCGAGAGGAAGTCATCGCGAATCTGGATGGCCGCCTCGGCGTCCAGGCGAGCGCTATGCTCGCGGCGCAGCAGCTCGGCGCGCTCGTTCTCCGCCTGCTTGCGCTCTGTGATGTCGGTGGAGACGCTGACGATGCCGCTCGGCGCGCCCTGCGCGTCGAAGAGTGGCGTCTTGATCGAGGTATAGGCGCGCACGCCGTTCGCGCCGACGATCTCCTCATCGAACTCCAGCGTGACGCCCTCCGCCAGCACGCGATGGTTATTCGCCTGCAGGAGGGCGCTCGTCTCCACGGGCAGCAGTCCGTAGATGCTGTGGCCATGCGCCTCCTCGTTGGTGACACCAAAGACACTCTCGAAGCCGCGATTGACTTGCTGGCAGCGTCCGGCGGCGTCGATTAGATAGATGACGGCGCTGGTATTCTGCATGATGATCTGGAAGCGCTCCTCGCTCTCGCGCAGCCCGGCGGCGCTGGTCTCCGCCGCCGCCGTGCGCTCCTCCACGCGGCGCTCCAGGTCGTGGTTCAGCGCTTCGAGCTGGCGCGTCTTGCGATAGAGATCGGCGAAGACGCGCACCTTGGCCCGCAGAATCTGCGGGATGACCGGCACAGGGATGTAGTCCACCGCGCCGCTCTCGTAGCCTTTGAGGCGATCCAGCTCGGTGAGCCGCACAGCCGAGATGAAGATGATGGCGGTCTTCTGGTAGCGCGGATGCTGGCGGATCATCTCGGCCAGCTCGAAGCCATCCATCTCTGGCATGTTCACGTCCATCAGGACGATGGCGATATCGTGCTTGAGCAGCGCGTCGAGCGCCTCGCGCCCGGAGGTCGCCTTGATCAGATGTTCACCCAGATCGCCCAGGATCACTTCATAGCTGAGCAACTTGGCCGGCTGGTCGTCCACCATCAGGATGTTGACCGGGTCGGTTGTCGTCATGTTGTTTCTCCGGTTGATCTGCTCGTGCTGCTTGCTCTGCTTGCTCTGCTCGCGAACCTGGCGCATGGTCGGTACCTCTGACGTTAGCGATGAAGCCACATGCGCATCGCGGAGAGTAGTTGCTCGGTGTTGACGGGCTTGGCGAGATAGTCGGACGCGCCAGCCTCCAGGCATTTCTCGCGGTCGCCTTTCATCGCTTTGGCGGTCAGCGCGATGATCGGCAACCGCTGGAAAGCGTGCTTCTGCCGGATCGCCTGCATCGTCTCATAGCCATCCATCTCTGGCATCATGATGTCCATCAGCACGATGGCGATGTCGGGCGTGCGCTCCAGCTCGTCGATGGCCTCGCGTCCGGTACCCGCCGTCAGCACGCGCATGCCACGGCGCTCCAGCACGCTGCTCAGCGCGAAGATGTTGCGCACGTCGTCATCTACCACCAGCGCCTGCTTGCCGATCAGATCGTCATCGGAGCGGTGCAGGCGCTCCAGCAGGCGCTGCTTCTCTGGCGGCAGCGCGGCGACCACGCGATGCAGGAAGAGCGATGTCTCATCCAGCAGCCGCTCTGGCGATTCGACGCCCTTCACCACGACACTGCGCGCCAGAATCTGGAGCCGCTGATCCTCCTCCAGCGTGAGCGCCTTGCCCGTGAAGACGACCACCGGCAGGTTGCGCAGCGAGTCGTCGTCGCGGATGCGCTCCAGCACCTCGAAGCCGGTCATGTCGGGCAGGCTGAGGTCGAGCACCACGCAGTCATAGGGGCGCGCCGCCAGCGCCGCCAGCGCCTCATCGCCCCGGCTGACCGTGTCGATCTGGATGTCGTCGTGGCCCAGCAATGCCGAGACACTGAGCTGCTCGGCGGGGTTGTCTTCCACTACCAGCAGGCGACGCTGCGTGCTGGCCGCAAAGTCCTTGATGCGCGTCAGCGCCGATTCGAGCTGATCGCTGGTGATCGGTTTGGTCATGAAGGCGAAGGCGCCGCGCGACAACCCATGTTGGCGATTCTCATCCACGGTCACGATCTGCACCGGGATATGGCGCGTCACGGAATCCTGCTTGAGCTGGCTGAGCACCGTCCAGCCGAGCATATCGGGCAGGAAAACATCCAGCGAGATGGCCGAAGGATGGTAGCGACGCGCCTGCTCCAGCGCACCGTGGCCTGTGGTGGCGACGATGACCTTGAAGCCACGGTCGCGCGCCAGATCCATCATCACCTGGCGATAGTAGGGATCATCCTCCACCACCAGCAGCACGGCGTCGCCGCTGGTCAGAATGTCGCTGTCGTCCGGGCTGACGGCCACCGGATGTTCGCCCCGAAATGCGGGCGCCGCCAGTAGCGTGGGCGCCTCCTCCGCCGCCTCGTGCGAGGCGCTGTGGGCGGCTCGCTGGGTCGGCGCGGGCGCGCTAATGGTCATGGTCGGCCCGATGTAGGTTTGTGGCAGGTAGAGCGTGAAGGAGCTGCCCTTGCCGGGCGCGCTGCGCAGTTGAATCTCGCCGCCGAGCAGATTAGCCAGCTCGCGGCTGATCGCCAGCCCCAGCCCGGTGCCGCCAAAGCGGCGACTGGTGCTGGCGTCGGCCTGCTGGAATGCCTCGAAGATGAGCCGCTGCTTGTCCGCCGGGATGCCGATGCCGGTATCTGACACCTCGAAGGCGATGACGTTGGGCGCGCCATTCAGGATGGGGTGATCGACGCTCCAGCCTGCGCTGGCGGTCGAGATGTCCAGGCGCACGCCGCCCTGCTCAGTGAACTTGAAGGCGTTAGAGAGCAGATTCTTGAGGATCTGCTGCACCCGCTTGGTATCGGTGACCATGGCGCGGCTGACATGCGCATCGATCTGCGTCTCGAAGGTCAGCCGCCGCGTCTCCGCTTCGTGGCGGAAGGGGCGCGCCACCATATCGAGCAGCTTGCTCACCACGACACTCTCGGCCTCCACTGAGACCGTCCCCGACTCGATCTTCGACAGATCCAGGATGTCGCTGATGAGGTTGAGCAGATCGCTGCCAGCGGCGTGAATGGTGCGCGCAAACTCGACCTGCTTGGGGGTCAGATTGTTGTTGGGGTTGTCGCCGAGCTGCTGCCCCAGAATCAGGATGCTATTGAGCGGGGTGCGCAGCTCATGCGACATGTTGGCCAGGAACTCGGACTTGTATTTGGAGGTCAGCGCCAGCTCGGCGGCCTTTTCCTCCAGCGCGTGCCGCGCATGCTCGATCTCCTGATTCTTGCGCTCGACCTCCACATTGCGCTCGGCGAGCTGTTGAGCCTTCTGGGCAAGCTGCTCGTTGGTCTGCTGCAGCTCGCGCTGCTGGGTCTGCAGCTCGGTCGCCAGTTGCTGCGACTGGCTCAGCAGCGCCTCCGTCTGCATCATCGCCTCGATGCTGTTCAGCACGATGCCGATGCTGGCGGTGAGCTGTTCGAGGAAGGCCAGATGGGTCGGAGTGAAGCGGGTCAGGCTGGCCAGCTCGATGACCGCCTTGACCTGATCTTCGAAGAGGATGGGCAGCACGACGATGTTGCGCGGCGTCGCCTGGAACATACCTGTCTGAATCGGCGCGACATCGGCTGGCAGATCGCCAATCAGCATGCTGCGCTTCTCTGCGGCGGCCTGGCCCAGTACGCCGGAGCCAACCGCCAGCCGTGGCGCGTAGCCATCGGCGCCGTCGGCGGCGAAGCTGGCCAGCAGCGACAGATCGTCTCTCTCCGCCTCCAGGTGATAGAGGACGCTGCGGTGGGCGTTCACTAGCGGCGTCAACTCGGAGAGCAGCAGTTGGCCGACAGTCGCCAGGTCGCGCTGGCCCTGCACCATGCCAGTGAAGCGCGCCAGATTGGTCTTGAGCCAGTCTTGCTCAGTGGTGCGGTCGGTCGTCAGGCGCAGATTGGTGACCATCGTATTGATATTGTCGCGCAGCTCGGCGACCTCGCCACTGGCCTCCACCTGAATCGAGCGCGTCAGGTCGCCTTGCGTCACCGCCGTGGCCACCTCGGCGATGGCGCGCACCTGATTGGTCAGGTTGGCGGCCAGCAGGTTGACGTTGCCGGTGAGGTCTTTCCAGGTACCCGCTGCGCCCGGCACATGGGCCTGGCCACCCAGCCGACCCTCCACGCCGACCTCGCGCGCCACCGTCGTCACCTGATCGGCGAAAGTGGCCAGCGTATCCGTCATGTTGTTGATCGTCTCGGCCAGCGCTGCCACCTCGCCCTTGGCGTTCACCGTCAGCTTGCGCTTCAGGTCGCCATTGGCCACCGACGTCACTACCTTGACGATGCCGCGCACCTGCTCGGTCAGATTGTCGGCCATCACGTTGACGTTGTCGGTCAGATCTTTCCACGCGCCGCCCACGCCCGGTACCTGCGCCTGGCCGCCCAGCTTGCCCTCCGTGCCGACCTCGCGCGCGATGCGCGTCACCTCGCCGGCGAAGGCGTTGAGCTGGTCGACCATCGTGTTGATGGTCTCCTTGAGTTCGAGCAGCTCGCCGCTGACATCGACGGTGATCTTGCGCGAGAGGTCGCCGCGCGCCACCGCCGTCGTCACGCCCGCGATATTGCGCACCTGATTGGTCAGGTTATTGGCCATCGAGTTGACGTTGTCGGTGAGGTCTTTCCAGGTGCCCGCGACTCCCGGCACGACCGCCTGGCCGCCCAGGCGTCCCTCCGTGCCGACCTCGCGCGCCACGCGCGTCACCTCGCCGGCGAAGGCGTTGAGCTGGTCGACCATCGTGTTGATGGTCTCCTTCAGCTCCAGAATCTCGCCGCTGACATCGACAGTGATCTTACGCGAGAGGTCGCCGCGCGCCACTGCCGTCGCGACATCGGCGATGTTGCGCACCTGGTTGGTGAGGTTATTGGCCATGGCGTTGACGTTGTCGGTCAGATCCTTCCATGTACCTGCCACACCGGGCGCCTGCGCCTGGCCACCCAGCTTGCCCTCCGTGCCCACCTCGCGCGCGATGCGCGTCACCTCGCCGGCGAAGGCATTGAGCTGGTCGACCATCGTGTTGATAGTCTCCTTCAGCTCCAGAATCTCGCCGCGCACATCCACCGAAATCTTGCGCGAGAGGTCGCCGCGCGCCACCGCCGTCGTCACCTCGGCGATGTTGCGCACCTGCGTCGTCAGATTGCTCGCCATGGCGTTGACGTTGTCGGTGAGGTCTTTCCAGGTACCCGCCGCGCCGGGGACGACCGCCTGGCCGCCCAGCTTGCCCTCCGTGCCGACCTCGCGCGCCACGCGCGTCACCTCCGAGGCGAAGGAGCGCAGTTGGTCGACCATCGTATTGATGGCTTCCTTCAGTTGCAGAATCTCGCCGCGCACGTCCACAGTGATCTTGCGCGAGAGGTCGCCGCTGGCCACGGCGATGGTGACATCGGCGATGTTGCGCACCTGCGTCGTCAGGTTGCTGGCCATCGCGTTGACGCTATCGGTGAGGTCTTTCCAGACGCCGCTGACTTCCAGCGCCTGTGCCTGGCCGCCCAGTTTGCCCTCGGCCCCCACCTCGCGCGCCACGCGCGTCACCTCAGCGGTGAAGATGTCGAGCTGCCGGATCATCGTATTGACGATGGTAGCCGCGCGCAGGAATTCGCCTTCCAGCGGGCGGCCATCCACATCCAGCCGCACAGTCCGCCGCAGGTCGCCCTGCGCCACCGCCTCGATCGCGGTGGTCAGCACGCTGGTAGGGCGCAGCAGATCGTCCATCAGCGTATTGATGGAGACCTCCATCGCTCCCCACGCGCCCTCAGAGCGGTCGAAGCGCGCGCGCTCGCGGATGCGGCCCTGCTTGCCGACCACCTGCCCCACGCGCTCCATCTCGCTGGCCATGCGCTGGTTGGAGGCGACAATCTCATTGAAGGTATCGGCGATCTTGCCATCGAGGCCCGTCCAGTCGCCAGGAAGGCGCACGGTGAAATCGCCATCGCGCATGGCCTGGAGCGCACGCAGCAGCGCCTTCGCATCGAGCGCAGTAGACGCCTCATCCTCTGGCTTAAACTTCACGGGTGGCTTCCTGCCTTCGGGGCTCGTGGGGGCGATCGAGGTAGCCTGTGCAGGCTGGTTGGATCGTGACGCAGATTTCATGCTGCCCTTCCCGGATTGATGGTTTGATTGATGGACTGGCTGCTGGCGGAGTGCCGCATGCCTGCTATGCTCGCTTGCTCACAGGACGCA
>DATAED010000352.1:0-4626 GCA_036258195.1 Ktedonobacterales bacterium
GGGCGTTAGAGGAGGTTGGAACGAGATGAAGGCAGTCATCCTCTGCGGAGGAAAGGGAACCCGACTTCGCGAGGAGACCGAGTTCCGCCCCAAGCCTATGGTCGAGGTCGGCGGTCGTCCGATTCTGTGGCACATCATGAAGCTCTATTCGCACTATGGCTTCGACGATTTCGTGCTGTGCCTGGGCTATAAAGGCGCCATGATCAAAGAGTATTTCCTGAATTACCACTCGATGACCAACGACTGCGCCGTCACGATTGGCCACCAGGCACGCCCCGCCGTGGATTACCTCAACGAGGTCGCTGACCACTTCACCGTCACCCTGGCTGACACCGGCCCTGACACGATGACGGGTGGCCGCCTGAAGCGCGTGGAGCGCTATATCGACGACGACACCTTCATGCTGACTTATGGCGATGGCCTCTCCGATGTCAATATCCCTGAGCTGCTCGCCTTCCACCAGGCCCACGGCAAGCTCGCCACCGTCACCGCCATCCAGCCATCTTCGCGCTTCGGCCTGCTCGACATCACCGACGATGGCGCGGTCGAGCAGTTCCGAGAGAAGCCCGTGGCCGATGAGTGGATCAACGGCGGCTTTTTCGTGTTCAACCGCGGCATCTTTGACTACCTCGACAGCGAATGCACGCTGGAGCAGGAACCGCTGATGAACCTCGCCAATGATGGCCAACTGATGGCCTATCGCCACACCGGATTCTGGCATGCGATGGACACCTACCGCGACACACTGCATCTGAATGACCTCTGGGCGCGCGACGAAGCCCCCTGGGCAATCTGGCAGGGCGTGACGCTGAAGGCGCTGGCGCGCTAGCTGACGGGGCGCTGTTGCAGCGAACAGGTTAGGGAACAGACAGATCGAGGACAGGAGCAATTGTGACCGCGTTATCGCACTCCCCCGCCGCTGGAACTTTTTGGCGCGACCGTCCCGTCTTCGTCACTGGCGGCACAGGGCTGGTGGGTTCCTGGCTGGTGCGGCGGCTCGTCGAGGCGCAGGCTGATGTCGTCTGCCTCGTGCGCGACTGGGCGCCACAGTCTGAGTTGGTACAGGCCAGGCTGATCGAGCGGGTCAAGGTGGTGCGCGGCGACGTGCGCGACCAGGCGCTGCTGGAGCGCACACTGGGCGAGTACGAGATCAATACGGTCATCCATCTGGCCGCGCAGACCATCGTCGGCATCGCCAACCGCAACCCCATCTCGACCTTCGAGACGAATGTGCAAGGAACCTGGGCGCTGCTGGAGGCGTGCCGCCGCTCGCCGCTGGTCAAGCAGATCGTCATCGCCTCATCTGACAAAGCCTATGGCGACCAGCCCGACCTGCCCTACGACGAGACGACGCCGCTGCAGGGGCAGCATCCCTACGACGTGAGCAAGTCGTGCGCTGACCTCATCTCCGCCGCCTACGCCACGTCCTATGGCATGCCGATCTGCATCACGCGCTGTGGCAACTTCTACGGTGGCGGCGACCTGAACTGGAACCGCATCATCCCCGGCACGGTGCGCTCGGTGATGCGCGGCGAACGTCCGGTGATCCGGTCAGATGGCAGCTACATCCGCGACTACTTCTATGTCGAGGATGGCGCTGCAGCCTACATGCTGCTGGCGGAGCAGATGGCCAGCCGCCCGGAGCTGTGGGGCGAGGCGTTCAACTTCTCGAACGAGCTGCAGATCACCGTGCTGGACCTCGTGCAGCGCGTGCTGACGGCGATGGGCTCCTCGCTCACGCCCGACGTGCGCAACGAAGCCAGCAACGAGATCCTGCATCAGTATCTCAGCGCCGCCAAAGCGCGCCGTCAGCTTGGCTGGGAGCCGCTCTTCACGCTAGAGCAGGGGCTAGAGAATACGGTCGCCTGGTATCGTGAGTTCATTACCGCGCTGGATGCTGAGGCGGTGGTCGCGCGTTGATGCGCGCGACGCAGCGGGATAGGATCATGGGCGGATACATCGAGCAATCGGTCGCCACTGCGAGCGCCGCGCTGCCAGAGGTGGAACGGCTGCAGGGCAAGCGGCTGTTGCTGACGGGCGCTACGGGGTTCATCGGAACCTGGCTGCTGGAGCAGCTCGCCTGGCTCAATGCACGCTGGGACGCGCCGTGCCAGGTCTACGCGCCCACGCGCTCGCCCCAGGCGTTCGCCGCCAAAGCGCCGCATCTGGCGCAGCGGCCAGAATTTACCTTCATCCAGGGCGATGTGCGCTCCTTCCAGCCGCCAGCGCAGCCGTGCGACTATATCGTGCATGCGGCGGCCTCGGCCAGCCCACTCACGAAGGAGCAATCACCTGTCGATGCGGGCGATACCATTGTGGATGGCACGCGGCGCATGCTGGAGCTAGCGCGCGACTGGCGCTCGGCGGGCATGCTGTTTCTCAGCTCCGGCGCGGTCTATGGCGTGCAGCCGCCCGAGATGGAGCGGCTGGCCGAGGACTACACTGGCGCCCCCGACCTGACGCGCGCCGACGCCACCTATGGTGAGGGCAAGCGCTACGCTGAGGCGCTCTGTGTGGCCTTTCAGCGCGCCTACGGCGTTCCCGTCACCATCGCACGTCCGTTCACCTTTCTGGCGCCCTATCTGGACGTAAACGCGGGATTCGCGTCGACCGATTTCCTGCGCGACGCGCTCGCTGGTGGGCCGCTGGCGATCAAGAGCGACGGTACCACGACGCGCTCGTATGCCGGGCCGGTGGCGCTGCTGAGCATGCTGTGGAGCGCGCTGTTTCGTGGGACGCCGGGGCGAGCATATAATGTGGGTTCTGAGGAAGCGGTTACTGTTCTGGAGTTGGCGCGGCGCATCGCCCAGGCATGCGACACGCCTCCCGACATCCAGGTCGCGCAGCGGCCCTCGCCGGGGCGACTCCCCGCGCGCTACGTTCCCGACATGTCCCGCACGCGCGAGGAACTGGGCGTGGAATCGCGCGAAGACCTCGGCGCACTCGTGCGCGAAACGCTGGCCTGGCTGGGCGCGGCGAGTGGCAATGCGTCCTCCTGATGAGGGCGGCGGTAGGAGGACAGGAGCACATGGCAAGCGTCTCGGAAACGACGGATAGAACAGGCGCGACGCAGCGCAGCACGCGCGAGTTCGCGCGGACGGTGCGCGCGCACGCCCTGCGCATGGTGCACGCCGTCAATGCGTCGCACATCGGCAGCTCGCTGAGCATGACCGATCTGCTGGCCGTGCTCTATGGCGGCGGCGTGCTGCGGGTGAACCCCGCCGAGCCAGAGTGGCCTGAGCGCGACCGCTTCATCCTCAGCAAAGGCCACGCCGCCGCGTCCGCCTATGCCACGCTGGCCGAGGCTGGCTTCTTCCCCACCGACTGGCTCGATACCTACTGCCTGGACGGCTCCAGGCTCTCTGGCCATCTGACGCGCGGCGTCCCAGGGGTGGAGCTTTCGACTGGCTCGCTGGGCCACGGCCTGCCGGTCGGTGCGGGCATGGCGCTGGCGGCCAGGCGCGATGGCAGCCCCTGGCGCACCTTCGTCATGCTCAGCGATGGCGAGCTGGATGAAGGCTCCAACTGGGAGGCCATCCTCTTCGCCGCGCATCATGGGCTGGACAATCTGGTCGCCATCGTGGACTACAACAAGATTCAGAGCTTCGGCACGGTGGCCGAGGTGATGCGGCTCGAGCCGCTGGCCGAGAAGTGGCGCGCGTTTGGCTGGGCCTGCCGCGAGATTGACGGCCACGACCACGACGCCATCGCCGCCGCGCTGGGCAGTGTCCCGCTTGAGGCAGGCAAGCCAACCGCCATCGTTGCACACACCACCAAAGGCAAGGGCGTCGGCTTCATGGAGAACAAGCTGGCGTGGCATTACAAATCGCCCAACGATGAGCAGCTTGCGCAGGCGCTGGCTGAAGTGGAGGCAGCAATGGAGCAGGAGAAGCCGCAGTGAGAAATACCTTCGCCGAGACGCTGGCCGATCTGGCCGAGCAGGATGAGCGCATCTGGCTGCTGTGCGGTGATCTGGGCTACTCCGTGCTGGAACGCTTCTCGGAGCGCCACCCCAACCGCTATGTCAATGTGGGCGTGGCCGAGCAGAACATGGTGGGGGTCGCCGCCGGGCTGGCGCTCTCTGGCAAGATCGTCTTCACCTACTCCATCGCCAACTTTCCGGTGATGCGCTGCCTGGAGCAATTGCGCACCGATGTCTGCTACCACAATCTGAGCGTCAAGACCGTCGCGGTCGGCGGTGGCCTGGCCTATGGCACAAATGGCTACACGCATCACGGCGTCGAGGATATCGGCGTGATGCGCGCCTTCCCGAATATGACGGTTGTGGCTCCGGGCGATCCGGTGGAGGCGCGACTGGCGACGGCGGCGCTGGTGGCGCAAGACGGCCCGGCCTATCTGCGGCTGGGCAAGGGCGGCGAGCCAACCGTGCATCAGACCCCGCCTGATTTCCGGCTGGGCCGCGCGCTGCCCCTGCGCGAGGGCGACGATGTGGCCATCCTCGCGACTGGCGCGATTCTGGCCGAAGCGGTCAAGGCGGCTGATCTGCTGGCGCAGCAGGGCATCCACGCGACGCTGCTGAGCATGCCGACGATTCAGCCACTCGACACCGAGGCGATCCTGGCGACGGCGGCGCGGGCGCCGCTGCTGGTCACGGTAGAAGAACAT
>DATAED010000353.1:0-3388 GCA_036258195.1 Ktedonobacterales bacterium
CACCGCGCTGCACGGCGACTACGGCGTGATCGACAACCCGGCGGGCAAAGGCTCGATCTTCAGCGTCAGCTTCCCCCGCGCCGACCGCCGCTAGAAGATAGCAGCGCTAACCGCCCACACACGCCCGACTACGGTGTGCATTGCAGTGTAGTGTTGGGACTACCACCGGAACTAGCAAAAGCGTATACGTGAACCGCCCCATTGCAACCCGCTGGAACATTGACGGTTATCGCGCCATTTCCCTGTCCATCCGTCGTTGTGTTTCCGGCTGGAAAGTCATGCCCACCCGTAGGCCAGTTAATGTTGATGAGAACCTGTGCATTCGGAGAACTGGTCGTGACCAGAATCTGGGCGGTAGTTCCGGCCTTCATCGGCGATGGCGATGACCCGTTAATGGACATTGATCCTCCGCCACCACCGCCGCCGCCACCGCCTCCGCCGGGGTTGAAGGGGACGGGCGTGGCCGTGGGCATGGCCGTGGGCGTGGGCTGTGGCGTGGTGGAGGGCGGGATGGGAACGCCTGCTGGGATCTGCGGCGCAGTCCACGGCGGCACCGTCTGCGTGGGGAAGGTCAGCGTGCTATCGGCGCTGCCAGGGCGCGGCGTGCCGTTGGCGTTGATGATGCTCTGATTGTTGGTCGTGGTGGGACTGACCGCCGAGGCCGCGACACTGGCGAAGGTGAACGCGAAGCCGAGGGCGGCGCACATGATGACGACAATCGCCAACCCCAGGCCACCGCTCCACATCGCGCGGAACTGCGGATTGGTCTCCCAGTTGTGCTGGAAGTTCTCCACAAACCGGTCGAGGCTGCTCGGTCGTCTCATCTCGCCTACGCTTCCTCTCTCTCAGACGTGCTCGTCCCTGATGCGCCGACGCTGCGGCTTGTCGCGCTCTGCCCATGCGCTGCGGGTCGCCTGTCGCTCCCGGAGTCGCCATGCGTTAGTGTATCAGCGGCGCCGCCAGGACGCCACAGCAAGCGCCGTTTCGTAGTACTTCTGTAGCGACCTCTCCCCTGTCTCCCTCCCCTTCAGGGAGGGGGAAACCTGGCCAGGGCTGACTGCGCGGGGGTGATCGCGTCCCAGTCCGCGCAGGCGGCAGGCGGAGCCGAGCTTCGCGGCGGCCCGTAGGGCTGCCACCCAGGCGCGGTTTCAACCGCCAGCCTGATGCGCCGCCAGCGCCCTGCCCAGCGCTTGCCAGACCTCGTCTACGCTGAGTGAGGTGAGCTGCGCATCAGGCGCCCGCAGCGCCTGCACGCGCGGGCCGAGCGGCGACCAGCGCGCCGGATCGGTCGGCCCAAAGAGGGCGACGGTGGGGACGCCCACCAGCCCGGCCAGATGCGAGACGCCACTGTCATTGCCTACAAAGCCCGCGCAGCGACTCAGCAATCTGGCCAGCGCCACAAGGGGAAAATTGTTCGCCTGCGCTACGGGGCCACCGCGTCCGCGCAGCGCCGCCTGAGTGGCGGCCACCGCCGCCTCATCCGCCGGGCCGCACAGCAGCAGCGGTGTGTAGCCCGCCACGCGTGCGCGCTGTGCCAGCTCGGCGAAGCGGGGGGTGGGCCAGCGTTTGCGCGGTGAGCCAGCGCCCGGATGCAGCGCGATGATCGCTGGCTCCTCCACCGCCGCAACTGTCACACGCTCGATATGGGTGTGCGCCAGCGTCACCAACTCCGCCAGTGAGACAGCGGGCAGCCCCAGCGGCAGGAGCGTCTGCGCCAGCCACAGCGCCACGTGCGTTCGCTGCTCCACGGGCGGCAGCGGAGCAGCGACCAGCGACCGCCGCGCGCCCAGCACACTCAGACTGCGCGCTATCGCGCCTGTTGGGTCGGCGAGCCACACAATGGTAAGATCCGCCTCTGCCAGCGCGGCTTTTGCCAGTGGCGATGGCATGGCGGGTGGGTCGGCGAAGAGGGCGCTCCAGTCGGGCAAATCCCATGACCACCCCGCATCGGCGCACCCAGCGCGAAACAGGAGCGATCGGCAATCGTCCCGCGCGATCAAGGTGATCTGCGCGTCTGGCGCCCAATGGCGCAGCAGCGCCAGCGCGGGCACGGTCAGCAGCGTATCGCCCAGCGCGCCTGGCCGCACGACCGTGATGCTGGCAGGCGCGCTCGCCACAGAATCGCCCACGCGCGGCCTCCTTTGATCGCGAACCGTCGGCGCAGAACCTCACCCCCGTCTCGCGCGCGAGGAGAGGGGAGCCAGAAGAGATGGAGCCATCACCCGTGGCAGCACTCGACACTCCTCCTGCTCTCTCTCCCAGAGGGAGAGGGCTGGGGTGAGGGCCGCTTGGATGAAGGCGCCCAACTCTGCCATGCGATACGTTACACAGTTTGAGATGCTGCTACAATGGCGGCAGTGTCATACGCTCAGCCAACGGCGCCGAGTGGGAGAATCTTTTCATGGGTCTGGGACAACGGCGATTCAGATGGGCGGCGCTCCTGCTGGTCTTTGTGGTCGCGCTGGCGGGGTGCGATGGCTCGTTCTGGGCGACCTCGCCCCATCCACAGCCGATTGGGCCGGGATGCCCCGCGTGGACAGCGCCCGCCAGCGCCGCGCCGAACATCACGCCGCCCAAGACGATCGATCCCGTCGCCGTCGCCGCGTACAATGACGCGCTTGTCACGCAGACGCCGCGCCCCGTGCGCAACCTCTACACGCTCACCCAGCGGCTCGTCAATCATCAGCCGGGCCACATCGCCTGCCAGGCGACCAGGACGCCGCCCGATGAGCAGGTCGGCGATGAGCAGCAGTTCTGGGTCATCAATCCCACGCAGTCGGGCTATCATCAGATCACCGCGCGGCTGGACTACGTCACCCCGCATCTCTACGACTATGTGCAAGACGGCGCGACCGTCGATTACCTGGCGCTCAAGCGCTCAGCCGATCTCTTCGAGTCGCAGATCTATGATCGCGACCGCGCCGCGTTTGGCGATCAGTGGAATCTCGGCCCCGATCACCAGCCGCGCATCACCCTGCTCAATGCGCTCAATCTGGGCCCGGTCGGCGGCTATTTCTCGTCAGAGGATGAATATCCGCAGGCGATCAACCCCTTCTCCAACGACCGCCAGATGATCTACCTGAATCTGAATGGCGGAGCCACGCCGGGCGGCGTCTACTACGACGCTACGCTGGCCCACGAGTTCCAGCACATGATCCACTGGTGGGCGCGGCCCGCCGACCCCTCCTGGATGAACGAAGGGATGTCGGTGCTGGCCCAGCAGCTCAACGGCCTGCCCACCAACGGCATCGAGCAGACGTATTTCAACGCGCCGCAGACCCCGCTGGTGAACGGCTGGACTGACGACGCGCGCGCCAATGTCCCACGCTACGGCGCAGGCTACGCCTTCATGGACTACTTCTATGAGCACTACGGGCGCGACGCGGCG
>DATAED010000354.1:0-21089 GCA_036258195.1 Ktedonobacterales bacterium
CCACACACCCGCTGCCCGCTAGCACGGCTAGCCCCACGCCCGCCGTCGTCGCCACCGCCACGCTGGAGCCCATTGCGCCATTCGCCACACCCCCGGCGCCCACGCACACCACGCATCCCGCTGGCGGCGCAGCGCCTACGCCCACCACAGCGCCGCCCACGCCGACGACGCCAGCCGCGACCGCCACGCCCATGGCCGTCTCACCATCACCCACGCCGACTCCCACGCCCAGTTGGGAGTGATTCATTATGGCTGCATTGCCAGGCGCGATGGCCAAGCACATCAGCCAGCGCGCTTGCGAACGGTGTTGACGCTCTCAGCGCCGTGTGATATGCTCGGTAAGCGCTCGCGCGCCGATGGAGTCGTCAACGGAGCCATCGGCGACAGGCACAGCGCAGGGGTGGTTAGCTCAGCCGGCAGAGCGCGTCGTTCACACCGACGAGGTCACTGGTTCAAGTCCAGTACCACCCACCCAGGGCATCCTCACTGTTGCAGCGCCGCTCCACGCGCCACCGTCACGCCATCGGTGGCGCGTTTGTGTGTCGCGGCGCAGGATCACCAGGGGCGCGCAGGCTGGCGCCAGGCGTGCGAAAGGATGCCCAGGCTGAACCGACACAGGCCATTGCTTGCTCATCGGCTGGATTATCACCTCGATTACCGCCTGCTGATGGCCCGCACTGGGCTGTGATGGAGCGCGACGATGGGTTCGCTGGCGGGTCTATACTACAGGTCACAGCGGTGTTGCGACCTTCAGAACGACCTGCTATGCTGTAGCCGACTGTTTCGTTCCATCTACTGGAGAGACGTAAGCAGACGCGCGCCGCCCTCTGGCGGACGCGGCGCGAGCGTCGCCTGCATGGAAAGCCGCACGCTCCAGGGCGCTCAACTATTCGCATAACTGCGACCCGATAGCGTGGCTGAGAGAGGGGTATCGCGTGGGGTCTCCGCTGGAGCCAACGAGTGTAGCGCTGGGCGCGGCAGCGGCGAGCATTAGCCAGCTCTCCGGGCTGATTGGTGTCGCTGCGTTCTTCTTCTTCGCCTTCCTGGCGATCTTCTGGATCGCGCTCGTCTTCTGGACCTGGCGCGATGTCCGCTCGCGCACGCAGGATGTCATCTTGCAGGTCACGGCCACCCTGCTCGTCGCTGTCTTCAACATCGGCGGCCTCTTCATCTACCTGATCGTGCGCCCGCGCCAGACGCTGGCCGAGCTGTACGAGCGCCAGCTGGAAGAGGAGTCGCTGCTGGCGGAGATGACCGAGCGCCAGACCTGCCCAACCTGCCACTATCGCGTCGAGGGCGACTTCCAGCTCTGCCCATCGTGCGGCACCAAGCTGCGCCGCCCCTGCCCGCGCTGCGACCATCTGCTCGAACTCAAGTGGAATGTCTGCCCGTTCTGCGGCTACGGCGGCGGCTCGATGGACAGCGGACGTGCCCCATCGCGCGCCCCGTCGCGCGTCGAACGCTGATCGCGCTGATGAACTCTGATCGGCCCTGATCGGCCCTGATTTGACCAGCGCACTGTGGGACATCACCCGCATCAGCTTGAACCAGTCCAACGCGGAAGATGCGCGCCTCATCCATCAGAGGCCATCTTCCGCGTTCGTCTCTGTCTCACCGCTGATCGCTGGCGAATCTGTGGCAGGAGGCGCCGTTTTGGCGCGATTCGATACGCGCTCTTGCGTACATGCGTTGTAATCTGCGAGCCTTTCAGTGACAGGACTGAACCCAACAGAACGCCCGCGCGCCCCTGAGCGCTGCGCGCAGAGATTGGGGAGCCATTTGGGGGGAAGCGTAGCAGGCGATACCAGACGACAGCGGATGGAGCGTCTTCCCGCCAAAGGAGTGAGAGCGCATGGCACGCAGAGCCGACGATACCGAGCGAGACGAGGCAGTGAGCGAGCAGGGGAACCCGCCCGATAACCCGCGCGCATCCGAAGCGCAGCGCGCCAAGGCGCCGGTGGCGACATCCGCCGCTCAGTCGTCGGCTCGTCAGCGCTTCGCGTTGCCCGCTGCGCCAGCGAATCTGGCGAACCACGACGCGATCGAGGCGCGGCTCAGCGACCCGCAGGTGATCGTGCGGCAGCAGGCGATGCTGCGCGAGATCACCATGACGCTGCTCATCACGCTGGCGCTCTTCATCGGCCTGCACTATTCCGCACAGGCTGTCCCGCTGGATGGCCCCAGCATGCAGCCCGGCCTGCACACCAACGAGCGCGTGCTGGTCAATTCGCTCGCCTATACCTTCCGTGGGCCACAGCGCGGCGATGTCGTCGTCTTCCATCCACCCACCGCGCCCAGCGAGCGCTTCATCAAGCGCGTCATCGGGCTGCCCGGCGATACCATCACGCTGACCCCCACGCAGGTCATCGTCAACGGCGTAACGCTCAACGAGCCGTACGTCGACCCTGCGCCTCCTGGCGTCAGCGAGAACCCTGAGCCGCAGACCTTCAAACTCAACGAGAGCCAGTATTTCGTGATGGGCGACAATCGCTCCGATAGCGAAGATTCGCGCTTCTTCGGGCCAATCACCCAGCGCGAGGTCATCGGCAAAGCCGAGTTTGTCGTCTGGCCTGTCGGCGATTTCCACGACATCGGTACCTATTCCGGCGTCTACATCAACATCCCGGATCGCTAGGCTGGCTACTACGCGCCACGCTCGGCGCGCGGGCTGAAGCGATAGAGCGCCGCCGGGCGGTGTTGGCCGCTCTTGCGGGTGTGCGTCGTCGGCTCCAGGATGCCCGTCGAGAGCACTTTCTTGCGGAAGTTGCGCTTGTCCAGCGTGCGGCTGAGGATGGCCTCGTAGACCTCCTGTAGCTCGCTCAGCGTGAACTCTGGCGCCAGCAACTGGTAGCCGATGTCGGTGTATTCGAGCTTGCCAAGCAGCCGCTGCATGGTGTAGAGCAGGATGCCCGCGTGGTCGAATGCCATCGGCGGCAGCGCATCCACCGGGAACCACGCTGACTCCGCCGCGTCAGAAGGATCTGGCCTGTCAGGCGTCACGCCTGAGCCGCTGGCATCGTTGTGCGGCGTCAGCGCCACAGGCAGCGCATCGGCGAGCGCATCGGCGCGGATCAGCGCGTAGTACACCACCGTGATGACGCGCGCGCGCGGGTCGCGATGTGGATCGCCAAAGGTGTAGAGCTGCTCCAGATAGACATCGCGCACGTCGCGCACGATGGCGCGGTCTGCCAGCACGCGGCGCGCCGCATCCTCCAGCGATTCATCGCGCCCGACAAAGCCGCCGGGGATGGCGCGCAGTCCCTCGTAGGGCCAGCGCTGGCGCTTGATGAGCAGCGCTTCGAGCCGCCGCCTGCGCATCGTCAGGATGACGACATCCACTGTCACCAGCGGATGTTCCGCCGTGGCGTCAGCGGGCGCGTGAGCCTCGGCGGCGGCATCGCTGGCGCGCGCATCGTCATCCTTCAACGCTGATCGCTCCTCTCCACCGCGCGTTGGGCTATGCCTGCGCCTGCCCGCCACGCGCACACAATCAGGCGTAGCGTACGACTGGCGACCGGAGGCCGTCAAGCGCCGTCTGAGTCGGCCATGTGTGAGCACGGTCACGTTACCGGGCCACGCGGCGCTCGTCTGTATTGAGCGAATAGGAGCAGCGCCAGCGTTGATTTCATCTGGCCAGCGTCGCAGGAGCGCCGGACATGTCGTGGAGAGAGCAGGGAAGAACACCAGATGATCGAGACGAAACCCGGAGCCTCCGCTGAGACGCCGCCACGGAAGGCGCCGCGCGCATCGCACGGGCGACGCTGGCGGCTGGCGATCACCTCGGCGGCCATCTTCGCGCTGCTGCTCGTCGTCCTGATCGTCTCGATCTTCGCGCCGATAACGCCCGCGCCCGACAGCTTCTTCGCGACGTCGCCCGTCGCGCCGCTGGGCCGCCTGCGCACGCCCAACGCGCACGCGACGCCGCTGGCGATGCTGCTGCGCCAGCAGGCCGAGGCGCAGTACGTCAACACGCTCATCAGCCACATGACGCTGGATGAAGAGCTGGGCCAGATGATCATGATTGGCTTCTCTGAGACGCAGATGGACGACTCGCTGGCCTATCAGATCCAGCAGCTACACGTCGGCTCGGCCATCCTCTACGCTTTCAACATCCAGAACGGTCCGCAGATGCAGGCGCTGGTCGCCGGGATGCAGGCCGACGCGACAACGCCGCTCATCATCGCCACCGACCAGGAGGGCGGCGAGGTCAATCGCCTGCAATCGGTGATCGGTCTGACCCCCAGCGCCGCGATGATCGGCGCGACGGGCAAAACCAACCTGGCGCACCAGCGCGGGCTGCAGGACGGTCAGGCGCTGGCGCAGCTTGGCATCAACCTCGACCTGGCGCCAGTGGTGGATGTGCTGCAAACCTCCGGCGGCGATGTGCAGAGCCGCAGCTTCGGCTCGACCCCTGGCAAGGTGACGGCGATGGCGGGCGCGTACCTCAGCGGCCTGCAGCAGAATGGGCAGGTGGCGGGCGCGCTCAAGCATTTCCCCGGGCTGGGCGATGTGCCGGTTGATCCGCACGAGACGCTCTACACGCTCAACCGCAGCAAGGCCGACCTGGAGGCTATCGACTGGGCGCCCTATCGCGCGCTGATCGCCACAGGCCAGGTGCACGCCATCATGTCCACCCACGTCATCCTCGGCGCGATTGACCCGACGCGCCCGGCCTCGCTCTCGAAGCCGGTGCTGACGGGCATCCTGCGCGATGAGCTGGGCTTCGATGGCGTCATCATCACCGATGGCATCTACATGCACGCACTAGAGAACTTCAGCCTCGACCAGATCGCGCTCTATGCGGTGCAGGCGGGCAACGACATCATCTGCAGCACCTACTCTATCCAGAGCACCGAGGAGGTCATCGCGACGCTGCGCAGCGCCGTGCAGGATGGCCAGCTCAGCAAGGCGCGCATCGACGCCTCGGTGCGACGCATCCTGCTGCTGAAGCTGCAACTCGGCCTGCTCCACGCCCCCAACTTCGGCCTGCCCGGCATCGGCGGGAAGTAGCCCGACTTCACCCCAGAGAGGCCAGCCAGTTTGACGCCGCCGCGCCACTGCGCCTAGACTGTCAGCGGACTACACAAGCGCGCGGAGGCGCAATACGCAGGCAGCCAGCAATCGTCACGACCAAGGATCAGCCGCCCATGAAACCTCGCACCGACCGTGCACGAGCGCCGCGCGCGACGAAGGTCGCAAGCCCGCATCCTCTGCGCGCGGCGTTTTCGTGGGGCGCCTATCTGGGGCTGTCGACGCTGGTGATGGTGGCGGCGCTGTTTCAGATGTCGCGCGTGGGGATCGCGCAGGCGACGCACGCCGCGCTCAGTGGCGCGCATCTGGCCTCGATCGGCGCGCCGCCCGCCAATCAATCGCCAGCGGTGGTGGCCACAGCGGCCTTCCTCTTCGACGCCAACAGCGGGCTGGTGCTGTACTCCAAGGACGCCGACGCCGAACTACCCCAGGCGAGCTGCACGAAGATCATGACGGCGCTCATCGCGGTGGAGCGCGGCAAGCTCGACCAGATGATCACCGTCGGCGCCGACGCGCATGCGCTGGTCGGCCCGGATAGCAGCTATATGGGGCTGGGTGCCGGCGAGCAACTCACCCTGCGCGACCTGCTCTATGGTCTGCTGCTGCCCTCTGGCAACGATGCAGCGGTGGCCATCGCCGACGGCATCGCGGGCAGCGTGCCAGCCTTCGTCGCGCTGATGAACCAGCGGGCGCAGCGGCTTGGCCTGACGCACACGCACTTCGTGAACCCGCACGGGCTGGATGCGCCCGGCCACTACACCTCGGCGCGCGATCTGGCGGCGCTGGCTGCCGTCGCCATGCGCAACCCGACCATCGAGAAGATCACCTCGACGCTGACATATAATATCCCGGCCACCGCGACTCACAAAGCCTATCAGTTGATGACCGGTGATGATCTGCTGGCCGGCGCGCGCTCACCGTACCCCGGCGCCATCGGCGTGAAGCCAGGCTACACGGGGCCAGCGGGCTATACCATGGCCTTCGCCGCCGTGCGCTTCGGGCATCTGATCGTCGGCGCAGTGCTGCACGATCCCTCGTGGCAGGTACGCATCGTCGACATGCGCACGCTGCTCGACTGGGGATTTGCGCAGGATGGTATCCAACCTGCTCCACCGCCAACGCCGTGGTCGAATCCCGACCCCAGCCTGTATCAATAACGCCAATAGCGCCATCCACTCGCCAGGAGGTTGTGATGTTCCCCATCGCGCATGGCTGGCTGCTCGCAGAAGTCACCGAGCAGCCTACAGCGGCGGACTATCTCGGCTGTGTCTGGCCCGATATGCTGTTCGGCAGCCCGCTGGCGCATCCGCAGTCGCACAGGTCGGGCGCGCAGCTGCTGGCCTTCGCGCGTGGGGCGCCTGCCGGAGCCGCGCGCGATGAGTTCCTGGCCTTCGTGCGCGGCGTCATCACGCATGGCGCCGAGCCGCACGGCTTCGACTGGTTCAGCGACGAGGGCTACGGCGGCGAGAGCGGGCACGACAAGGGGTTCGCCTTCCAGCGCGGCGAGCCGCTGGCCCAGCGCGCGGCGGTGGCCTGCGACGTGCCGGAGGAGATGGGCCTCTGGAAGGCGCATAACCTGGTCGAGATGTCGTTCGAGGGGCCGCTGTATGCAGCGAATCCAGATGCGGCGCACGCGCTGGCCATCGCCTGCGCCGACGATGCGCTGATGCGGCGCATCGCTGAGCCGCTGGGCCGCTTCTTCGCGCACGAGCCAGAGGCGCTGGCCGAGAGTATGCGCCGCTACACCTCGATGGTGACGCTGACTCCCACCACGCTGGACGCCCTGGGCGAGAAATACGCCCAGCAGACGCGCTATCGCCACGCGGGCGCGCAACCCGACGCCCACGCCATCGCCACGCTGATCGGCGAGGCGACCGATCTGCTCGCCGCCGAGCGCGACGACTACCTCACGACCTGCCTCAGCGGCGTGCGCGCCACGCTGGCAGCCTGCGGGCTATAGGCGAGCGGAACCTCTCCCCCTGTCCCCTCCCCTCCGAGGGAGGGGGAACCCTGGCCAGGGTTTCCTGCTGTAGCGCGGCTCCCCTCTCCCGTGGGAGAAGGGGAGGGGGGTGAGGCCGTCCCGCCTCACTCGCCGCCTTCTGGCTCTGGCAGCAGCGGCGTCTCTTCGGCTTCGTCGAGCTGCGAGAAGCCGGGAATCTCGTCGATATCGAGCAGCACAGTGATGGCGCGATGCTCCACGCGGTCGCGCACGGTGGTGATGGCGGTCTTGACCTCGCGCAGCGGGAAGCGGTGGGTGACGAGCCGCTCCGGTGTCAGCCGCTCCTCGCGCAGCAGCTCGGTAGCCAGCGCAAACGTGGGGGCGCGCCCGCCAGTAGACCCGCCGATGGAGAAGCGCGCATCGCCGCCAGGCCAGTTCTCGGCGCCATGAGAGTAAGCGCCGACCAGCGTGACCTCGCGGTCCCAGATGGGGCTGAGGTCCAGGCGCGTCCAGTGCAGCGAGCGCGCCGCCAGCACCACCACCCCGCCCTCGCGCGCCCAGGTCAGCGCCTGCCGCAGCGAATGCTCTGTGCCGAGTGTGTCGTAGACCACATCGAACCCGCCGACCACCAGCTCCGCGCCCATCTGGCCGCGATAGAGCTTGGCGCCGGTCATGCGCGCCACCGCCGCCACGCCATCCTCCGGATAGAGGATGCGCGAGGCGCCCATGCGTGTGGCGACCTCGACCTGGTAACTCTGCTCAGGCGCGACGGTGATATTGAGCATGGGCGCCAGCACGCGCAGCGCCTGGGTGATGAGCATGCCATGCGTCTCGGCGCCCAGCACGAGCGCCTGGTCATCCACGCGCGGCTGGTGGCGCAGCGCGGCGTGCAGCGCGGCGGCGGTTGGCTCCAGCAACGCGGCCTGCTCTGGCTGCATGCCATCTGGCACGAGGAACAGCTGGCGCTCGTGGACGACCATCTCATCGCCCCAGCCCCCGCCGATCTGCTCGGGGCCGGGCAGGTAGCGATTCTCGCACAGCGCGTAGACGCCCATCGCGCAGTGGCGGCAGGGCGGCTCGATCTCGCGGGTGGCGCAGCACTGGCCACTCTGATAGGCCACGCGGTCGCCCACCCGCAAGAAGCGCGTATCCGGCCCCGCCTCGATCACCTCGCCCACTACTTCGCGCCCCAGATAGATGCGGTGCGGCTGGGGCGCCGCCGTCGGCGCCAACCCCGCCGACATCGAGGCGACCGTCTGCTGCACCTCATCTAGCGCCATGCCGGCCACGATGTTGCGCACGCGCACCCAGCGGCCATCGGGCAGCGGCGGCGGCGGCATGCGGCGCACTCGCAGCGGCGCGACGGGGCTGAAATAGATGCGGCGTGAGGCGTTACCGAGGGTCCGCACGCTCAAGGCTCGCGCGGGGTTCAGATCGAGATAGGCGCTATACATGCGGCGGATACTCCTGCGCGTTCAGGTGGTGAGACAGGCAGCGAGACAGGCGACGAAGTCGAGTATAGCGCCCGCACGCCGCCAGCGCAACGCTGCCCCACCCCCGGCCCCACCCCCGCTCCGCGGGAGATGGGAGCCAGCCGCCCCCTGGTGCGCTCCATCGTGAAGACGCTTCTATCACAACGCGATGCAGAATGTATCAGCGTTTGACAGGAGTGGGTTGCATCCTTATACTTCGCTACGAAGCCGTGACATCGGTATGATGGTCTGCGTCGTGGCATGCGACCAGCTGCGACATCAGCGCGAGCGCGTCTATGGCGTCAATTGGATGGATGTGTTGTAGGGGCGGTGGGGCAAGATGGCAGACCAACTCTGGCGCGTATTCATCAGCTCAACTACCGTGGATATGGGCGCCTCTCGCGATAAAGTCGCTCAAGCGGTGAACAAGACGTTCGACCACAAATCTATTACGATGGCCGACTTCGGCGCCAGCAACGCCAGCCCCTCCGAAACCTCGGTCGAGTGGGTCAACTACTGCGAGATCTTCGTTGGCCTCATCGGTGAGCGGCTGGGATGGGTTCCACCCAATGCCACACGTTCCGTCACCGAGATGGAATATGATGCGGCGCTCGCGGCGGGCAAATATATGTTGATGTACGTGCCGGCTGCGGCGTTTGGCCAACTGCGCACGCAGTCGCATATGGAGACCCTGGACTTCATCGACCGCATCCAGAACCAGGCGAGCAATGCGAAGACGTGCTGCTCGTATGAATCGCCCGATGAGCTCCCCTACCGCGTGGTCATCGACCTGCAGAACATCGAGCGCAGCGGCATCAACATCGCCCCCAGCATCGACATGACCCATCGTGGGATCATCGCGCTCTCAGTTGGCAATTTCGCGGGCGCCTATCAGTGTCTGTCGTGGGCCGCTGGTAACTCGCCCTATGATGGTGGCCCGGCGCTCTTGCTGGGGCTTGCGGCGCTGGGGGGCGTGCGTCCGAGGTTTGCGACACTCGATCAGATCCAACAAATTAGCAGCATCCTGAGGTCATCGGCGATGCTGACGCCGTGCCAGACGGTCTATGCGCTGCTGTATGCGATTGAGTCCGACTACTACTACAACAATGGCTTTCGAGGCGTTCCAGAACAGACGCGGATTGGCGAGTACTATCGCCAGGCGTTCGAGACACGCAAGGCCCCGGCTGACCCGTATTATTCTGGTTTGGTTGCGCGCTTCCAGCCGCGCCTGTTCCACGATTTTGTGAAGGCTTTTCCCGCCGCGCAAGATGGCGCGCTCTGAGGACGTGGTGAAGAGGAGAAAGGATCCTCGCGAGGAGAGAGCGCCCGTCACGTAGCTGCTCCACTGGCTCGCCCGATTGGGCATGCTGTTTGTTCTCGTCCTGATCCGTTGCGGTCGCGCAGGCGCCAGCCAGCTCTGGCGCTCCTGGCGCCTTGCCAGCGGCCCACCCGGAGGATGCACATGGCGACACAACCATTTGGCATGGCTCCCATGCAACCACCGCAAGCGCCACAAGCGCCACAAGCGCCACAAGCGCCAGCCACGCAACAGTGGCCTCATCCGCAAGACGTGAATCCCGTGCTGTTGGCGAACTACTTCGCTATCGAACCCAAATGGAAATTCCCCTGGGGAACCATCTGGTGGTTTGTGGCGTCCTTTATCTTCCTGATCATCACCCTCTCACTCTTCAGCAACGGGAGCGTTGGCGGTGGCTTCATCTGCTTCCTGATCGCCGCCTACTGCGCCGTGTACGGCGCGCTGCGCATCTACACGACACGCCGCCCACTCATCCAGTATCGAGCCCGCCCAACCCTCACCGACGCTCAGTATCAGTACTGGCTCCAACTGCAAGATAGTGCGGTCGTTGATCGCGGATGCCGCCGGTTGAACATCGACCGCGCGGAGATTCCCAATCGGGTGCAGGTCGTGGCGGACGAAATGATGGTGCGGTCGGGACTCGCCAATCAAGGGGGAACCTTTCCCGCTGCGCTGAATCCGCCGATTCACACCTGGGTATGGCACTGGCTGCGCGCGCAGTTCCACCTGGGGCGTCCAGCCTTGCCACCGCGACTCTTCGCCATTGGCAACCGCCATCTGGATAGCCAGGGCATCTTGCAGTTGCGCGTCCAGCAGTACACGCTCTACTTTGCGCGGCACGACTCCCTCTCGCTGTATACGAGCGTGAAGGACGCCACCAATCAGAATTTCACCTCGGACACCACCACGGAGGTCCCGTACGAGCATATCGCCAGCGTGGACACCATGCAGGGGAGTATCGACATTCCTGGCGATGCCGTCATTCCCCAGCCCTATCGGTTCACGGCTGAGCGCCTGGTGATCCACAACGTGAGCGGCGCGGAAACCTCGACTCCCCTGGTGCCGCAGTTGCACCCCGGCGTCGAAGATTCACAGATCGAGGATACTGTCAATTCGCTGCGCGAGGTACTGCGCAACTGGCGGCAGCGCAATCGCCCGCAGCAGCTCACTGGCTATGCGTCTGGCGGTTTCACGCCGATGGGCGGAGCGCCTGGATTCCCATCGGTTGGCGCGCCCGGATATCCCTCGATCGGCGCGCCGGGCTACGCGCCCTCCGGGGCGTTCCCGCCAGCCGCGTATCCGCCAACGCCGCCACAGGTACCGCCGGGATATGGCCCTGTCGTCTCGGCGGCGCCAGTTCCGCAGACGCCGGGCAGCGGCAGCGGATCATATCCGCCGTCTGCGGGCTACACGCCGCCGCCTGCTCCGCCTGTGCCGTCTGCGCCAGGTGTGGTCAGCGGCAATACGCCGCCATCGTCGCCGCCGCCGGTGTACGCGCCGGTGTACGCGCCTGTGCCGCAGGCGTACACACCCGTGCCGCAAGGCGACAACTCGCCCACGACCCCGATGGCGCCGAACCAGTCGGATGCAGCAGACTCGCCAGATTCGCCAGGCGCCGACGCCTGAGCGCGTGTTCCACCAGCATATTCAGCCCCACCTGGCCGCAGGCGTTTCCTGGCCAGGTGGGGCTGGCGCATGGGAGAAGCTGCTTCGGTCGCCCGTCCGCCTACCCGCCGCTAACACTCCTCTTACACTCTTCCTACGCTTCTCTAACATCCCGTCTACACACCTCTAACGACCTGTGAGCGATACTCACCTGCGGAACGCCGATCCGCGTGTACTGCGCGCATCGGCGCTGTGTTGAGATAAACGAATACATGACGCCATTCAGGCAAGTCCGAAGCCACTGCAAGCGTAGCGCTTCAGGAGGAGAATACCGTGGCTGCGAAGCTCCAACCCATCGCTGACCGTGTGGTCGTCAAGCCCGTGCAGAAGGAAGAGATGACCAAGTCTGGTCTCATCATCCCCGATACCGCGAAGGAAAAGCCCCAGGAGGGCGAGGTCATCGCGGTGGGCGTCGGCAAGCTGCTCGACAATGGCAAGCGCGCCGAGATGGAGGTCAAGGTCGGCGACCGCGTCCTCTTCGCCAAGTACGGCGGCACCGAGTTCAAGCTGGATGGCGATGAACTGCTCGTGCTGCGCGAGTCTGACATCCTCGCCGTGATCAATTCGTCCGAGAAGTAACTCCACCACGCTAGACGGTATCGGCCGGTTTAGGCCGGACCAGGAGAGAACACACACATGGCCAAGCAACTCGTCTTCGACGAGGCGGCGCGCCGCTCCCTCAAGAAGGGCATCGACATCATCGCCGCCGCTGTGAAGACCACCCTGGGCCCCAAGGGCCGCAATGTCGCGATTGACAAGAAGTTCGGCTCGCCCTCGGTCACGCACGACGGCGTGACGGTCGCCAAAGAGATCGTGCTGGAAGACCCCTTCGAGAATATGGGCGCCCAGCTCCTCAAGGAAGCCGCCACCAAGACCAATGATGTCGCCGGTGACGGCACGACCACCGCGACCGTGCTGGCGCAGGCCATCGTGACGGAGGGCCTGAAGAATCTGGCCGCTGGCGCGAACCCGATGCAGCTCCGCCAGGGCATCGAGAAGGGCGTCGCCGCTATCGTCGAGTACATCCGCAGCGAGGCCACCCCGGTCGAGGGCCGCAAGGAGATCGCGCAGATCGCCACCGTCTCCGCCGCCGACCCGCAGATTGGCGAACTGATCGCCGACGTGATGGAGCGCGTGGGCCGTGATGGCGTCATCACCGTCGAGGAGAGCCGCGGCATCAACTTCGAGACGGAGTACGTGGAGGGCATGCAGCTCGACAAGGGCTACAGCTCGGCCTACTTCGTGACGAACTCCGACCGCATGGAGGCCGTCATCGACGACGCCTATCTGCTCATCACCGATAAGAAGATCAGCGCCGTCGCCGACATCCTGCCCGTGCTGGAGAAGCTGACGCAGATTGGCAATCGCAACATCGTCATCATCGCCGAGGACGTGGACGGCGAGGCGCTGGCGACGCTGGTGGTCAACAAGCTGCGCGGCATCCTGAATGTGCTGGCCGTCAAGGCGCCGGGCTTTGGCGACCGCCGCAAGGCTATGCTGCAGGACATCGCCATCCTGACGGGTGGCCAGGTCATCAGCGAAGAGACGGGCCGACGCCTGGAGAACGCCACGCTGCAGGATCTGGGCCAGGCGCGTCGCGTCATCTCGACCAAGGACGAGACGACCATCGTCGAGGGCAAGGGCGAGCAGAGCAGCATCCAGGCGCGCATCAAGCAGATCAAGGCTGAGATCGACAACACCACCAGCGACTACGACCGCGAGAAGCTCCAGGAGCGCCTCGCCAAGCTCTCCGGTGGCGTGGGTCTGATCAAGGTCGGCGCTGGCACCGAGGTCGAGCTGAAGTTCCGCAAGACCCGCGTGGAGGACGCGCTCTCCGCGACGCGCGCCGCCGTGGAAGAGGGCTTCGTACCAGGCGGCGGTGTGGCCCTGCTGAACGCCGTGGAGGCGCTCGACAAGGTGGAGCTGGAAGGCGACGCCGCGACGGGTGTGCAGATTCTCCGCCGCGCGCTGGAGGAGCCGCTGCGCCAGATCGCCGTGAACGCTGGCGAGGACGGCGCTGTGGTGGTGCAGAAGGTGCGCCAGGCGCAGGCCGCCGAGAAGAACATGCGCATTGGCTACAATGTGCTGTCCAGCAAGACCGAGAACATGATCGACGCTGGTGTCATCGACCCGGCCAAGGTGACGCGCTCCGCCCTGGAGAACGCCGCCAGCATCGCCGCGATGATCCTCTCGACCGAGGCGCTCATCACCGACCTGCCCGAGAAGGACAAGCCCGCTGCCCCGGCCATGCCGGAGTACTAGGCCAGCCATCCTTCCCAAGGCAAACGCGATAAACCGCAGGGGGCGCGTCCGTCATGGGCGCGCCCTCTCGCTGTGTCTGCGAGCCGACGTTGACAGCGCGCAGCGAACGGTCTACTGTGCGCATCGCGACGTGGCGACGCCGTTTGCCCGCCGCCATTGGTTTCATGCCCAATGAAAGACTGATGAAAGGATGCGCTCAGGTGTCCACGACAACGAGTCTGACGCTATCCGTCGACGCCGCCATCGACCTCCAGATGCACACGACCTATAGCGATGGCGTGTGGGCGCCTGACGAGTTGATCGATTACCTCCAGCGCGAAGGGTTCGCGCTGGCCGCCATCACCGATCACGAGGGCATCGCAGCGTCGGCGCAATTGCAATCCATCGCGCAGCGCAAAGGCTTCCCGCTGCTGGTGGCGGCGGAGCTGACCGCCGCGTGGCGCGGGCAGCCGACTGACATGCTGAGCTTTGGCTTCGACCCAGCGCATCCTGCGCTGCGCGCCGTGGCCGAGGACATCACCCGCCGCCAGAGCGAGAACACGCGCCAGGTCTGGGACGCCATGCGCGCGCATGGACATCGCATGCCCGACAAGCGCGCGCTGGAGCGCATCCTGACGCAGGCTGGCGCGCAGCAGATGCACAGCCTGTACGCCGTGCTCGTGCAGGTCATGCAGGGCGACGAGGCGGCGGCGGATCGCGCCATGACCGACGGCGGTTTCGCGCTGGCGAATGCTGACATCGCCGAGGTCGTCAGCTCCTCCCACCAGAGCGGCGGCGTCTGCCTGATCGCCCACCCTGGGCGCGGCGGTGGGTACGTCAGCTTCACCCCACCGCTGCTGGATGAGCTACGCGCCGAGGTTCCCATTGACGGCCTCGAGGTCTACTATCCGAAGCACACGCCAGAGCAGACGGTCATGTTCGCGGAGTATGCGGCGACGCATGGCCTGCTAACCAGCGCAGGCTCCGACTCCCACAGCGCCGAGATGCCGCCCATCAAATATCAGGCCGCGCAGGCGCGCAGTCTGCTGGAGCGCCTGGGCGTGCGCGTGGAGTAGGGCGCGGCCCCCCACCCCCAGCCCCTCCCCCGCAAAGCGGGGGAGGGGAGCCATGAGCGCCGTGCTGCCACTCGCGATACGCCTGCTTTGGGTTCTCCCTCCCTCGGAGGGGAGGGGGACAGGGGGAGAGGTTCCGCCTCCCTGCGCGATACGCCTGAAAACAAATTCCCCCTCTCCTTGTGGGAGAGGGGGCCAGGGGGTGAGGGCGCTCTAATCCAGGATGTTGTAGACCGAGAGGACGCCCGCCACCAGCACGTTCACGCCGAAGACGGTGTAGGCGATGACGGCCAGCGTCTGATTGCCGGGGGTAGCGATGAAGATCGTCGCGCCCCACAGCGCCACCAGATGCACCAGCACGCTGAAGAAGAACAACCCCGTCCCCTGCATGGCGCGGCGCACCGAGCCGAGCCGCCCGCGCCGATAGACCGGGCGATTGAGCGCCTGCCCGCCATAGATCGAGACGGCGGCCACGATCACCAGCCAGCCCACGACCAGCTTCAGCAGCAGCGCAGTGGGCAGGCCATGGTTGACCACGCTGACGATGCCCGCCGTGAGCGCCGCAGCGCCCCATAGCGCCTCGATAGCCGAGATCGCCAGCATCCATTTCCCAAAGTTGGTGATCGGCGTCGTTCCGGTGTGAATCCACGAGCGCGGATCCACTTTCGGCGCGGCCTTGGGCGCGGCGGGCGCCACTGCTGGCCCCTTCGCCGAGATGCGCTTCTGCTTGCCAGATTGGCCCTTTTCCGCCACAGCTACGCCCGCGCTCGTCACAGCGGCGGTCGCCGCTGTTGCGCCACCGGATGGCTTGAGCTTCAGCACGGGGTGCTGCGCTGTATCGGTCGCGACCAGTGGCTGCCCCTTCTGCGGCGCCTGGGCTGGGGCCGCCGCGGGCATGGCCGAGAGGGGTGGAACCTTATGCTTGCCGCTGCTGCGCACAGGCGCGCCAGACTGCGCATTCATAATCGTCCGGCGCATACCAGTATCGGTCGGCAGGGGCGCAGGCGGCGCCTGGCGATTGAGCGCCCCCGCTGAGCCTGCCACCGCAGCGCCCGCCGCCGCGATGGGCGGAGCCATGGGCGCCTGTACAGCGGCATGTTTCGCCGAGCGCTGATCGACCACCGCGGCAGGCGTCATTGCGGGCGTGGTTGGCATCTGCGGAACAGCCTTCAGCGGGGCGCCACGCTGCGCTGCCTGCCTGCCCGGAGTCAGCATTGCCATCACCGACGAGCGCTGCTGCTGTGGAGGCGGCGGAGCCTGCGGCGCCACCGCTGGACGCCGAGCGCTTGACTGGTCGAGCTTGGACGCCACGCTGGGCGGCATCACCACAGTCGAGCCAGCGCTGGTCGCGGCGGTGAACTGATCCAGCGCATCGCGCAGCTCGCGCTCCAGCTCTCCAGCGGTCTGTTGCCGCCGGGATGGTGACAGCTCCAGCGCCTTGAGGATGACCGCCTCCGTCGGGCGTGTGATGCGCGAATTGAGCTTGCGCGGCTCATCGAGCGAGGCGCCGTGCGTCACGCCGGTCTGCGCCAGCAGTCGCGCCGGAGCCTCCGCCGGGTCGCGGCCAGTCAGGCAGGCATAGAGCGTGGCGCCCAATCCGTAGATGTCTGTTTTGGCGTCGGTACGCCCCTTCGCCATGTACTGCTCTGGCGGCGCGAAGCCAGGGGAGACGCCCTGCGCCGCCACCTGCGTGGCCGAGGCGCTCGGATGGCCTGGCGTGCCCTGCTGGAGCTTGGCCAGACCGAAGTCGATCAGCACAGGGCGATCATCCGGCGTGATTTTAATGTTCGCTGGCTTGATGTCCCTATGAATAATGGGCTTCTGGAGGCCGTGAAGCTGGCTCAGCGCGCCACAGATCGCGATTGCCCAGCGCAACACATGCCCTTCGTCGAGCGGGCGGCGCTGCTGGGTCAGGCTCTCGTTGAGCAGCTCCTCCAGGTCTTTGCCATCCACGTAATCCATCACAAAGTAGATGCGCTTGTTGGCCTGAAAGACGTAATACCCCCTGGGGATATTCGGGTGGTGGTATGTGATGAGGAGGTCAGCTTCCAGCCGGAATTGCTCCTGGACGCCTTTGTCGGGATCGGTCACTTCCTTGATCGCGCGCACCACATTGTGAGTGGTGTCAAGCGCCTTGTAGACGCTGGCATACCCACCATTCCCAATCAGCTTCTCGATTCGATAGCGGCCATCCAGCATGACGCCTTTCGCGAGTGTGTCCTGTTGGGTTGGCTGTGGCACATCACGCTCCTTCCGTCGCTGGTTATCCGCTAGTTATCGCTGGCGCTGCGAAGAGACAAAAAAGCGCGCAACGGAGGCCTGCTGCCTGGCGGCTGACGAAGTAAGATTACCCCCATACAGGCGCGCAGTCAACGCTGATGTGCCATACACCCTAGAAATACTGCCCACAAGCAGGACATCTGGGCCAGAGAGAGGCCGTCTGCCTGCTGCGCGCGCTCCTTCCGACTCCCCCTCTCCTCGCGGGAGAGGGGGCTTGGTGGTGCGGTCTACCCACCGAGGTAGGCGCGCCGGACGAGGTCGTTATCCAACAGGTTTTTGGCGGTGTCGGTCAGCACGATCTGTCCCTGCTGCAGCACGTAGCCACGGTCGGCCACGTTGAGCGCCATGAACGCATTCTGCTCGACCAGGAACACCGTCACGCCCTGCTTGCGAATCTCCTGGATGGTATCGAAGACTGTCTGCACCAGAATGGGTGACAGTCCCATCGACGGCTCATCCATGCAGATGAGCTGCGGGCGCGCCATCAGCGCCCGGCCCATCGCCAGCATCTGCTGCTCGCCACCCGAGAGCGTGCCTGCCACCTGTTTGGCGCGCTCCTTGAGTCGCGGGAAGAGTGTGTAGACGCGGTTCATTTCCTGCTCGATAGCGGCACGGTCGTTGTTGAGGAACGCGCCCATCTGCAAGTTCTCGAAGACCGACATGCGCGGAAAGACGCGCCGCGCCTCTGGCACGAGCGCCAGCCCACGCATGACAACCTGATCGGTGCCGACATTGTCGATACGCTCACCCTTGAAGGTGACTGTGCCAGTCTTGGGTCTGACCAGGCCAAAGATCGTCTTCATGGTCGTCGTCTTGCCAGCGGCGTTGGCGCCCAGCAGCGTGACGATCTCGCCCTGCTTCACCTCCAGGTTGAGGCTCTGCAAGATGTGGTTTGGGCCGTAAAACGTGTTGACGTCGTGTAGTTCGAGCATAGATTACTCCACCGCCGCTTTGCGACCCAGATACGCCTCGATGACGCGCTCGTTGCGCTGAATCTCCGCTGGCACGCCCTCGGCGATCTTCTTCCCGTAGTCCAGCACGGCGATGCGGTCAGAGATGCCCATCGTGACCTGCAACTTGTGCTCGATCAACAGGATGGTCAGGTTGAACTCTTTCCGCAGCCGCTGAATGTAGGTGACGGCCTCGGAGGTCTCAGCGTCGTTCATGCCAGCGGTCGGCTCGTCGAGAAGCATCATTTGGGGCTTGGAGCCAAGCGCCCGCGCAATCTCCACCCGGCGCCGCTCGGCGTAGGAGAGGTTGACGGCGTATTCGTCTTTGCGCGCCACCATGCCCGGGCCGAAGAATCCCAGCAGTTCGATGGCGCGCTGCTCGGCCTTGCGCTCGGCGCGCCGATAGTTGGGCAGGCGGAACAGCGCCGAGATGACATCGGTGGGCAGCTCGATATGCTGGCCCACTAGCACGTTCTCCAGCACGGTCATGTTGTTGAATAGTCGGATGTTCTGGAAGGTGCGGGTGATGCCGCGCCGCACGAGCTTATCGGGCTTCATCCCAGCAATCGATGTCCCGTCGAAGATGACATCGCCTTCGGTTGGCTTGTAAATGCCAGTGATGACGTTGAAAACGGTCGTCTTCCCGGCGCCATTTGGCCCGATGACGCTAAAGATCTGCCCCTTGCGAATGTCGAGATCGACGCCATCAACTGCCGCGAGTCCGCCGAATCGCTGCACCAGCCCGCGTACCTGCAGGAGTGAAGGGGTCTGGTCTTGCGCCGGATCAGGAGCCTGAGCGCCTTGCGCCTGTGCCATGATTATCCCTCTCTCCCTTGCGCATCTGAGCCTGCGCCGCTGTATTCCGTCTCATCCAGGCTATCAGCGGCGGCGCCGATCCCGATGCCAGCCTCTTCTTGCTCCAGCAGGCCGATGGCCGACACGCCCTCTTGCGCCGCGCCCTCGCCCTTCAGCTCACGCTTGCGGCGCGCATCGGGGATCAAGCCTTGTGGCCGCAGCAAGATCATAATCACCAGCAGGATGCCGAAGATCAGGTAGTTCAGGCTGCTGAAGTCGACGTTGGCGAGGAAATGCAGTGGCGCGCCGTTGGAGGCGACCAGGAAGCTGGCGTGAATCGGGTCGTTGATGCGCTGGAGCACATACACGTACAGGAATTGCAGTATCATCGCGCCCAGGATCACGCCCGCAATGCTGCCGAGGCCCCCCAGCACGACCATCGCCAGGATCGTAATGGAGATCTGGAACTGGAAGTTGACCGGGTTGACGCTGGGGACGAAAGCCGCCTGCATGACGCCCGCTACACCGCCGACAAAGGCTCCCAGTGCGTAGGCCAGCAGTTTCGTGCGCACCAGGTTGACCCCTGACGATTCGGCGGCGGTTTCATCCTCGCGGATGGCGACCCAGGCGCGCCCAATACTGGAATTGCGCAGCGCGAACGAGCCAATCGCCACCAACACGGCGAAGAGCAGCGCCATATAGTAGAACGGCGCGTTGTTGAGCGGGTCGGTGAAGGAAAGGAGCCCAAATGGCGTGTTGACAGGCGGGGGTGGCGTCGAGGTCATGCCCAGCGACCCGTAGAACGTGGGGATGTGCTGGAAGACAATCGGCACAATCTCGCCGAATCCCAGCGTCACGATGGCCAGATAGTCGCCGCGCAGGCGCAGCGTCGGGGCGCCGAGCAAGATGCCGAAGATGCCCGCGATCAGCGCGCCGGCCAGGAGCAACAACGCAAACGGGAAGGTCGGGATGCTGAACGGCTTCTCGTTGAAGTTGAGCAGCGAGCCAAACGTGCCTGACGCCATCGTATAGGCTCCGATGACGTAGAAGGCCACGTAGCCCAGATCGAGCAGACCCGCGTAGCCGACCACGACGTTCAGCCCCAGGGCCAGCATCACGTAGATGAACACCGAGGTCAGCGCCACCAGCAGGCTCTGGATGTCTGGATAGGCCGAGTAGGGGACGAGCGGCAACAGGACGCCCACAATCAGCGTGATGATGGCGAAGCGCCACCCCGTCACGTACCAGATCACCGGTCGGCCTGCGATCATGGTCTCGTGCGTCCAGTCGCGCGCAGTGGAGACAGCAGAGGAAGCGGTTTGCGAGGCGACCTTCAGTGGTGACTTTGTAGCCATGAGCGACCTCCTCTCAAACCTTATTGGGCGTCTGCTGACCGAGCAAGCCGGACGGCCTGACGACCAGGATCAAGACGAGAATGGCGAACACGATAGCGTCCGAGAAGGCAAAGCCATTGGGGACATACGCAATCGCAAGCGACTCGATCAACCCAATGAGGAAGCCACCCAGGACAGCGCCGTAGATGTTACCGATGCCGCCGAGGACGGCAGCGGTGAAGGCGATCAGGCCCAGCTGAAACCCGGTGAAGTACCAGACCTGCTGGATGTAGAGATTGTAGAACACACCAGCTGCGCCCGCTAGCGCGCCGCCGATGATGAAGGTCGTGCTGATGGTGCGATTGATGTTGACTCCCATCAGAGCCGCCGCTTCGGGATCTTGCGCGGTCGCGCGCATCGCTTTGCCCATCCGCGTGTGGCGGATGAAGTAGTCGAGGGCGTACATCAACGCCAGGGAGACGACGACGATGACGACATCGAGCAGCGCGATGCGTACTGAGCCGATGCTGATGCCAACGTCTGGGAAGATGGAGGGGAAGCCAACGAAGCTGCGTCCGCGCCAGAGAGCCGCGACTTCCTCCAGAATCAGCGAGACGCCAATCGCCGCGATCAGTGGCGCCAGACGGGGCGCCTTGCGCAGCGGCTTATAGAAGAAGCGCTCAATAGTGACATTGAGGGTGGCGGAGACGGTCATGCCAATGACCAACAGCAAGACGAGCAACCCTACCAGGGCAATGGGGTTGGGTGGGGCAGTGATCCCCATGGTCTGGACGACAGCCAGAGTCACAATCGTCGCCCACATGCAGATGTCGCCGTGCGCAAAGTTGATCAGCTCGATGATGCCGTACACCAGTGTGTAGCCGAGCGCAATGAGCGCATACATGGCGCCACGAGTGATGCCAATCTCGATCTGCTGGAAAAAGAAACCGAGCGGCGAGATAGCTGCATGGGTCATGACGGTAGCAAGCGT